>JABMMM010000091.1 GCA_013205565.1 Alcaligenaceae bacterium | reverse complement strand
CTTTGCCGCCATCGCAGCGGGTGTCGCCTGCCTGTGGTGCCCAGCCCACGGTGGTGCCAATGAAGCCTGCCTGCAAATGCTCGAAGAGTTGCAAGCCAAGGGCGGGATGGCTAAAGTTGGCGAGTTCATGGAACAAGTCAAAGATAAAAACTCTGGCGTGCGCTTGATGGGGTTTGGTCACCGAGTTTATAAAAACTACGATCCACGTGCAAAGCTGATGCAGCAAACGTGCAAAGAAGTTTTGGCAGCTTTGGGGCTTGAAAACGACCCCTTGTTCAAACTCGCCATGGAAGTTGAGCGCATTGCACTCGAAGATCCGTATTTCGTTGAGCGCAAGCTCTATCCAAACGTCGATTTCTACTCTGGCATCGTTCAGCGTGCGATTGGTGTGCCCACGGCCTTGTTTACGGCGATCTTTGCCTTAGCGCGCACCGTGGGCTGGATTGCGCAATGGAACGAAATGATTTCTGACCCTGAATACAAAATTGGCCGTCCACGTCAGTTGTATCAAGGTGCGACGTCGCGTTCGGTACCAAAACGAAAATAAACAAGCGCAGCTTAGTTTGCAAAAAGGCGACCCTTGCGGTCGCCTTTTTAATACCCCTAAAAAAATCAGGGACATCGGGCCGACGCCTAGATGAATATGGCGCTGAAGGGTTATACTCTCGTGCCGGACTATAAGGCTCAAACAACTGCCTTCTACCCGCTATCCGCAAATCGGTTTAGCCGAGTAAACGGAAGGTATTCCTGCATCGTAACGGGTGAAACACCCGACAAGGTGAAGCGTCAAATGTCATCAGAACTCGAATCTCTAAAAAACTCCTATCTGTTTGGGGGTAACGCCCCCTATGTCGAAGAGCTTTATGAAGCTTATCTCGATAATCCTGGCGCCGTGCCAGAGAATTGGCGAGCCTATTTCGACCAGCTACAACACATGCCAGCCACCGACGGACAAGAAGCCACACGCGACCAGGCGCACGCGCCTATCGTTGAATCTTTTGCTTTTCGCGCCAAAACGAATGGTTTTATGCAACGTGCCAAAGAATCAGATTTGGCCGTCGCCACCAAACAAGTGCATGTGCAGTCTTTGATTGCAGCCTATCGAAGCCTAGGTTCGCGCTGGGCCGAGCTTGACCCACTCAAGCGCACAGATCGCCCCGCGATTCCTGAGCTAGATCCATCTTTTTATGGTTTAAACGAAGCCGATCTTGATCAGGCCTTCTCTGCCGCAAATACTTATTTCTCAAGCGCAAGCACCATGACTTTGCGCGAGATCCTCAAAGCCCTGCGCGATACCTATTGCCGTTCAGTGGGCGTTGAGTTCATGCACGCCTCCGATCCCGCCGTGAAGCGCTGGGTCCAAGAGCGTCTCGAATCCACGCTTTCAGCCCCGCCCGTGACGGCAGAGCGCAAGCGCTACCTTTTGCAGCAGCTCACCGAGGCCGAAGGCCTTGAGCGTTATCTCCACACAAAATATGTGGGTCAAAAGCGTTTCTCCCTTGAAGGCGGCGAAAGCTTTATCGCTTCGATGGATGAGCTCGTCCACCACGCCGGCGAGTCTGGCGTGCAAGAAATTGTGGTGGGCATGGCCCACCGGGGTCGCCTGAATATGTTGGTGAACATCATGGGCAAGATGCCTGGTGATTTGTTCGCTGAATTCGAAGGTCATCACGCCGAAGGACTGAGCGATGGCGACGTCAAGTATCACAACGGCTTTTCAAGCGATTTATCAACCCGAGGCGGGCCGATGCATCTGTCACTCGCCTTTAACCCGTCTCACCTCGAAATCGTCAACCCAGTGGTCGAAGGTAGCGTGCGAGCGCGTCAAGAGCGCCGCGGCGCCGACGGTTATAAACAAGTGTTACCAGTGCTGGTACACGGTGATGCGGCGTTCGCAGGCCAGGGAGTCGTCATGGAAACCCTCAACCTCGCCGAAACGCGGGGCTACGGCACGGGCGGGACCATTCACTTAGTCATTAACAATCAAATTGGCTTCACCACATCAGACCCTCGCGACACACGCTCAACCATTTATTGCACCGATGTGTCAAAAATGATCGAAGCGCCGGTCTTTCACGTCAACGGTGACGATCCTGAAGCCGTGGCGTTCACGACACGTTTGGCGCTCGACTTCAGAATGCAGTTTGGTCGCGATGTTGTGGTTGATATCGTGTGTTTTCGTAAGCTTGGTCACAACGAACAAGACACGCCCTCACTGACACAGCCTCTGATGTACAAGCGGATCAGCACGCATCCCGGCACACGCAAGCTGTATGCAGACAAACTCACGGCTCAGGGCGTGCTCAAAGACGGTGAGGGCGATCAGCTCGTTAAAGACTACCGTCAATACATGGAAGACGGTCAACGCACAATTGAACCGGTGTTGACCAACTATAAAAGCAAATACGCGATTGACTGGACCCCGTTCTTAAACGCAAAGTGGACAGATCAGGCCGACACCGGTGTGCCACTTGCCGAACTTAAAAGTATTGGCGACGCGCTGACTCAAACGCCCGCAGGTTTCACACCGCATGCGTTGGTAACCAAGTTGCTCAACGATCGTCGTGCCATGGCGCGCGGCGACCAAAACCTTGATTGGGGCATGGGCGAGCATCTAGCCTTTGCAACCCTCGTCAAGGCGGGTTATGCGATTCGTATCACGGGCCAAGACTCTGGTCGCGGCACCTTCACTCATCGTCACGCGGTCTTACATGATCAAAATCGTGAGCGCTGGGATGACGGCACGTATATCCCGTTACAAAATGTGTCAGCCAGTCAGGCACCCTTTACGGTGATCGATTCAGTTTTGTCCGAAGAAGCGGTCTTGGGCTTTGAGTATGGTTACTCTTGTGCAGACCCCAACACGCTAACTATTTGGGAAGCCCAATTCGGCGATTTCGTGAATGGCGCGCAAGTCGTTATCGACCAATTCATTGTGTCTGGCGAGGCAAAATGGGGTCGCCAGTCGGGCTTGACCCTGATGTTGCCGCACGGTTACGAGGGTCAAGGGCCAGAGCACTCCTCGGCACGTATCGAGCGCTTTTTGCAGCTGTGCGCGGACAACAATATTCAAGTTGTGCAGCCCACGACGGCCGCGCAGATTTTTCATCTGTTGCGTCGTCAAATGGTCAGGCAGTTTCGCAAGCCCTTGGTGATTTTGACACCCAAGTCATTGCTGCGAAACAAAGACGCGGGCTCTGCTTTAAGAGAATTCTGGGCGGGTCGGTTTCAGCCGATCATCCCCGAGCTCGATGCGCAAATTAAAGCCGTGTCAGTCAAACGCGTCTTGGCCTGCTCGGGCAAGGTCTACTACGACTTGGTGCACGGCCGCACCGACCGAAAAGATGACTCGGTGGTGATTATCCGTGTCGAACAACTGTATCCGTTTGCGCACAAGACCTTTGAAGCCGAGCTTCGCAAATACCCTAAAGCCACCGAAGTCGTGTGGGTGCAAGACGAGCCGCAAAACCAAGGTCCCTGGTTTTATGTTCAACACCACCTGTATCAAAATATGTCTGCCGGGCAAAAACTGGGTTACGCCGGTCGTCCGGCGTCAGCTTCTCCTGCTGTGGGTTATTTGGCCAAGCACCAAGAGCAGCAGAAGGCCTTGGTTGAGCAAGCCTTTGGCAAGTTCAAAGTGTTCATGCTAACTAAATAACGCAAGCCAAGCGACCACACAAGCTAAGCGACACTACCAAAATACTACGATCCCTCACGGAAAAAAAATGGCAATCACCGATGTAGTTGTGCCCCAACTGTCTGAATCTGTTTCTGAAGCAACTTTGCTTACCTGGAAGAAAAAGCCCGGCGAAGTTGTCACAGCAGATGAAATTTTGATTGAAGTCGAAACCGATAAGGTCGTGCTTGAGGTGCCTGCGCCGGCCTCGGGTGTGTTCGCTGAAATCGTTCGGGGGGATGGCAGTCTGGTGGGTTCGGGTGAAGTCATTGCCCGGATCGACACCGAGGGCAAGGCCGTTGCCGCGACGCCTGCCGCAGCGGGCGCTGCCTCGGTTGCATCGGTTGTTGTCGCCGCCGTTGCTGTGCCACCCACACCTGTCACCTCAGGCAGTGCCGGCGTGGCGTCCCCTGCCGCTGCAAAAATCCTGGCTGATAAGGGTGTTGCGGCTTCAGTTGTCGCGGGCTCAGGGCGCGATGGTCGGATAACAAAGGGTGACGCTCTGGGGGCCTCTGCACCAGTCGTTGCAGCTACCCCCACCCCCACCCCCACTCCTGCCAGGCCCGCCCCGTTGGCGAATCCTTCGGTGGCTTTGACCCAGTCTCTTGACGGCCGTCCAGAGCAGCGCGTGCCAATGAGTCGTCTGCGCGCGCGTGTGGCCCAACGCCTGTTGCAATCGCAACAAGACAACGCGATTCTGACGACGTTTAACGAAGTCAATATGCAAGGCGTGATTGACCTGCGCAACTTGTACAAAGACAAATTCGAAAAAGAACACGGCGTCAAGCTTGGCTTTATGTCGTTCTTTGTCAAAGCAGCCGTGGCAGCGCTTAAACGCTATCCGGTATTGAATGCTTCAATTGATGGCAAAGACATCATCTATCACGGCTATTTTGACATTGGTATCGCAGTGGGTAGCCCGCGTGGTTTGGTCGTGCCGATCTTGCGTAACGCCGATCAACTCTCAATCGCCGAAATCGAAAAAACGATTGCCGACTTTGGCAAGCGCGCCTCAGAAGGCAAGCTCGGTATCGAAGAAATGACCGGCGGTACGTTCTCGATTTCAAACGGTGGTGTGTTCGGTTCGATGTTGTCAACGCCAATTATCAATCCGCCTCAGTCAGCGATTTTAGGCGTTCACGCGACCAAAGAGCGAGCTGTCGTCGAAAAAGGCCAGATTGTGATTCGGCCAATTAACTATCTCGCACTGTCTTATGATCATCGAATCATTGATGGCCGTGAAGCAGTCTTGGGCTTGGTTGCGATGAAAGAAGCACTCGAAGATCCACAACGCTTGTTACTCGAAATCTAACCCCGAGATATTCATGTCTACTCAATTTGATGTTGTGGTGATCGGTGCGGGCCCAGGCGGCTATATTGCGGCCATTCGAGCGGCTCAACTGGGGATGTCGGTGGCATGTATTGACGCTTGGCAGAACGGTCAGGGTGGTCCCGCGCCTGGCGGCACCTGCACCAATGTAGGCTGCATTCCGTCCAAAGCGTTGCTTCAGTCTTCAGAGCACTACGATCAGGTTAATCATCATTTTGCAGAGCACGGCATTGAAGTTAAAGGCGTTAGCCTGAATCTTGAAAAGTTGCTTGGTCGCAAGAATAGCGTTGTGAAGCAAAACAACGATGGTATTTTGTATTTGTTGAAAAAGAACAAGATTACGTTCTTTCATGGAAAAGGTGCCTTTACCAGCAAGATTGAAGGCGGTTGGGCGATCCATATCAGCGGCACAACGACGGCCGACATCGTCGGCAAACATGTTGTGATTGCAACCGGATCTTCAGCGCGAGAACTGCCTGGTCTGCCCTTTGACGAGCAACAAGTATTGTCGAACGATGGCGCCTTAAATATTGCGACGGTGCCAAAAAAATTAGGAGTCATTGGCGCGGGTGTCATCGGGCTAGAGATGGGCAGCGTCTGGCTTCGTCTGGGAGCTGAGGTGACCGTGCTTGAGGCCATGCCAGAATTTTTGGCGGCCGTCGATACGCAGGTTGCCAAAGAAGCGCTCAAAATATTTACCAAACAAGGTTTGGCGATTCACATGGGTATTAAGCTTGGCGAGATCAAAGCGGGCGCTAAGAACATCACAGTTCCTTACACCGATACCGCCGGCACCGAGCATAAACTGGTCTTCGACAAGCTGATTGTGTCGATTGGTCGCGTGCCTTACACCGGCGGCCTGAACGCCGAAGCGGTTGGCTTGCAGCTTGATGAGCGCGGCTTTATCGTCGTGGATGGTGAGTGCAAAACCAATTTGCCTAACGTTTGGGCCGTTGGCGATGTCGTGCGTGGCCCGATGCTGGCGCATAAAGCCGAAGAAGAGGGGGTTGCCGTGGCCGAACGGATCGATGGCCAGCACGGCCATGTTAACTTCAATACCATACCGTGGGTGATTTATACCTCGCCCGAGATCTCGTGGGTGGGACAGACCGAACAACAACTGAAGGCATCGGGGCATGCGTACAAAGCCGGAAGTTTTCCGTTCTTGGCCAATGGTCGCGCTCGTGCCTTGGGTGACACAACCGGCTTTGTCAAAATCCTGGCCGACGCCGTGACCGACGAAGTCTTAGGGGTGCATATCATTGGCCCGATGGCCTCAGAATTGATTGCCGAAGCCGTGACCATTATGGAGTTCAAAGGTGCGGCTGAAGACATTGCTCGCATCTGCCATGCGCATCCTACTTTATCTGAGTCGATGAAAGAGGCTGCCTTGGCCGTTGATAAGCGTACGCTGAATTTTTAATATTGTGAACGTTCTTGAATCCTACGAGCAAACACTCACTGAACGGGGGTATGAATCCGACCCCGCTCAGCGCGCCGCGGTCACGCGTCTGCAGCGCTACTACGACGACTGGGTTGGGTTTAAGGTACAGCGTTCAAGCGCGCTCAAGCGTTTGTTTAAACGCCCTGAAACCCCGCGCGGGGTCTATTTATGGGGCGGCGTAGGTCGAGGTAAAAGTTTTTTGATGGATTCGTTTTATGCAACTGTGCCAGTTACGCGTAAAACCAGATTGCATTTTCATGAGTTCATGCGCAGCGTGCATCGCCAGCTTGACGAAGTCAAAGGGATGCAAGATCCGCTTGACGAAGTCGCGCGTCGTATTTCAAAAAACTATCGTTTAATTTGTTTTGACGAGTTCCATGTATCGGATGTGGCCGACGCGATGATTCTGTATCGCTTGCTCTTGAAGTTTTTTGAGTTTGGCACCTCGTTTGTGATGACCTCAAATTACGAACCTTCTACGCTATACCCTGATGGCTTGCATCGTGATCGCTTATTACCTGCGATTAAACTGATTCAAGCCCGCATGGACATCTTGAATGTTGATGCGGGCATTGACTATCGCAGACGTACCCTCGAGCAAGTCAAGTGCTATCACTCGCCGATGGGTAAGCAGGCAGACGAGGCTTTGCTTCAAACCTTTAATCAATTGGCCGATACTTCGCCGCAAGATCCTGTACTGCTCATTGAGCATCGAAAAATTCAAGCGAAGCAGCGCGCGGGTAGTGTGGTCTGGTTTGATTTTGCAACGCTTTGTGGTAGCCCTCGCTCGCAAAATGATTATCTTGAATTAGCCAGTCGCTTTCATGCGGTGATCTTGTCTGACGTGCCTAAAATGGGCCCGCGCGAAGCCTCTGAGGCGCGCCGATTTACCTGGCTCATTGATGTTTTTTACGATCATAAAATCAAGCTGATTATGTCAGCCGCTTGCGAACCGGACGAAATTTACACCTCGGGCCCAATGGCTAACGAGTTTCATCGCACGGTGTCTCGTATTCTTGAAATGCAATCTAAAGAGTATCTAGACTCTGACCGTCGCGATACCGTCAGTATTTGAGCTTAAGCGTTCGGCTGGCGTTTGATAGCTAGCCGTTTCCAACTCATGACCGTTGTAGACGTTACACTCGTGACTTAGCCGTTTTCTCAAACCTTGGTACTTGGCCCTTTATGAATACCCGCGTTCTGACTGGCATTACCACTTCTGGTACACCCCACCTCGGCAATTATGTGGGGGCGATCCGTCCGGCGATACAGGCTAGCCAGCAACGCAACGTCGATGCTTTCTTCTTTTTGGCGGATTATCACGCACTGATTAAGTCTGAGGACCCCGCCCTGATTGCACGTTCGCGACTTGAAATCGCTGCAACTTGGTTGGCCTCAGGCCTTGATCCTCAACGCGTCACTTTTTATCGTCAATCGGATGTTCCCGAGATTCCAGAGCTTTGCTGGATGCTCACCTGCGTGACCGCTAAAGGTTTAATGAACCGTGCCCACGCCTATAAAGCCTCTGTTGATCAAAATACAGCAAAAGGCGTTGAGGCCGATGATGGCATCAATATGGGCTTGTTCTCGTATCCCATCTTGATGGCCGCCGACATTTTGATGTTCAACGCCCACAAGGTGCCGGTTGGACGTGACCAAACACAGCATCTTGAAATGGCGCGTGATATCGCCCAGCGCTTTAATCATTTGTTTGGCCAAGGGCGTGATTTTTTTGTGTTGCCAGAGGCGATGATCTCTGAAGACGTCGCAACCTTGCCAGGCCTTGACGGTCGTAAGATGTCTAAAAGTTACGGCAACACCGTGCCTTTATTTGAAGGCGGTGCCAAAGCTCTAAACTCTGCCATCGCTAAAATTTTGACTGATTCGCGTGGGCACGGCGAATCCAAAGACGCAGATGCCTCGCACTTATATCTGATCTACAAGGCCTTTGCACAACCTGCCGAGAGCGCAAACTTTCATGCTGAACTGTTGGCGGGGTTGGGTTGGGGCGATGCAAAAAGCGTTTGTGCGACCGAATCGAACAAGAGATGGGCCCGTTACGTGCACACTACGAAGACTTGATGTCGCACCCCGATCGTATCGAAGAGATCTTGCAAGAGGGTGCTCGCAAGGCACGTGCGGTTGCAACACCCTTTATTCTAGAGTTGCGGCAGGCGGTTGGTTTGCGTAGCTTAGCCACCTCTCGTACGGCAACGTCTTCTCAGCCTGCTAAAAAAGAAAAATCTGCAGGGAAAAGTGCGCGTTACGTTACCTTTAGAGACGAAGTCGGTCAGTTTCGGTTTCGCTTGCTGGCGCAAGATGGCGCTGAGTTATTTTCTTCGATCGCCTTTGCCGATCCTAAACTGGCAGGTGCCGCGATGCATGGCCTGCAGCAAGCAGGCGCGCAGGCTAGTATCAAGCTTGAGGGTGCAGTGGGTTTGCTGATTGTGCAAGGCGAGCAAGTCATTGCCAAGGCGCCCGACAGCGCTTCAAGCGAACAGCGTGAGCAACTGATAGCGGCCCTAACGTTGGCCATGCAGCCGAGCGACGTTGCCTAGCCCTGCAGCAAAGCGGCATAGCGAGGCGACGCGACCTGGCAACGAAACCTACACGTGCTTAGCCTCGCGACACAGCTCAGTGACGCAAACTCGTCAAGTAACCTCGCGAGGCACGACTTGCACTCAGTGCTGAGTGCAAGCTTCTGAAACACGAAAGCGTTACGTTTTTTTAAGTTTGGCAAACGCCGCCGCCATCGCACCACCTGGACTTGGCTCGGGTGTGCTGCTAGCGTTAGGTTTGCGCGCGCCGCGATTGCTGTTACCACCTGAACCACTATTGTTGCCGCCACCTGAACCACCACCCGCAGCCATCGACCTACCCGGTGGCGCATCGTCATTGAGTCGCATCGTCAACGCAATGCGCTTGCGCGCAATATCCACTTCTTGCACGCGCACCTGCACGGTTTGCCCAACGCGCACCACATCACGTGGGTCACTCACAAATTTTTCAGCCAGCGCCGAGATATGCACCAAGCCGTCTTGATGCACACCGATATCCACAAAGGCACCAAAGTTTGCCACGTTGGTCACAACGCCTTCCAAAATCATGCCTGGCAGCAAGTCGTTCAGCGTCTCAACGCCTTCTTTGAACGTGGCCGTCTTAAATTCTGGTCTTGGATCGCGACCGGGTTTTTCGAGCTCTAACAAAATATCCCGCACAGTTGGCACGCCAAATTTTTCATCCACAAATTCGGCGGGCGATAAACCTTTTAGTTTGTCGCGATTGCCGATCACATCTTTCATCTCGCTCGCAATTTTTTTCAAAATTCGTTCAACCACCGGATAGGCTTCAGGGTGAACGGAGGAGCGATCAAGAGGGTTGTCACCGTTTTGAACGCGTAAAAAACCCGCCGCTTGTTCAAAGGCTTTTTCGCCAAAGCGCGAGACCTCTTTGAGTGCCTTGCGATTGGCAAACGCGCCTTTTTCGTCGCGATAGCTGACAATATTTTTGGCTAAGGTGCTGTTTAACCCCGAGACGCGCGCTAACAACGCGGCTGAAGCAGTGTTGACATCGACGCCAACGGCGTTCACGCAGTCTTCAACCACGGCGTCAAGCGAACGTGCGAGTTCGCGCTGATTCAAGTCGTGTTGATACTGGCCCACGCCGATGGCTTTAGGTTCGATTTTGACGAGCTCGGCCAGCGGATCTTGTAGGCGACGTGCAATTGACGCAGCGCCACGCAAGGTCACATCAAGATCCGGAAACTCAAGCGCAGCGAGCTCAGAGGCCGAATACACCGAAGCCCCCGCTTCAGACACCACGACTCGCGTCAATTGAAGATCGGGCTGAGCGGCCATTAAATCGACAACGAGTTTTTCGGTTTCGCGCGAGGCTGTGCCGTTACCGATCGCCACGAGTTCGATCTTGTGACGGCGTGCGAGGGTCGCTAACACCGCTAGCGTGCCAGCGCGATCACGACGCGGTTCAAACGGGTACACGGTTGCGGTTTCAACGACTTTGCCGGTGTGATCAATCGCAGCCACTTTGACGCCGGTGCGAATACCAGGATCCAAACCCAACACAGCCTTCGGGCCGGCAGGTGCGGCGAGCAGCAGATCTTTTAAGTTGGCGGCAAATACACGAATCGCCTCGGTCTCGGCACTTTCGCGCAGGCGCGTGACCATTTCAGATTCAAACATGGTTAAGAGTTTGACCCGCCAAGTCCAGCGTGCCACATCGGCTAACCATTTGGCACGTGCAGACGGCGCTGCCGAAAACAAATCGCGACCGAGCTTTAAAAAGTTGGCCACCCGTTCGACGCAGGGGTGCGGAACAATAATATCTTGACGGGTCTCGAGTCCAATGCGAAGTTCGAGCGCGCCCTGTTGACGGCCGCGCAACATGGCCAAGATACGATGCGAGGGCAGAGTGCGCAGGGGTTCGTTAAAGTCAAACCAGTCTCTGAAGTTTGCACCGTCGGCTTCTTTGCCGTCAGCCACCTTTGAATAAAGATACCCATGCGACCACAAGTGTGTACGCATGTCGCTGAGCAAATCAGCGTTTTCAGCGTAGCGCTCTGCCAAAATGTCGCGTGCGCCATCAAGCGCGGCTTTGACGTCGTTGATATTGGCTGCGGTGTTGAAATACTGCGTGGCTAACAAGCTAGGATCGCATTGCAGATCAGACAAAATGCCATCTGCCAGGGGTTCTAGCCCCGCTTCCCGGGCAATTTGCGCGCGGGTGCGACGTTTGACCTTGTAGGGGGCATACAAGTCTTCAAGACGCTGCTTGGTGTCAGCCTGTTGAAGTGCTTTTTCAAGTTCAGGCGTGAGTTTGTTTTGTTCTGTAATTGAGGCCAAGATCGCTGCACGACGCTCTTCGAGGTCGCGCAAATACAAAAGACGCGTATCCAAGTTGCGCAATACGGTGTCATCTAAACCACCTGTGGCTTCTTTGCGATAGCGGGCAATGAACGGCACGGTCGAGCCGTCATTGAGCAATTCAATCACCGCTAGCACCTGCGCGGCACGGATGCCAAGCTCTTGTGCGAGTTGCGCCACAATCCGCGCTTCAGCCTCCTGCAAAGTGACTGGAGCGCTAAAGGTGGTTGCGGCAGAGGCGGCAGCATCTAGTGTGGTTGTCGCAGCAAGGGCAGCAGCGGCCGTGCTCGCCGCTGTTGCGGCAGCATCTAGGGTGGTAGGTTTGGCAGAAATCGGTTTAGTCATTGGAAACGTGGCTTTTTAACGAAGGCAAACGGATGATTTTGCCACAGTCCGGATTCTGATTCACTTGAGGCGGTATGATCCGCCTAGCTTCTTGGTGCCACATATGTCAGATCAGTTGATTTCTCAGCTTTTTTCGCTTGAAGGTCCGCTTGCCGCAATCGCGCCAGGCTTTCGGGTACGACCCTCGCAAATCGAGTTAGCGCAGATGGTTGAGCGTACGATCGCCGAGCGCTCAACGCTGGTGGCCGAGGCTGGCACCGGTACCGGTAAAACCTGGGCCTATCTGGTGCCGGCCTTGCTTGGGGGCGGCAAAGTGTTGGTCTCGACCGGCACCCGTACCTTGCAAGATCAGCTATTTGCGCGCGACTTGCCTCGTGTTCGTGAGGCCCTGAGCGTGCCGGCCTCGATCGCCTTGCTGAAAGGCCGCGGTAATTACGTGTGTCACTATCACCTTGAAAAGCTTCAAACCGAAGATCGTGCGTTAAAGTCTCGGGCCGAGGTCCAGCAGTTACGACACATACACACTTTTGCGCAACAATCCACAACAGGGGATCGTGCCGACTTACCCTCGGTGCCCGAAGAAGCCGAGATCTGGCAACGTGTGACCTCGACCCGTGAAAACTGCCTGGGTCAAGATTGTCCAAATGTGCGCGATTGCTTTGTGTTGAAAGCGCGTCGGCAAGCGCAAGAGGCCGATGTCGTGGTGATTAATCATGCTTTGTTTATGGCCGACGTCATGCTGCGCGACGAGGGCATCACTGATTTGCTGCCAGCCGCTGATACTGTCGTGTTTGACGAAGCCCATCAATTGCCCGATACCGCCACTCGTTTTTTAGGCAGTAGCCTGTCAACCCATCAACTGTTGGATCTGTCCAAGCTGATCGAAGTCGCCGGTCTGGCGCACGCGCGCGAGATGACCAACTGGTCTGAGCAAGCGAAACGCCTTGAGCACGCGGCGCGCGAATTGCGTCTGACCTGCGCTGCGCTTGAAAACCTGTCGTCTAAGCGCGTGACCTTCGAGGCGTTTCCTGAGCCCGACGCCTTCGATGCCTCACGTGCACGTTTACAAGACGTCCTTGATGAAATCGGCAAAATGCTGACAACCGTCGAAGACAAACATCCGGACCTTGCTGCAGCTGCGCGCACCTGCCTCGAGTTATCCGAGCGTCTGGCTCAGTGGGGTCAGCCCGGGCGCGACTCGCGCGCGCCGATTCAAGAACTGCAGCAAGTTGTGCGCTGGGTAGAGTGCGGTCTGCATCATGTCCGCTTACACGCTGCTCCACTGTCTGTTGCCGAGGCCTTTTCGCGCTACCGCCAGGCAGGGCAGGCTTGGATTTTTACGTCGGCGACGCTGTCTGTGCAAAACGATTTTTCACATTTCACCTCGCGCCTGGGCCTGGAAGCCGCCCAAACAATCCGTCTTGAATCACCTTTTGATTATGCTAAGCAAGCGCTGTTGTTTGTTCCTCAACAATTACCGCCCGCGCAATCTCCTGATTTCTTACCTGCCTTTGTTGACACGCTGGTCCCCTTAATTCAGGCGAGCCAGGGCGGGGCGTTGGTGCTCTGCACGACTCTGCGCGCGGTCGAACGTGTGCAGGTTTGCTTGGCGAGGCGTACGATCGCCTGGGGATTACCTGGCCCCTGATGCGTCAGGGCAACGGCACACGCCGCGATTTACTTGAGCGTTTTCGTACACTTGACCACGCTGTGCTGGTCGGAAGCGCAAGTTTTTGGGAAGGCATTGATGTGGTGGGCGAGAAGTTGACCTTGGTCGCGATCGACAAGCTGCCTTTCGCACCCCCCGATGACCCCGTGCTAGAGGCACGCTTGCGGGCGTGTCGCAGTCGCGGGGGTAACCCGTTTATGGAACATCAGTTGCCCGAGGCCGCGATTGCGCTTAAACAAGGCGCAGGGCGGCTAATTCGCAGCGAAACCGATTGGGGGGTGTTGATGGTGGGTGACACGCGCCTGGTGGATAAGCCCTATGGCAAACAACTTTGGCGCGGGCTCCCCCCGTTTGCGCGCACCCGCTCGTTAGACGAGGTGCTGGCGTTTTTTCAAAGTTTCGTCAAAACAGACGCAGAGGATTCCAAGCACTATATTTGTTAGGAAACCCTTTTGCGATGAGCGCGGTGTTTGGAAAATTAGTGAGTAGCACGCGTTCAGTATCGTTACGCAAATCAGTCAGTTTGAGTTTGTCGTACGACATCATCATGATGTAGAGGGCTTGCTCTGACGAAGGCACGCCTTGAAACTCGGTGATAACCACCTGCGCCCGATTGATCGCCGCAACGTAGGCAAAGCGTTCGTAGTAATAACGAGCGATCAACATTTCGTTTTCGGCCATCGTGTTGATCAGCCACTCGATGCGTTTACGTGCGTCGGTCGTGTAGCGACTTTCAGGAAAACGTTTGATCAGTTCTTCAAAGGCCGCATAAGACTGGCGCAGCGCCTTAGGATCGCGCTCGCCCGGGTTTTGTCCGGTAAAGGTTGAAAAGACGGCACTGGGCGGCGTGAAACTGATCAGGCCGCGCAGGTATAACGCATAGTCTGCGGCAGGATTGCTGGGGTATTGCTGCTGAAAGCGACCCAACGTGGCAACGGCGAGTTCGGGCTCTTTGTCTTTCCATTGACAATAGGCCAGATTTAAGAGCGACTGCTGCGCGTAGGTACCAAAGGGAAAGCGCGTTTCAACAGCGAGAAAACGCTCTTTGGCCAACCGCCAGTTGCCCGAGTTCATTTCTGCTTTGCCATCTTCAAACAACCGCTCGACGTTCCAACCGGCGGTTGGATCGTACTCTGGCCCTTTGGTGCCACAACCGGCAATCAGTAAAACCGTCAGTAAAACCATCAGCCTGGCGGCCCAGGTGGTTTCAGCACGCGACTGAAACATAGAAATAGTGTTGCGACCCATCACGAAATGATCCTTGGTGTTAGCATTCTCTGCTGATTATAAGACGAGTCCCAATGGCCGACACCCCGATTGCTGAAGATATTCTGACCGACGACGAACCGCAGGTTTTTCGAGTCACCGACGAGATGCCCCTTGAGCGGCTTGATAAAGTGCTTGCGCAGCTCATGCCCAAGCATTCTCGTAGCCGGTTGCAGACCTGGATTCAGGGGGGGCATGTGCGGATCAACGGCAAACCGGCTAAATTGCGCCAAACCGTGCGAGAAGACGATGTCATTACCGTTTATGAGCAACCTGCCCCTGAAGACCATGCTTTTGTTCCAGAAGACGTCGCTTTTGACGTTTTAGGCGAAACGGCGGATTGGGTCGTTGTGAATAAACCGGTTGGCCTAGTGACCCACCCCGGCGCGGGTAACTGGTCGGGCACCCTGCTCAATGGGTTGCTTTATCGCTATCCTGAGCTTTTGCAGGTGGCGCGTGCCGGCATTGTGCATCGCTTAGATAAAGATACTTCGGGGCTTTTAGTGATTGCCCGTAACGAAGTCGCGCAAACGCACTTAGTGCGCCAATTACAGGCGAGCACGATGGGGCGCCAGTACTTGGCTCTGGCGCACGGTCGCATGCTTGAGCAGGGTACGGTTGATCGTCCGATCGGGCGCGACCCTAAGGTGCCGGTGCGCATGTCGGTTGACAGCCTGAGCGCACCTAAATCTGCGGTGACGCACTATCAGCTTGTCAGGGTCGGCGAGTATGGGGGCTCGAATATTTCACAAGTCACCTGCCGCCTTGAAACCGGTAGAACCCATCAAATTCGGGCGCATTTAACCAGTCTGGGGCACCCGCTGTTAGGTGACATTTTGTATGGCGGGCGCGCGATCGAAGGTGCCGCCAGACAAATGTTGCATGCCCATCACTTACGTTTTGAAGATCCTGCCGGCGCAGGCGAAATCGAATTTACAGCCCCCGCCGCCGCCGATATGCTTCGGGTCATCGAGCATATTCGCTGGATGTGAAGGACTCTGAACATGCCACAAACGACACAACCTGACCTCACGTTTCTGGAGCCAACGCAAACGTGGCAGGGCGTGAAATTGTTTTGCACGACCCGCCAGGGTGGCGTCGGTCAACCACCTTACGACACATTTAATCTGGGTCTGGGCGCGCAAGATGACCCCGCGACGGTGCTCGAAAATCGTCAGCGCTTGCGCCAACGACTGCCGGGCGAGCCCGCCTGGCTTGCGCAAGTGCATGGCGCTCTGGTGGTCGACGCCGACGAGCCCGCGCTCTTTGCCCCAGGCCAGCAGCCCCCGTCCGCCGATGCTTGCGTCACCGCACAACCAAGGCGTGTGCTGGCCGTGTTAACCGCTGATTGCCTGTCTGTGGTGCTGGCAGACCAAGCGGGCTCAGTGCTTGGGGTCGCGCACGCCGGCTGGAAAGGTTTGGCAGCGGGCGTGCTCGAGGCGACTTTGCTCAAGATGCAGGCCAAAGCACCGCGTGCTTCAGACTGGCGTGCCTGGGTAGGGCCAGGGATTGGCGCGCAGGCCTTTCAGGTGGGCCAAGAGGTTCGGCAGGCGTTTGAGGGGCAGGGCGCCGAACAACCTGGGCTTTTTTTACCCGACCCGCTGGTGGTTGGTAAGTGGCGCGCCGATCTGGCAGGCCTCGCGTGCTGGCGTTTGCAAAAAATGGGTGTCACCACGATTGAAAACAGTAGTTTATGCACGGTAAACGATCCAGAGCGACGATTTTTTTCGTACCGCCGCGACCGCCTCACCGGACGCATGGCGACCTTGGCGTGGCTTGCGCCAAGCTGATCCCAGCGCTTATGTTACAGGGGTTGACAAGTGAGATATTGCAGCGCACGATGCGATAGCTGTGAGCATAAATAGGTCTGCATATGAATTCTACGTTTCCAGAGGGATTAGTCCTGCCGCCCGGAATCTCGAAAGAAGCGATAACGTCGATCCAGCAAGACTTCCTGCAAGCCTGGCAGAGACTGTCGCAAGAAGCGACTCAAGGCCATTTGCCTGCGCTTAAAGACAGGCGTTTTGCTGCTCCCGCCTGGGCCTCAAGCCCCCCTCATTTGCTGATGGCACATTTGTATTTGCTGTCGACTGAGGCCATGCAAAAAATGGTTGAGGCGTCAGACGCTTCCGCCGAACTCAAAGAGCGGCTACATTTTTCTGTGATGCAGTGGGTCGAGGCGATGTCGCCCGCAAACTTTTTGGCCACAAATCCTGACGCGCAAGCCGCGGTCATTGATTCGGGTGGCCAAACCTTGGTTGCAGGCGTGGTAAATCTGATGGGTGACCTCCAAAAAGGTCGTATCACGCAAAGCGACGAAAGTCAGTTTGTGGTGGGCACAAACGTTGCGACTTCGGTTGGCTCGGTTGTGTTTCAGAATAAGTTTTTTCAGCTGCTCCAATATTCACCGACCACACCGACGGTGTTTCAGCGACCGCTGATCTTGGTGCCTCCGTGTATCAATAAATTTTATATTCTCGATCTGCAACCCGAAAATTCTTTTGTGCTAGATGCGCTTGCCCAGGGCTTCACGGTGTATTTGATGTCTTGGCGTAATCCACTCGCAGACGATACCGATGGGTTTGAAAAAGCGACGTGGGATGAGTACTTGACCGACGGTATTTTGACTGCGCTGAAGGTCACACAAGAGATTTCTGGTCAAAGTCAGATTAACGCGCTTGGCTTTTGCGTGGGTGGCACGCTGTTGGCCGCCGGGTTGGCTGTGGCTGCGGCAAAGGGCGAGAACCCTGTCGCTTCGTTAACCCTCTTGACGTCAATGGTCGACTTCAAAGAGACCGGTCCTCTCGGAGTGTTTGTCGACGAGCAACACGCGAGCCTGCGAGAGCAACAGATCGGCCACGGAGGGTTAATGTCGGCGCGTGAGCTTGGCACGACCTTTTCGTTTTTACGGCCCAATGAGTTGGTCTGGAACTACGTTGTCTCGAACTATCTAAAGGGTGAGTCGCCTGTGGCGTTCGATTTATTGTTCTGGAACAGCGACAGCACGAATTTGCCAGGGCCATTTTTTACCTGGTATTTTCGTCATACTTATCTTGAAAACAAATTAAGCCAGCCCAATGCGCTGACTTGTTGTGGTGTTCCGCTCGACTTACGCAAAGTTAAAGTGCCCACCTACTTATACGGCTCACGCGAAGATCACATTGTCCCGTGGCACTCGGCCTTTGCCTCTGCGGCAATTTTTCCAGGTCCAAACCGTTTTGTTTTGGGGGCCTCGGGCCATATCGCCGGAGTGATCAACCCGCCGGCCAAACACAAACGTCATTACTGGGTTGCAGAGCAACCCGTCAACGGGCAAACTGCCGAGCAGTGGTTTGCTGAAGCTAGCCAATGCTCTGGCAGTTGGTGGCCCGACTGGAACAACTGGCTCGCCAGTCACAGCGGCGAGCGCGTGAAGGCGTCAAAGAAGCTTGGTAACAAAGCGTATCCAGTGCTTGAGGCAGCGCCTGGATCTTATGTCAAAGTTCGAGCAGTCTAGCGCAAGTCAATGCCGTAACAAGACGGCAAAAGGAGACGAGGATGAGTACAAAGCTAGCGTACGTGACCGGCGGTATGGGTGGGATCGGGACTGCTATTTGCCAGCGATTGATCAAAGAGGGAATGACGGTTATTGCGGGGTGTGGTCCCAGTCGGGATTACAAGCAGTGGCTCGACGAGCAAGCTGCGCTGGGCTATAAATTTTATGCCTCGGTCGGCAACGTGTCCGACTGGAGTTCGTGCGAAGCGGCCTTTAAAGCCGTTGTCGCCGAGCATGGCCCAGTCGATATTCTGGTAAACAACGCGGGCATCACGCGCGATGGCGTGTTTCGCAAAATGTCAGCCGACGACTGGCGCGCCGTCATGGATACCAACCTCAATAGTTTGTTTAATGTGACCAAACAGGTCATTGAAGCGATGGTTGATCGCGGCTTTGGTCGCATCATCAACATCAGTTCTGTCAACGGGCAAAAAGGTCAGTTCGGCCAGTCAAACTATGCGACTGCAAAGGCTGCGATTCATGGGTTTTCAATGTCGCTCGCCCAAGAGGTTGCTAGCAAGGGTGTGACGGTCAATACCGTCTCGCCCGGCTATATCGGAACAGACATGGTGCGCGCGATTCGTCCTGATGTCCTTGAAAAGATCGTAGCGACGATTCCGGTTAAGCGTCTAGGCCGTCCCGAAGAGATCGCCTCGATTATTGCTTGGATTGCGTCTGAGGAATCCGGGTTTTCAACCGGCGCTGATTTTTCGCTAAACGGTGGTTTGCATATGGGTTAAGGCAGTGATGGAGTGGGCTGCGTAGCGGCCCGCAATTCGTTATCACAATACTATACGGAGGCATAAATGACCGAAGCGGCAACAGATACTTCTATTCGCCTAATAAAAAAATATCCGAATCGTCGTCTATACGATACACAAACGAGTACCTACATCACGTTGGCCGATGTTAAGCAGCTTGTTTTAAACAACGAAGTTTTTAAGGTGGTAGACGCAAAATCCACCGAAGACTTGACCCGCAGCATTTTGCTGCAAATCATTCTCGAAGAAGAGGGCGGTGGTACGCCGATGTTTTCTCCAGTGATGCTGGCGCAACTGATTCGGTTTTATGGCCATGCGATGCAGGGCATGATGGGAACGTATCTTGAAAAAAATATCCAGACGTTTATGGAAGTTCAAGATCGTCTCACCGATCAATCCAAAGGTTTGTTTGGAAACACTAAAGTGTCGCCCGAGGCTTGGACACAGTTTATGAGTGGTCAAACACCCGTGATGCAAACGATGATGAACTCGTATGTGGAACAAAGCAAAGACATGTTTGGTCAGATGCAAGACAAACTGCAAGAGCAGGCGCGCGCGATGTTTCCGGCTTTTCCGTTTGCTGCAGGCGGCACCAGCGAGAAAACAAAGTCTTGAGGGTCACCGTTTGACGAAGCGCGACGCGTGTCGCCCCGCTTCGTCAAGCCTCGGCGATGCGCTGAGCGATGTGGTCGAGCGCTTCTTGCACCTGATCAATCAAAATCAAACAAAGCTCACCGGGCTTTAACGTTGCTAAGGCCGTATCGATCGCGAGAAACTCACCTCGAATCTCGCTGATCTCTTTGGTGCGCGACACATTTTTTAATCCTCTTTGTAACAAGGCCAAGACTTCGCCATCTTCGCGTCCACGCTGGCATTGATCTTGATACAAGATTGCGTGGTCAAAAATCTCGCCTAAGATCTCGGTCTGTCGCGAGATGTCTTCGTCACGCCGGTCACCCGCCCCACTGATGACGACAGTGCGTTTGGTGGCAGGCATGCTTTCGATGGCTTGTACCAGAGCTTGTATGGCATCTGGGTTATGGCCATAGTCGGCGATCACGGTGGCACCGCGGTAATCAAACACGTTAAAGCGACCCGGTGCGGTTTGTGCGTCATTGACAAAGCTTGTCAGTCCCGCTCTGATCGTGCTCCATTCCAGTCCTAACGCCCAGGCAGCAGCGATCGCAGCCATGGCGTTTTCAATCTGAAAACTAATGGTGCCGTTGCGCGTCAGAGGGATCGAGGTCAGGGCCAGTCGCTGTTCTTGCCCGGCTTCGCTGCAGACAATATGCGCGTCGTCACAAAACACTACGCGTTTGCCTTGCGCGCGATGCGTGTTTAAGACTGGGTGCTGACGCTCGAGTGCGAAGAACGTGACCGATCCAGGGCAGACCTGAGCCATTTTTGATACCTGTGGATCTGCGGCATTGAGCACTGCTGTGCCGTGGGGCGCGACGTTTTGTACGATCACACGTTTAACCAAGGCAAGGGTTTCGACGGTATTGATAAAGTTCATACCAAGATGATCGCCAATGCCGATATTTGTCACGATCGCTACGTCGCAGCGATCAAACGCCAGGCCTTCGCGCAAGATACCTCCTCGCGCTGTTTCAAAGACCGCCGCGTCGACATCTGGGTGCAGTAAGACGTTACGCGCGCTGCGCGGGCCACTACAGTCGCCCGTATCGATACAGCGTTGTTCGATATAAACGCCATCTGAGTTGGTCATGCCGACGCGTTTGCCGCTTACGCTCAAAAGATGCGCGGTCAGTCTGACCGTGGTCGTTTTGCCGTTGGTACCGGCCACCGCGATCACCGGGATTCGTGCGTTGTCGCCTTGGGCAAACATGCTGGCAATAATCGCTTCACCGACCGGGCGTGGTTTGCCAAACGAAGGGCTTAAATGCATCCGTAAACCTGGTGCTGCATTAATCTCGACAATGCCTGCGCGTTGAGCCTCCATGGGTTTTAAAATCGTCTCGGCGACAAGGTCGACGCCTGCGATGTCTAGACCCACCATTTGTGCGGCTGTTACCATACGCGCGGCCAGTTCGGGATGGACCTCGTCGGTGACATCGGTCGCGCTGCCGCCGGTGCTTAAGTTTGCATTGTTGCGCAATAAAACGCGCTTACCTTTTTCGGGCACAGAGTGCGCAGTGAATCCTTGCATGGTCAGCGTTGCCAGTGCGATTTCGTCAAAACGAATCTTAGTCAGGGCAGTGGCGTGACCATCCCCTCGCAGCGGATCGGTGTTGACTTCGTCGACGAGTTGCGCCACGGTGTGCTTGCCATCACCGATGACTGCGGGCGGATCACGACGCGCGGCGGCCACGAGCTGGTTGCCGATGACTAACATTCTAAAATCATGACCTGGAATGTATTGCTCGACGATCACGTCACGACTGATCTCTGAGGCGATCTTGAAAGCGGCGCTTAATTGCTCGCGGGTTTCGATATTGACCGCGACGCCTTTGCCCTGATTGCCATCGCGAGGCTTCACAACGACCGGCAAGCCAATTTTATTGGCGATTTCCCAGCCCTGGGTGTCGGTGTCAGCGATGAAGCCGCGCGGCACCGGTACGCCGGCGGCCTCAAGCAGCATTTTGGTTAAGTCTTTATCTTGCGCGATTGCCTCGGCGATTGCGCTGGTGTTGCCGGTTTCTGCGGCTTGAATGCGCAGCTGTTTGCTACCCCAACCAAACTGCACCAAGCTGCCTTCAGTGAGCCGACGGTAGGGAATCCCACGCGCGGTCGCCGCGTGTACGATCGAGCCTGTGCTGGGCCCCAGACGTACGTCTTCGTCAAGTTCACGCAGGCGGGCCAGTGCTCGCGTGGTGTCAAAAGATCCGGCGTTTAGTGCTGCCAGACAAAGCGCCTCTGCGAGTTCAAGGGCAAGCCGGCCGACGGGCTCTTCGGTGTACTGAAACACCACTTGATACACGCCTCGCTCGGGGGTCGACATTGTTTGCCCAAAGGCGACCGGGCAACCCGCGGCAGCTTGTAATCCGAGACTAACCGCCTCGAGCGCATGCGCGAGCGTGATCGGATCTTTATGGCCAAAAGGGCGCAGTGGTTTGACGTCCGAAAAAAGCGCTCGCAAGTGGATTAAAAAATTGGGAAGCTGGTCGAGATCGGCTTCGCACTCAGTGCAGGTCACGACGGCCTCGAGCGCCGTTAAACGTGTCCAGAAGTTTGGACCGCGTAGAGCACGAATACGAGAGACTTCCATGATGAGTTCCTGTGGTTATTGAGGCACTGCAGTGGCGAGGGCAAAACTCAGCAAGCCGGCTTGAATTAAATCTGGCGTCATTCCAAGTGCCCAAGCGGCGGCTGTTGCTGCAAGCACGTTGTACGACTGGCTGGAATCGAAGCCGTTTTGTGCCGTGCTAACCGCTTCAAGCGAGCAAAGAAGGTGGGTCTGCGTGTTTTGTGTCAAGGTAATTCGCCCGTCCGTCAGGCAGACCAGGCGATGAGCTTGCGCAAGCGCTGTTTGGCGTTGCTCTGAGTGGTCAGTCAGACTGAGCCAGGTGATTTGTCCATCGCAATATTGAGCGAGTTCGGCGATACGTCCGTCGTCGGCATTGAGAATTGCCATGCCGTTTGGCAGGATCACGTCGATCTGGGTGCGATAGACTCTTGAGTGTTCGGCTTGGCTCGCGAGCGCGTAGCGGCTCAGATCTTGCGTCCAGTCGATCTGGGTGACGATTCCCACTTCGCAGCGTTCGTAGGCCAGTCCTTCTGTCAGCAACTGGTGCGCGTCGTTTTCAAGGATCGCTGCTTGAACCTCGCGATTCATCAGGACACGTCGGGCATTTTCGAAGTTTGCACAATCGCCGTGACGCAAGCGCCGCTGCTCAACAAATAAGCCTTCGCTGCCTGCCAACCCACAGCGCCAGCCGTTTAGTGTCAAGAGGTGGAACAACAGTTTTCCGGTCATGGTGCTGCCCTGCGAGCCCGCAATGCCGATGACCGGGATACGGGCCATATCGCCTAGGCCAAAGCTGTGCGCGACGATGGCGCGTCCGACTTGACGAGGTTGCCCGATGGCCGGCTTCAGATGCATCAGTAAGCCAGGGCCGGCGTTGACTTCAACAATCGCACCGCCTTGCGCAGACAAAGGTTTAGAAATGTCTAGGGCGACTAAGTCGATTCCTGCGATGTCCAGGCCCACGACGCGCGCTGCGGTGCAAGCGAGTGCCGCGACCTCTGGGTGAACGAGTTCGGTGCAGTCGATAGCGACGTTGCCGTTACGTTGAATGACCGCGGGTTGACCAGTCGCTAAAACAGTGTGCGGCTCAAAGCCTTGGCGCGCGAGCTCAAGTCGTGCAGCGGGGTCGAGTCGGACATAATTGAGCGGTTGATCTTCTTCGTGCCCCCGCAGAGGGTCGGCATTCAGTTGCGTCTGAATTAGGACTTCGATTGTGCTTAAACCATCGCCGTTGACTTGAGCCGAGTCACCTCTTGCCGCGGCGATCAGCTTGTCGCCCACTACTAGTAAGCGATGTTCTTGTCCAAAGATAAAGCGCTCGACGATGACGCCCGAGCCTTCTTGGCGAGCGACGTTGTAGGCTTGTTCGACCTCGTGTTGCAAACTTAGGTTGGTAAAGACGCCGCGCCCATGGTTACCATCACTGGGCTTGACCACCACGGGTAGCCCAAGGGCTTGAGCCGCTTGCCAGGCCGCTGAGGAAGAGTCAACCAACTCGCCTTGAGGCACGGGTACGCCGCAGGCTTGCAGCAAAGACTTAGTCAGGTCTTTATCGCGCGAAATGGTTTCGGCGATTGCACCCGTGCGATCGGTTTCGGCGGTCCAAATGCGCCGCTGATTGATACCGTAGCCCAACTGCAGCAGATTGCCCGCATTGAGTCTGATTGCCGGAATATCACGGTCATCGGCAGCATCGACAATACAGGCGGTGCTCGGGCCCAGACAGTGCCTGTGGCGCAGGTCTTGCAAGTGAGCAACTGCCGTAGCAACTTCAAAATGCGTATCGTTTAACGCAGCCTCAACACATTCGCAGGCAGCCTGCAAAGCATAGGTGGTGACGACGGGATGCCAGGCACGCAGCACGATCTTATAAAGAGTGGGTCGCGAGGTTTTTTGTGTGTCGCCAAAGCCACCCGGCAGGGCAGCCAGCGCCTGCAGCGTGAGTGCGCAGTGCTCGACCAAACGAGGCGACCACTGCCCTGCGGCAAGAAGGGCTTGCAAGCCTTGTGAGGCTTCTAGGTTTAGGTGCGCCTGTGAAAGTGCGGGTAGGGCGCGTAATAAGCGGGCGACGCCCTGAGCTTGTTGCTTGGGCGAAAGGGACTCGAGCGCTGCAAAATCAAGCCAAGCCTCGAGAACAGGGCGGTATGTCCAACTGTTAGGCCCAAGCAGACTGACCATTTGCTCGACCCTGATCTTGCGTTCGCTTGTCATAACACTATATATTGCATCGCAACAATACTGATAATTCGTTATTATCGCAGCAAAATCGCTAAACCCGATCACCCAAGTCCCTAAACGCCTGTTGCGCTGTCCGATGCTCGTTATACTTGCCATATTCGCCTAGAGCAAAAATTTTCACTCGAACTTGTTGGCCCCTAATGAAGCGCTACCCGATGCAGTTGTTGGTCTCGACTGATGGGCACAGCGTGCCTCTGACATGACACCTCTTGGCGCCGCTGACACCGCGTTGAGTCCGATGCTGCCGCCGGCTTGGGCGCATGAGGTTCAAGCTGTCCTCGGGCCCGACGAAAAGCTGCTGGCTTGGCTTGAGCCCGACTTGGATGCCAGTCTGTTTTTTGTCTCAGGGATCATGCTGCTGACGCCCGAGCGACTGGTCTCGCGTGAGTCTCTTGCCCACCAGTGGGTGAGCTGGCCCCTAAGTGCAACGCAGTCTTTGCAGCACCGCGATCACGCTGGAGTGGGTACCATCGAGCTCTTTGAGGGCGAAACCCGTTTGGGCGTTTGGCGTCATACCCTTGGCATGGCACCTGCAGTCAGCCGGCTCACCGAGCTGTTTGCCAGTCTGCAACAAAAGCTTGCTGATCCCTTGCGCGCGCTCGAGACAAATGCGGCGTCCTGCCCAAGTTGTGGCACGCCCTATGCACCCGATCAAGATGATTGCGCCGTTTGTGATCACGATCCGGTCGGGCCAAGCGATACGTGGGCGTTATTGCGACTGGCACGCTTTGCGCAGCCTTACAAATTACCGCTGATCGTGGGGTTTGTTCTGACACTGATGTCAACGGCAGCAACGCTGGTACCGCCGTACCTGACGATGCCGTTGATGGATAATATTTTGATTCCGTTTCAAAACGGCAAGCCCATCAATTACGACTTAGTCAGCTTGTACCTCACGGCTTTGGTTGTCGCAGGTTTGCTGGCGTGGCTGCTCGGTTGGGCACGTACCTATTTACTGGCTTGGGTCAGCGAGCGTATTGGCGCCGATTTGCGCACAGCAACCTTCACGCATTTACAAACCCTGTCCTTGCAATATTTTGGTGGCAAGCGTACGGGCGATCTGATGGCGCGTATCGGTAGCGAAACCGATCGAATTAATCTGTTTTTGTCGTTGCATCTGCTCGATTTTGCCAACGATGTGTTAATGATCGCGATGACTGCGTGTATTTTGATCTCGATTGACCCTTGGCTGGCGCTCACAACGCTAATTCCCTTGCCTGCGATCATCTGGATGATTCATCTAGTGCGTCATCGTTTGCGTTTTGGCTTTGAAAAAGTTGATCGCTCCTGGAGCGAACTCACCAATGTTTTGGCCGATACGATCCCGGGCATTCGTGTGGTCAAAGCTTTTGCCCAAGAGCATCGCGAAGTCGCGCGGTTTCGTGAAGCCAACGATCGTTACCTAGCGGTCAATGATCGCATCAATAAGGTGTGGGCGTTGTTTGCTCCGACCGTGACGTTTTTGACTGAGATCGGTCTGTTGGTGGTTTGGATCTTTGGGATTTTGCAGGTGGCAAGCAGTACCATCACCGTTGGTGTGCTGGCCGCCTTTCTGGCCTATATTGGCCGCTTTTACACTCGACTTGACTCGATGAGTCGGATTGTGTCGCACACGCAGCAAGCGGCGGCCGGTGCGAAACGCATCTTCGACATTCTGGACCATGTCTCGAGCGTGCCCGATGCGCAGCGCCCAGTGCCACTTGACCGTGTGCAAGGGCGGATCGAACTGCGCAACGTGGGCTTTCGTTACGGCAGTCGCACGGTCTTGCGCAATGTCAATTTAAGTATCGGCGCGGGTGAAATGATCGGCCTGGTCGGTCACAGCGGCTCGGGAAAAAGTTCGCTTGTCAATATGATTTGTCGTTTCTATGATGTCACTGAAGGCGGAATTCGAGTCGATGGTGTCGATATTCGCTCGTATTCACTCGCCTCTTTTAGGCGCAATATTGGTCTGGTTCTGCAAGAGCCCTTTTTGTTTTTTGGCACGATTGCTGAAAACATTGCCTACGGAAAGCCCGAGGCCACGCGCGCAGAGATTGTGGCGGCTGCTCGCGCGGCGCGTGCGCACGAGTTCATTTTGCGCCTGCCCCAAGGTTATGATTCTTTGGTGGGCGAACGGGGTCAGGCTTTGTCGGGCGGAGAGCGTCAGCGAATTTCAATCGCGCGCGCATTATTGATCGATCCACGCATTTTGATTCTGGATGAGGCGACATCTTCGGTTGACACCACAACCGAAATGGAAATTCAGGAAGCCCTTGATAACCTGATTCAAGGTCGTACAACAATCGCGATCGCGCATCGTCTGAGCACCTTGCGTAAGGCCGATCGCTTGGTTGTGTTGGATCGTGGTGAAATCGTCGAAATCGGTAATCACGATGATTTACTTGCGCGTGGTGGGGCGTACCACGACTTGTATCAAGCGCAATCGCGTCAGGTTCAGCCTGAGGTTGATGCTGACGCAGCGCTTGCCACAGACAACCCAGCTGAAAAAATGCCTACTGAGGCAAAAGTCGCGTCGCAGGTTGCCGCGTCTGATCAAAATCGGCAAGGTGCAGCGGATGTCTGATTTTTTACTCGAGCGTAATCAGGCTGGACGCTTGGTGCTGACCTTGTCCGACGGACAGATACATGTTGGGGTGACTCCGGTGCGGGCGTTTCCGCTGCACGCGCCTGACCAATTTTTAGCCTTTGTGAGTGTCGAGGGCAAAGAGCTTGCCTGGGTCGATGATTTGTCCGGTTTGTCTGAGGCGACGCGCGACTTAATCGCCCAAGAGGTTGCGTCGCGCGAAGTCATGCCGACGATTCAGCGCATCGTGAGTGTATCAACGCTTTCAACGCCCAGCATCTGGGAGGTCATCACGGATCGTGGGGCAACCAAGCTGATTCTTAAGGGCGAAGAAGATATCCGACGCCTCAGCACTTGGACGCTGATGATTACGGATAGTCATGGTTTAAGATTTATGTTGCCCGACATGCAGGCGCTTGACAAACAAAGTCGCCGCATCTTAGACCGCTTTTTATGAGCCATGAACGTCTGGCGAGATGAGCGCGTCACGCGCCTCATATTCAGGCATACCGTTGGGTTGCTCAGTCTAATTTCACCAATTGTTTACCAAAATTTTCTCCCTTCAACATACCCACTAAGGCTTGTGGTGCGCTGGCTAAGCCAAGCGCAACAGACTCGCGAAACTTGAGCTTGTCGGCGACCACTAAATCGTAAAGTTGTTGACGGATGGCGGGCCAGGTGTCGAGTTTGTCTGACACGATAAACCCTTGTACGCGTAAGCGGCTGACCAAAATCGCACGCAGCGTGCGGTAAGCATGGGCGTCGCGATTAAATTCAGACACCATGCCGCAAAGCGCGATCCGACCAAAGGTGTTCATGTGCGTCAGCAGGCGTTCAAAGATTTCGCCGCCGACGTTTTCGAACAGGCAGTCGATCCCTTGGGGCAAGGCGGCGGCCAGTTCGGTGGCAAAATTTGGCGAACGATGATCCACACACGCATCAAACCCTAAATCACTGATGACATACTGACACTTTTGCGGGCCACCGGCAATTCCAACTACGCGACAGCCAACCTGTTTGGCGAGTTGCCCGACGACGCTGCCGACTGCGCCCGAGGCTGCATCAACGACAACGGTTTCGCCAGCTTTGGGTTGGCAGATATCGATCAGGCCGGTCCAGGCGGTGATGCCTGGCATCCCGAGAATACCTAAGTAAGCGGTCGGACTCACTTTGCTGGTGTCGATCTTGGTGACGGCTTTGGCGTTCAACGTGCCATATAAACGCCAACCAGTCGCGGCTAAGACTGTTTCACCCACTTGAAAGTCGGGCGAATTGGACTCGACGATCTGACCGACTGCGCCACCCACCATGACTTCGCCCGGGTTGACCCCTTGTGCGTATGACTTGGCGTCAGAGATGCGACCTCGCATATAAGGATCAAGCGACAACCATTGGTTGCGAATGAGGACTTGATTGTTGGCTGGCACAGGCATGTCTGCGTCGACGAGCGCGAAGTTTTCAGCGGTTACCCAGCCAGAGGGACGGCTAACCAGAATAACGTGTTGATTTTTCATTTTTTTGATCTTCGTTAGCAGTGATTCAAAAGCGGTTTATCTGTTTTAGGTGGGTGTTGCTTGTTGAGTCAAAAGAACAGTCTGTGATGGTGGCAAGTCGATTAAGTGCTCGAGTTGCTGACGGTTGACGGGTCGATGCAAGTAATACCCTTGGCCTGAGCGGCAGCCTAAGTCTTGCAATAGCTTGAGTTGTGCAGCTGTTTCGATGCCTTCTGCGATGCAATGTAGCCCCAAGTTCTTGGCCAGATCGATAATACTTTTGATTAAAATTTGGCTTTCAGCTTTTGTGGTGATTGTGGAAGTAAAGCTTTTGTCAATTTTGAGGTAGCTAAAGCGGGTGGTCTGTAGCGCCGCGAAAGAGCTGTATCCAGTGCCAAAATCATCAATACTAAATTTAAAGCCAGCCTCTTTTAGGTGATTGATTCTGATGCTGACTTGCTGAGTTGAATTCAAGAGTAGACGCTCGGTGACCTCTAAGCAAAGCGCCTGAGCTGTAATCCCTTGACTTGCGAGGTAGGCGGGCCAGTGATAGGTGTGGTTCTCGTGTCCGTCAAATTGCCGGGCAGAAATATTAAGCGCAATTAAAAAATCAGGGTGTTTAAGCCTAAGCTGCGCAGCGAACTTGCTGGCGGATTTAAATACGAACTCGCCCAGCGCAATAATCGCACCGTTATCTTCAGCTTCTGCGATGAAGTCACCGGGCAAACGCTGCGTGCCGTCGGGCAGGTTCCAACGTAACAAGGCTTCGGCCATAATGACGGCGCCACTTTGCAATTCGACAATGGGCTGAAAATAAAGCTCAAAGCTGTCTTGCGCTAACCCTTCTTTAATTTCTTCTTGAAGGCGCAAGGTCTGATTCGCCTGTTGTTGCATCCAAGGTTCAAAAAGGCGATAACAATTTTTACCAGATTTTTTGGCTGCATACATGGCGAGATCGGCATGCATGACGAGGTCTTTTGCGTTGAGGCCATCGTCGGGGTATCGGGCCACGCCTGCGCTCAACGAGATTTGAAGATCGAAGTCCTGAACCCGCAGAGCTGGCCCAAAGCTTTTATATATCGCGTTGACTTGTGCAGCGATTTGTTCGTCTGTCGTGCCGCCGTGAGATAAAAGTGCAAACTCATCGCCTCCTAGGCGGGCCACGAGGCCATCGCGCAACCCTCGTTTGAGCCGAGATGCGACCTCGGTCAACACTAAATCTCCAGCCGCGTGTCCCAGTGAGTCATTGATATTTTTTAAGTTGTCCATGTCAATGAAAATCACCGTAAAACCAGCGCTCTTTGCAGGACCGGCTTCGAGCAGGCGATTCAGCGAGGCAAACAGTAAAGTTCTGTTGGCAAGACCCGTCAGGGTATCAAAGTTTGCCTGCC
The DNA here is from genome assembly GCA_013205565.1 of Alcaligenaceae bacterium. Taxonomy (GTDB): domain Bacteria; phylum Pseudomonadota; class Gammaproteobacteria; order Burkholderiales; family Burkholderiaceae_B; genus Zwartia. The sequence continues at coordinate 54,693 of JABMMM010000091.1, read as the reverse complement.
GATAAATCGTTGCACGCGCCAACTTGGTAGAGGTCGTTGGCGAGAAAAGCCAGGTGCGCGTTGACGACGCGCGATTTTGCCCATGGCTGTAAATCACCAAGTGGTGCGTGGTGTGTGCCTGACTGAGGCTTCCGACTTGAATTGTGCCTTCCCAGTGCTCGGTAGCGTCAAGTTGTTGCCACATAGACAGCATCGCGGGTTGCGCGGGCTGGTCAAAGATGTAGCTGGTGATTCCGTTACCCAGCAAGCTGTCACCTGTCTGGCCAATGAGTTTTTCAAACGAAGGGTTGACTGAAAGAATCTTGTTTTGCAAGTCGGTGACTGCAATGGCCTCTCCGATCGACGCAAAGACGTTTGCTGCAATTTTGAGGGAATTTGTTTGCTCTTGGATCAGCTCTTTTTGTCGTTCAAACCTTCTAAATATGACCGAAGTTAAAAGGCCAGAAAGGGTCAGAAAGATCGTCAGACTTCGAATCTCGTCAATTGAGAGAGACGAAGTGTTCGCACTGGTCTCGACCGCGCCCCCGAAGCTTAGTAGTGCCGACAGAAAAAGCGTGAGCGCAAAAAGTGCGACACCTAGTGTGCCTAGGCGCAATCCAATTAACGGGGTGATTACGAACAGTACATAACTATTGAAATAAAGCAGAGTTGAGGACTGGTTATAAAACAAGCTATTGCCAAAGGCAGCGCCTAAAAGGACAACGCCAAAGAATTCCAGAAACTGTTTTTGTAAATTCTGTTTGTTGAGTGAGGTACTTAAGACTGTGGTTAAAAATAATAAAAAACTAAAGTGTGAAAAAAGACGAACCCCGTTCTCAAAAATCGTGAACTGGACTGAGTGGGGCACCGCGGGTTGGCCCAAGTCTAGCGCGAGGATTAGCTCCTCAAGTGCAACAGCCAGCAGCGCGAGAAGCAAAGCGTTGACTAAGAGGCGAGCAATATCTTTGGGCGCGTTTAAAGCCACCGGCGTGTTGAAGATCCGCTTGTCAGCAAAGGCGACGGCGAGCGCAAGCGAAGTGAAGGCAAGGCTTAAAATCGCGGCTGTGATGACAGGCTGCTCTAGGATGAACAATTGCCGAAGCATACAGACAGCGACACATACGGGCCAGTACTGACGTCCTGCAAAAAAAAGAATTGCGAGTAAAAATGCGTAAGGAACGGGCTGAGGTATTTTTGCGCTCCACCCCGCTGCGATGGCCATTTGTACGAAAAGCGCAGCACAGGCCCAAAAAAGTGCGATCGCAAACCCATTCAAAGAATATTTACTTGTGCGTGCCATCGACTGCAATCGCTCCTGTGTTTTTTGCAAAGAGCTTGAATAGTAAGCCAAGTGGCCTGCTAGTGACGACAGCATTAACGTCATTAGAAGTGAAGATTTAGAAGTGAGTCTTTAGAATTAAAAAATAACTTAGCCGATTGGGGTCTTAGCGCTTCATCGACACCTAATAACGCAATCAGCGGGTAAGTTGGGCAATTGTGCTGCGAAACCTGTTGTTCAACTAGACAAAGGCTAACTTGAAAGGCGAACATAGGAAGTGAGCCGAGTTTATTCCGTCAACCTGGATTCAATGTCTCTTGTCTTTACATTTTTCACGGCGCGAAACGGAAAAGCTTTTGTTATGTGCAACCGAAGCAAACAGTGGCTAAAGTGTGTACTAGCAGCGAGCTTGCTCGGCGCGCTTTTTGGCTGCAGTCAGCCAATCATCAAAGAGGGTGATGCACCCTCAGGGACAAGTTACATCAAGTGGGTGCCAACGTCTTATGCCGAGGCGCCTGCGTCGCTCGAACTGCCTGCGGTGCCTGAGAAATGGTGGGTAAGCTTTGGCAGCGCAGAACTGAATGGCTTTGTCGAAACCGCGTTCAAAAGTAATTACGATTTGAAAGCGGCAATTGCGCGGGTAGCTCAGTCTGGAGCGCAGGCCGACGCCGTACGCGCCCTGCAAAGCCCGACCATTGATGGCTTGGCCGGCTATCAAAACCAAGGACCCTGGAACGGGGTCGCCACAGCGCCGACCACTGAGGCTTGGCGTACCCAAGCAATCTACCAGGGAGGTTTGCGAGTTAACTACGAAGTCGATCTATGGGGGAAACTTGGCTTTAACACCGAATCGGCCTACCAAAAATCAATCATCAGCCAGTATGCGCGCGACAGCGTTGCCTTGTTATTGGCCGCGGATGTCGTGACAACGTATTTTTCAGTGGTGTCGCTCACAGAACGAGTTGCCGTTGGTAATAAAAATTTAGCTTCTATTAAAAAGGTAAGGCAAGGGATTGCACAAAGAGTTAGCAGAGGAGATTCGACAGTGATTGACCTGTCGCAGCAATTGATTCTCGAAAAAAATACACAGGCAAACGTAGCCGTTTTGAACGGGCAACGGGTGCGCGAGTTGAATCGGCTCGCACAATTGCAAGGGTTGGTGCCCGGAACGCTCAACGTGCAGGCAACGTCGATTGAGGCATTTAAGCGGGTTCAATTGAGCGCGGGCCTACCCTCTGAGCTGCTATGTCGCCGGCCCGATATTAAAGCGGCCGAGGCTGCCCTGTTATCTGCGCAGGCTGATTTGTACGCCGCGCGAGCCAGTTTGTTGCCAGCGTTTTCGCTTGCGGGTCAGACGGGCATGGGTAGTTACTATCTGTCAAGTCTGCTTAGTCCGCAGAGTTTCTTTTTTAATATTACAAGCAACCTTTTGCAAAGTATCTTTGATGGGGGCAGACGTGATGCCGACATTCGAGCCACACGCGCCCGAAACTTTGAACTATTAGAGGCCTACGCCAGCACCGTGCAGGCCGCTTTGCGTGATGTTGAAGACGCACTGAATGGGTTAGAAACCACAAAGTTGCGTTATCAGGCCTTGGCGGTTGGGCGTGATCAGGCGCAGCAGTTAGCAAGCAACACCCGCAAGTTGCTTGAGCGTGGTGCGATTGACTTTGTGCAGCTACTGACCATCGAACAAACGGTCTTGTCCTCAGAGGACGCGGTCATTACCGCACGCCGCGATCAATTAAAGGCGGCCGTCGATTTATACAAGTCACTCGGCGGTGGTGTCGCCGATAAAAATGACAGCTGTTTAAAAGAGAATAGCCGTGGCTAGCAACCCTGACTCAGACCATCAGGTCGCCCGCCTAAGCACCTTCACGCAGTCGCGAGCAACAGTGATTGCCGCAGGGGTGGTGATTAATGTGCTGGGGTTGTCGTTTCCGTTGCTGATGCTGCAACTGTATGACCGCATTTTGCCCAGCCAGTCTATGAGTACCCTGACCTTGTTTGTGGCAGGCATCGCGGTCGCACTTTGCCTCGAGGCGCTGACCATGATGGCACGCAGCTCGATGACGGCCTGGATCGCCGCAAAATTTGAACATGCCGCGATGACTCAGGCGGTCAGTCGTTTTTTAGGAGAACCAATTCAAGACTTTGAGCAAAAAGGCGCAGGCGAAATCACCCATATTGTGAGGTCGATTAGTGGCTTAAAAAGTCTTTACGCCGGCAGTAGCTATCAACAACTATCTGATTTGCCATTTAGCCTGATTTACGTCTTGATCATCATGCTAATCAACCCGCTGCTAGGTCAGGTCTTGTTGGTCGCTCAGCTATGCTTTGGCGGCTTTAGTTGGTGGTTCAGTCAGTTGACTGTGACGCTGATGCAAAACAAAACGGCTGCAGACCAGAGGCGCGGCAATTTCACGCACGAGACGCTCAATAATATTCATACGATTAAGTCCATGACCATGGAGCTGCCCATGCTCAGGCGTTATGAGCGGCTGCAACACACGTGTGCCAAGGCTTTATATCAACTTATTTACCGCTCTGATATCTCAACGGCGTTGGGGTCGACGCTAAATCCCTTGTTGACCGTCTTTGTGATTGGACTGGGCGCCTACATGGTGATTCATGAGTCGATGTCGGTAGGCGAATTAGCGGCCTGCACCTTTTTGGCAATGCGTTCTTTAGCACCTTTACAAAAACTAACCGGTTTGTTCGCCAAACTGCGACAAGATCGACTGCTTGCGCTTGAACTCAATACGCTTTTACTAAAGCCCGCACTCGTGATTGACGAGCTCGCGCAAGCGAGCGACTCGGACACCGGTGCCCTGTTTGCTGAGACGCATGTCGGCGCAGCAGTTTCAGTGTCGGGCTTACGCTATCGGTTCGCGCGCTCGTCGGATCCCTTCATGATCTTCAACGATTTGTCACTTGACATTGCACCGGGGCAATGTGTGGCGTTAGTCGGGCCCGGCGCGAGTGGCAGAACGACTTTAATGCAGTGCCTGGCAGGCTTGCTCCAGCCAGAGGCGGGAAGCGTTAAGATCGATGGGCAAGAGGCGCAAGAGGTTGAGCGTAATGGGGCAGGTGGACGCGTTGTGTACCTGTCTACAGCGGCGAAGATGTTTGATGGAACCTTACTCGAAAACATCACCGCGTTTAATCCCGCCCGGGTCACCGCGGCATTGCAGATCGCTGAATCGTTGGGGCTGACAGAGTTTGTCTCGAACCTGCCGCGTGGCTGGGATACCATCGTAGGCAACACGGCAAACGAAATTTTGCCACCGGGGTATCGCCAGCGCCTGGCAATTGTGCGCGCTTTTTCAAGCCAGCCGAACTTAGTTCTATTTGATGATGCGAATGCAGAAGTCGATTTGCCAGGCGATCGACTGTTACTCGAGTTTTTGAAATCGATTCAGGGGCGTGTCACGCTGGTGCTTGTGACACAACGCAACGAATTCCAGGCGCTCGCAGAGCGCTTAATTGCTTTGCAACATGGCAAGGCGGTTGAGTTGACCTTGCAAGACTGGCAGTCGCAGCAAACGCTGGCGGCGAACGTGAATGCGGCTGTGGCAAGTTCGGCAAAGCGTTTTGATGGCTACCTTGGAAAACTGCAAGCCTCGATGGCCCTGAGCGACAAGGGGCTCACCCATTGGCAGCGTATTGAGACAACCGTATCGCGTCAGTTTCTGAAGGGTGCAAACGACTTCTCAGGTTGCTTTAGCCTTTTGCTCAAGCTACTCAACGCCAGACATTCAGCGCGTGAAATCGCAGAGGTATTGCCCTACTACGAAGACCATATGACGCGGCCTGAGTTTTTAAATAGTCTGGCACGTTTAGGGTTTAAAACAACGCTAGTGTCTTGTGCGTTGGCAGATATTCCCGAGAGCGCGCTACCCTGCCTCTTTGTGCCAGACGCAGCGCCATGTTTTGTGGTGATCGGGCGTGTTGGCGCGCAAGTGCGTGTGACGGCTTCGATCGACCAAGAACCCGAATTGCATGCAGATTCGCTGCTTGTGGGGCAGGCCTATTTTATTCATCCTGTCGATATCGCTGCCAATGAGAGACAGCCGGTTCGCCGCGTTTTGCAGCGGTTTATTCCGCAGTTTTTGCAGTCCGGCGTGGCTGAGTTTTTTGCAGGATTGCTGTTAGTCACGAGTCCGCTGTTTTCGATGGCAATTTATAGCGCGGTGATTCCTTCGGGGGCGACCGACACGCTGTTGTATCTTGGTACAGGGACAGTGCTCGCAGTCGCGCTCTCGTTTTTGTTTAGTCGGTATCGAATCACGCTTTTAAGTGAGGTGACCGGGCGCATCGACTTTCTCTTTGGGACGATGGTCGCTGGGCAGTTGTTAAAAATGCCAGTCGGCTACACAGAGGGCGCCTCGGTGGGCGCGCAAACCACCAGACTTCACGGCTTTGAGTCGATACGCGATATGTTTAGCGGGCCTCTGGCTGCGACGCTGTTAGACCTGCCCGTGACGGTGGTATTTTTAATAGTATTGGCTTTAATTAATCCGATGGCTTTACTGGTGTTTGTTGCTGTTATTGTGGCCTATGTCTTTTTGTATATGATCTACGAGCCGATGGTGTCGCGGCAAAGTGAAAAGGTCGGTGCTGCGCTGAACGCAAGAAGCGAGTTCCTGACTGAGTCTGCTTACAAAATGCGACTGATTAAAGAGTGTGGTATCGAGCAGATTTGGTTTAAGCGCTTTAAAAGTATTTCGGCTGAAGCAAGTACGTTGCTGTTTCAGGCCGAAAAAACCACTGCACGTATCGCTGCGCTCTCTCACTTGTTGATGATGTTGGCTGCGCTAATGATTATTGCCATTTCTGTTCCACTGGTCCTGTCGCAGGAGATCGGTGCGGGGGCGTTGGTTGCCTCAACGATGCTGATGTGGCGAGTCCTGACGCCGATACAAATGTTCTTCTCAAATCTGCGCCGCTTTAACAACATCAGAGGCGCGGTTCAGCAAATCGACGGGTTAATGAGTATTCAGGGCGAGCGGTTTGAGACCACCAACGCGGTTTCACGCCTGATGGCAGGTAAAGTTGAGTTTTCGAAAGTGTCTTTTCGCTACGCTCAAAGCGCCGATCCTGCGTTGGTGGGTGTTGATTTTTCAATCCGTCATGGCCAGACAGTGGCTTTAACGGGCCCCGACGGAGGGGGCAAGTCAACGCTCTTCAAACTATTGCTGGGACTGTATCCCGCTCAAGGCGGGGCGATCCTGATCGATGGCATTGACATTCGCCAACTGACGCCGTTTGAAATTCGGCGCAGAATTGGCTACATGCCAGAAGACCGTTCTCATTTGTTCAGGGCAACCATCGCTCAAAATATGCGGTTGGTACGCCCTGAGGCGACCGATGACGATATTCTTGCCGCGCTAGAGTTGGCCGGCGGACTTGAACAAGTCTTACGCTTGCCCAATCAGTTGGCTTACCGCAGTGGCGATAACAAGCAAGATTTGTCGATCAGTACACGCCGTAAATTTGCATTGGCGCGCGCCTATCTGGCCGGTGCTTCGATTTTGTTACTCGACGAACCAACCTCCGGGCTCGATCCTTTGGCCGACCAAAAGTTCTCTGAGTTCTTAGCGGCTGCCAAAGGAAAAATCACCATTATCTTCGTGAGTCATTACCCTGTGCACATTCGTTTGGCAGACACGCTGATGGTGTTTGAAAACGGCTATTTGCGGGCAACTGGGTCGCCTAACGACTTACTGAAACCAGCCGTAATAGAAAACGGATTGAGGGCATGAATATGCAGCGTTCAAAGCAAGCTGTGTCTGTTGGGCTCGCAATCGGGCGGCCCACCGATCAGATTTTGTCAAAGTCTTTGTTGCTTGAAGATGCCGCACCCGCTAGATTGCTGCGGCACATTATTTGGCTGGTGGTCGTCGCGCTTGTGGCCTGTGTGGTCTGGGCCGGCTTTGCGCAACTCGACGTGGTGAGCACGGCCAAGGGCGTGGTGGTGCCGGTGCAAGCGGTCAAAGTGATTCAACACTTCGACGGTGGTCGTATCGCAAGCATTGATGTTTTAGACGGTCAAGTTGTGCAGCAAGGTCAGATCTTAATGCGGCTCAACCCCACCGAGGCAAGTTCAGAATACAAGACACTTGAGGCACGCTATTGGGCGCTGTGGGCAAGTGCGCAGCGCTTGCGCGCGCTGCTCAGCGATCAGGCTCCCGACTTTACAAAGATTCCGTCAAGCTATGCGATTTTGATTAAAGAGCAATTGCTGACGCTTACCATGGCTCGCGAACAACGCGATGTGCTTGAAGAAGATATTCGAATATTTAAAGAGTTACGGGCAATACGCAGCGATCTTGAAAAAGAAAAATTAGTTTCCAGAGTGCAAGTGCTTGAGGCAAACAAAAATTTGAATCTCTCTGAGTCAGAACTTTTACGGTTCGAAAGAAAAAATCTGGATGATTTGAACAGTACCGCGAGTGAACTCGCGCAGGTTGAAAGCCAGATGCTCAAGCTGCTTGACCGTCTCGAACGCGTTGATATTGTTGCGCCTGTGGCCGGCACGGTGCAAGACTTGAAGTTTCGTACGGTGGGCGGTGTCGTGCCGCCTGCGGCAACGGTAATGAACTTGGTGCCATCCGATGGAAAGGTGCACGCCGAAGTACAAATCGCCGCGAATGACATTGGTTTTGTCAAAGTCGGTCAGACGGCGCGCTTGAAGTTCGGCGCGTTTGATTTTATGCGTTACGGAACCTTGCCCGGCCAAGTGACAATGATTTCCTCGTTTAGTACGATGGATGAGCGTCGCGCCCCCTATTTTAAGGTTCTGATCGACATTTCAAAAAAACAGCTCGGTCAATCTGACGGCGCGATGATGATCGAACCTGGTATGACCGTCGAGGCGGATATTATGACTGCTCGACAGTCTGTTTTGCGCTATCTGATGCGTCCGATCTACTATGCCCTGTCACAAGGAATGCGAGAGCGTTGACCTGAGGAACGAATTTTTTTATTTATTCAGACCGAGAAGCCGTACGCCTTTTGGTGCGATTTTCGTGATACCTTTGCGTTATATTCGTTGACTCGTTTTTCTCGCAGATCAAGGCTACAAGCCATTCTTAGTCTTGGTCCATCTAAACTCAACACATCTAGACAAGCGCGCATGGTTACTCGCAAAGCTCCAACTGCGCTACCCCCTTTGTTATTTGGCGGCCGCGCAGCCCAAATCAGCGACCGCTTGGACTACTTAGGCGAGCAACTCAGATTAACCGCCCCTGGCATTGAAGAGTGTGCGTTGCCTGGCGTTCATGCCGCAGTTTCGCATTGCAGCGCGTTTGTAGAACTAAATGGGCTCAAGCTCACAGCGCTGTCCTGTAGTCCGGTGCGTCTGCAAGCCACGACAAAAGCTGACAATTTGTTGCTGATTCCTTTAGTCGGAAGCGGGAGTGTTCGGGTAAAGAACCAGACCTTTCGCTGGAAGGCAGGTTCGACTGCTGTGTGGTTACCTCGCTGTGCCTTTGTCGACGAAGGTGGCTTGCGTTCGATGCTCATCCTGAATATCGACACGAATCGCATCGAACGCGTCGCAAGAACCATGCTGGGCTTAATGCCCGATGCCCCGCTAGAACAAGAATTGCAGGCGCCGCGCGAAGTGCTGATGCAGGTGGGTCGCGTGACTTTCGAAACGATTTTTCGCCAGTTCGCGAGCGTTGTCGATCAGTTTGTGTTGCAGCCTGAGCTGTTACGCTATAGCGCCATGGACGATAATTTCTACCGCAATGTCGCAATGATGTTGCACCCGGCTCTGTTTTTAGACATGGATGAGGCGAGTCCAGGCGTCGCCTACGCTCGCCGACGCCTCGATCGTGTCTGTCAATACATTCTTGCCAACTTAGGGCAGCCACTTAACCTGACAGATTTAGAGCGCGTGGGATTTATGTCTAGGCGCAATTTACATTACGCTTTTCAAGCGCGTTACGATTGCACGCCGATGCAGTGGGTGCGTCAAGAGCGGCTGACCCTGGCGCACAGTCATTTAGTTATGGCGCGTGTCGGTACGACCGTGACTGATATTGCCCTGAATTGCGGGTTTAGCAAAACCACCACTTTCTCTGAATACTACAATAAGCAGTACGGCGAATTGCCCTCGGCAACGTTGGCCCGAGCGCTCGCGCGTTAATTTGCTTGTGTGAGGCTGTTGGTTTTTACGGTTTGCACGGTTTGGTCGTTACTTGCGATATTTGGGTCGCATTGGCAGGGATGAAACCTCAGAATGAGTAAGCTGACTTTTAGGCACACTCATGGCTCTTCAACCCGCGTCAGACGTTTTGCCTGGTCTACCCTTCGGTAGCCGGATCGCGCACCTCGATAATAACGTGCAGGACATGAGTCAGCGCCTGCGCTTCATCCTGCCTGGACTGCAAGAATGCGAGTCTTTGGTACCAGAGGATGAGTTTGCTCACCGCTCGTCAATGTTGACGCTAAATGGTATGAGACTTGCTGCGTGTGCGGGCACTGCCATTCGCGCGCGCTCGCAAGAAACGACTGAGCACACCTTGATCATCCCTTACGTTGGGCAAGCCACCATTTTTGCACGAGGGTCGTCACTGCGTGCTGAGGCCGGTACCAGCGCGGTCTATCTGGCTGCCTGCGATCACAGCGAAGAGGCGACTGTTCGCTCGTTCATGTTGATCAATATCGATCCCCTGAGGCTAGAGGCGGTTGCGCACGCGATGCTTGGCCTTGAGGAGCAAAGTGCAGCGCTGTTGGACTTGGACAACTGTCGAGAAATTAAGCTTCAGGTTGGAAGAGTCTCGTTTGAAATAGTGATGCGTCAGTTAACGACCGTTCTTGATCAGTTTTTATTTGAACCCGACTTGCTCGAGTTTTCAGGCCTCGATGATTGCTTTTATCGGCAAATCGCGGTCATGATGCAGCCTAAGTTATTTTTGGAACAGTTTGATGTCAAACCAGACAGAGGCTTTGCTCGACGAAAACTCGATCATGTTTGTCAGCACATTCTTTCACGCCTCAATCAGCCTCTTTCGTTGACCTCGCTTGAGCAAGTCGGAAGAATGTCCAAACGCAGTTTGCATTATGCCTTCCAAGACCGTTTTGGCGTCACGCCGATGCAATGGGTGCGTCAAGAACGACTGACGCTTGCTCGCAGTCAACTTGCGATTGCAACTCGCGGAACTTCAATTACTGCTCTTGCGTTGGCGTGCGGCTTCACAAAGCCAGCACGCTTTGCAAGTTACTACCAACAGCAGTTTGGTGAATTACCTTCGGTGACACTGGCGCGTGCAGTCAATCGATAAAGTTAACAGTTTTGCATTTATTGGTCGGTAACGATATTTTCGGTTTTGCACTTTTTGGTTGGGACTTGCAACTTTAGGGTCGCTTAGGGTGCAACAACCAAGCAAAATAGCGAAGTCCCTTAGGCAAGCGAGTCGCGACGGTGTAGTTGCTTCTAAATTTGCTGTTCATTATTAATTGGAGATCTAAGACCGTGAAGCCTGAAAAAGTCGATTACCGAATTCAGCGTCAATGCTCACGCCAATGGCGTAGTTTGTTGGCCGCTCTGGCTCAAGAGTGCACGACACAAACTGAGCCGATTGAGCCGCGCGAACTGATGCGACGCATCGGTATGCGCTTTGCCACACAAACCCCGTTGGCTGCCTGCGAGAACCTCGAACAGTTGCAGCAAGCGATGCGCGAAGTCTGGAAAGACATGGATTGGGGTCGGGTCGATCTCGAAGAGCACGACCGTGTGCTGCGCATTGTTCACCATGACTCGAACCACGGTAGCCTGATGTCTGGCGCGTTTGGCGATGCGACCACAACTTGGGCGCCAGCCTGCCTTGAGGGCGTGTACCAGAAATGGTTGGCGACTTTGGGCGCGGGCGAGGCTCTACGCGTTGTGCAAGTGGGCGAGCCAGATGAATTTGGAAGTATCGAATATCAACTGAGTCTCTAACCACACAAAGCCACGTCGGCCCTCTTTGTTTGCTGAGTCAAATCAAGCAAAGGCCGATTTTCGAAAGGGTAGTGCTGATGAAAGATTCAAACGACATTGCGAATCTCTATAAAACGTTAGGACAAAACCCTAACCAGTATCGTGAAGTGGTGCGTGACGAAGAACTCGCTCAGGCCAATGACCGTTGGCCACTTATCGCTGCCATGCACGATGCGGATTTTGTGCCGCCCCCGGTGGATCAAAAGAAACGACCTCCTCGTGCGCGCCCACCAGTGGTGGTCTTCGAAGAAGAGATCGAAGTAGACATCGCGGCACATGATCCCTTGGCACATGCCCAGGCTGCAGAGGCGGTGGCAGCGTTAGCCGATCCAGGCTTTAAGCCAGTCTGGCCGTTGGCAACGCACGACACGCACGAGGTTGTGCCAGTAGAACCCGCAACGAACACCGTCGATACCGGCTGGGTGGCGCCCGAGCGCACGCCCGCCCAAATCGAAATCGCCGCACAGGCAGCGTTAGCCTCGCAGGCGGCCCACGAAGCACAAATGGTCAAAGAAGCTCAAGCCGCCCAAGTCGCACAAGCCTTGCGCGACCAAGACGCGGCCAGAGAGGAACAAGCTGAACTAAGTGAGCAAGCTGAACTGACCAAGCAAGCTGAACCAACCAAGCAAGCTGAACCAACCAAGCAAGCTGCGCCTGTTCTCGCGGCTAGACCGTTACAGGTAGCACCTGTGAAAGCGGTGGTACAGCAGCAGTCCTCGAGCGCTGACGGCAACAACAAGGTGGTGAGCAAAGTGACTAGTTCGATCTTTCAGGACGACACCAAAGTCGCGTTTGTAGGAGTACCCGCTTCGATTTTTACAGAGGCGACTTTAGCCGAGTCTCTGATGGACGAGGCTGCAGCCGACTACGAGCAAGAAAGTACAGGTTTAGACGCGTTTGCTGACGAGGAGCCGATTCCGGTAATTGTGTCTAGCCGTCGGCGAGCACCGGCCGTGACGGCTGTCGAACCAATTCAAGCCAAGCCACAAGCCGTGACGACACCCACGGCACCTCGTTCGCTTGTAAAAGCCACGCCAATGCTTTTTTCAGAGTCAGTTTCGGTGGTGTCTCTTACGCACATGCGTATGAGGGCGACCGGAGAGCCTCAGCCTCTTGCAGCATTATTTAGTCGGTTATCAGGCGGCAGCGAGGCACCCACTGCGCTTGCCGGTGGTAAAAAATCTTTGTTGTTTGAACGGATGAAGCGCACGTGAAAATTATTGCAATTGTTTCCGGTAAAGGTGGAGTCGGGAAAACTACCGTCAGCGCGAATCTGTGTGCCGGTTTGCGTCGTCTGGGAAAAAGCGTCCTTGCCGTCGATCTCGATCCGCAAAACGCGTTGCGCTTACACTTTGGCGTGTCTCCAAGGCACGTTGGCGGGCTCGCGCGCGCAGTACTGGCTGGCGATGATTGGCGTGCCAGCGTTGTTCAAGGCAATACGGGGGACTACGTTTTGCCCTATGGATCGATTGATGAAAGCGATCGGCTCGATTTTGAGCAGGATCTTCGCGAAGATCCGAACCTGCTTCGCACCCAACTCGGATTATTAGGCTTGGCGGAAGATTGCATCGTGGTGCTCGACACGCCGCCAGGAGCCTCGGTGTATTTAACCCAAGCTTTGTCGGCTGCCAACGCGGCGATTGTCGTAGCCTTACCCGATGCTGCGTCTTACGCCACCTTACCCCAAATCATGAGTTTGATGAAGCAGTATTGTTCGCGCCGTAAAAACTTTCTTGGCTACTTGCTTCTGATTAATCAAGTGGATCGTGTCAAACAACTGGCAGACGACGTGACAGATATGATGATCGCAAAGTTTGGTAAAAAATCAATTGCTCTGATTCATCAAGATCAGGCCATCCCCGAGGCTTTAGCCTACAGCAAAGACCTGCAGGATTATGATCCACTGAGTCGTGGTGCGCATGACATGAAAAACTGCGTCGAAGCCGTCGAGCGCTTGCTGAATCCTGCCCTTGCCGGAGTCGCTGCCTGATGAGCCTGTTTGCGATGACTGAGATGTCTGAGAAGCTGGTCCGTGCAGCTAAAAGACTCGTTGATGCCCCGTACTGGAACAGTGGTCTGCTGCGCGCGGGCGCTGCGGCCTTGACGGTTGTCCTGATGGCGATCGTGGTTGCTGTGCCTCTAGACCTCTTGCAGCAAACGACGATCGCTGTGCTAGCGTTTGTGGTGTCCTCGAAGATTCGTAAGTTCGCATGGGGGCGAGGTGGCATTCTCATTATGATTGGTATCTCGTTATTGATGACCTTGAGATACTTGTATTGGCGTTTGACGACTACGCTTGAGTTCGACACCACGGCTGATTTTATTTTTGGTTATCTTCTGCTCTTTGCAGAACTATATGGGATCACCTGTTTAATTCTTGGATACGTTCAAACGGCCTGGCCACTTGAGCGCCAACCCGTGATGATCGATCAGCCCACAACTGAGTGGCCAAGCGTAGATGTGTTTATTCCAACTTATAACGAATCGTTACAGGTTGTTCGGCTGTCTGTTTTGGCGGCCCTGACGATGGATTGGCCAGCAGATAAGCTACGAGTCTATCTGCTCGATGATGGCCGACGCCAGGAATTCAAAGAGTTTGCCGAAACCTGCGGTGCCATTTATTTGACGCGTGATAACAACCGGAACGCAAAAGCCGGAAATTTGAACGAAGCGCTCAAGCGCACGACCGGCGATTTTGTCGCGATCTTTGACTGCGATCACATCCCGACACGTTCATTTTTGCAATTGTCGATGGGCTCGTTTTTACGCGATCCTAAATTAGCGATGGTGCAGACGCCCCATTTTTTCTTTTCTCCAGACCCTTTTGAAAGAAATCTTGAAACGCACGGAAAAGTGCCTAATGAGGGTCAACTGTTCTATGGCTTAGTGCAGGATGGTAATGATATCTGGAACGCTTCATTTTTTTGCGGGTCGTGCGCGGTCCTACGACGCGCACCGTTAGAAGAGATTGGTGGTGTCGCCATCGAAACGGTGACAGAAGATGCTCACACGGCCTTGAAGATGAGTCGCAAGGGCTACAACATGGCATATCTGGCCGTGCCACAGGCGGCGGGCCTCGCAACTGAAAACTTGTCAAGCCATGTGGGTCAAAGAATTCGCTGGGCGCGTGGGATGGCTCAGATTTTCAGGATTGATAATCCGCTGTTTGGTCCAGGCTTGACCTTAGGTCAAAGACTTTGCTACGTCAACGCGATGTTGCACTTTTTTTATGGACTGCCTCGTTTGATTTTCTTGAGCGCGCCGGTGGCGTATCTGGTATTTGGAGCGCAGGTTTTTACCGCAACGACCTCGATGGTCTTAGCCTACGCCTTACCTGCGATTGTGCTGGCAAGTATGACAAATTCAAAAATCCAAGGCAACCATCGACATTCGTTTTGGAACGAGGTCTATGAGACCGTTTTGGCGTGGTACATCTCGATGCCGGTACTGATGGCCTTGCTGAATCCAAAGTGGGGAAAATTCAACGTGACCGCGAAAGGCGGAAAAATCGACGAAGAGTATTACGACTGGAAGATGGCTGTGCCCTATGTGTTGTTGTTAGCGATCAACGGGATTTGTGCAATTTTTTGTGTCACCGAGTTGATACGCGGATCGGACCAACCCCTCACCGCACTGATCAATGGTGTCTGGGTGATCTACAACACGGTGATTCTGGCAGCGAGCGCGTATGTTGCAAACGAAGCGCGTCAAATTCGCCACACGCCACGCATTAAAGCGTCTTTTCCGGCTACGGTGTCGCGTCAAAACGGACGTACAGTGATTTGTGACACTGCAAATTTTTCGAGTACGGGTCTTGGGTTGAAGCTGCCCGCCAATGCTGGCATCAAGTGGGAGATCGGTGAACGCGTCCACGTTTCAATCTTTCGAGGCGACAAAGAATCGGTGTTTCCAGGAACAGTGCAGACCGGCGGTCAGTTTGTCGGGATCCAATTTGACGATTCGTTAACACTCAAGCAAACAAAAGAGTTGGCCAAAATGACCTTCGGCCGCGCTGACATGTGGGCCACCGAGTGGGACAAGCACACTGACGACAAGCCCATGCACTCGATAAGGAATGTGTTACGTCATGGCTTGGTTAATTTGTCTGGCTTGATGCATAGCGGCCTGCGCAGCGCGTTCTCTAAGCGGCGAGCGTAATGAATCCTATTGCACTTAAGCACCCTTCACAAGAGTCGGTAATGAAAGAGATTTGTTCTGTCAAAGGGTTTGAGTTGAACACCCTTAAGCTTTTGCGACTGTGTGTGTCGCTGCTCGGGGTGTCTGTCGCCTGTGGCCTGGGAGCGCAAGCCGTTGCGCAGACGGCTAGCCCGTCTGTGTCGATTCCTGCGCCTGTGACGTCACGTCCGGTCGTGCCTGCGCCAGCCGTTTCGGCGCCATTGATACCAGCGGCAGTGACACCGCGTGAATCTTCGGCAGCGGTCAATTCGGATGAGGGGACCCGAACGATTAAGCAGACTTTGAGGCAATTGGGTGCAAATAGTGCGTTAGCACTCCGGGGTGCAGATGGGCGCGATGGTGTTCGGTTTAATGTACGGGCCGATGAAGTGATTTCAAAAGCCACGCTGACCTTGAGCTATGGCTTCTCCCCTGCGTTGTTAAACGACGGCTCGCAATTAAACGTCTTGATCAATGGCGATGTCGCGGCAAGCCTGCCGATCGATCGGGCAGACAGCGGAAAAAACCTCGAGCGTACGCTTGAACTGCCGGTGCGTCTGATTTCAGACTACAACCAATTGACGCTACAGCTGATCGGTCGCACGACGTTGCAGTGCGAAGATCCCACCAATAACGGCTTATGGGCAACTGTCAGCAATAAAAGCACGCTTGAACTTGTGACGCAGGCCATCGCGTTGCCTAACGACTTGTCGTTGTTGCCACTGCCTTTTATGGACCAGCGCGATGCGCGTTCGTTGAGTTTGCCATTTGTCTTTGTGGGTGCGCTGGATAACGCGATGCTTGAGGCAAGCGGCACACTATCGTCTTGGTTTGGTGCGTTAGCCAGTGGTCGCGGAGCGAGATTCCCGGTGACCTTAAACACGTTGCCAGCAAAAGGTAATGCTGTTGTTTTAGTGGCAAACGCCAGGCCTGCGCTGTCCGGTGTTCAGATCGCTGCAATCTCGGGTCCCACGATTTCTGTTGTGACCAACCCAACGGATCCCTTTGGTAAGCTGTTGCTGGTGATGGGACGCGATAGTACTGAGCTCAAAAAGGCGGCAAGCGCCTTGGCCCTAGGGGGCTCGGTGTTGTCTGGGCAAACTGCTGCCATCACAGGCCTAACCGATCTTGCGGCTCGCAGGCCTTATGACGCCCCCAACTGGTTGCCTTCGGATCGTGCGGTGAAATTTGGTGAATTGAGTTCGGCCCAGACTCTCAACGTGACGGGTTACGACCCAGGCGCGATAAGACTGAACGTTCGCGTTCCACCCGATTTGTACAGCGCAAAGACTGCAGGCGTGCCGATTGATTTGAAATATCGCTACACACCTCAGCCAACATCCAAAAACTCTTCACTGACGATCAGTTTGAATGATCAGTTACTGAAGTCATTTATTTTGTTTCCGCTCGAGCGCTTGACGCTTGATGATAGCCTGTACGGTAAAGTGCGCTCACGTGTTTGGGGCGAGGGCACGGCGCTTGAAAAACTGCAAGCCGACGAGACACAATCGATGGCCGGAAAACTAACCGTTCCGCTGACGGCCTTGTATCCAAGATCGCAGTTGCAGTTACGCTATCAGTACGATTTTATCAAGACGGGCGAGTGTGGTGACATCATTGTTGACAACATGCGCGGTGCGATCGAGCCAAGTTCGACACTTGATATTTCGGGTTTTTCGCATTTTATGGCGATGCCGGATTTGCGCGCGTTTCACACGCTCGGGTTTCCATTTACGCGTCTAGCGGATCTGTCGCAAACCGCGGTGGTGTTACCCGACAGTCCAAGCTTGCAAGAGTATTCGACCTACCTCGAATTGCTGGGTCGGTTGGGTGAATCGACGGGTTATCCCGGCACGGCGATCACTGTGACCCAGGCCGAGCGGATCGCGACCGTCGCCGATAAAGACTTACTGTTGATTGCCTCGGGGTCGAATCAACCCCTGCTCAAGCAGTGGGCGAGTGCATTGCCTGGCAGTTTAGGGGGCGCCAAGCGCCTGAGCCTCTCGGATCTGATGTACGAGGCACGTCAGTTCGTCAGTCCGGATTCCGCTGCCAACCTGCGCCAAGCGCGCTCAGAGCTGACTTTTAGTAGCGTCGCTGATGGCGCTTTGTTCGCCGGCTTCGAGTCGCCGCTTAAAGGCGGTCGAAGCGCCGTCTTGGTTTGGGGTGTCGAGGCGCAAGGGCTACGCGATGGTATCAGTGCCTTGATCGGTGGTGAGGGTTACGACAAACAGCTTGAAGGCAGTCTTGCTTTGGTGCGTGCCCAAAAAATTGAGTCGCTTGTTGCCGAGCAGTCGTATCACATCGGCCGTCTTGGTTGGTTTGAGCAAACGCAGTGGACGCTGTCAAGAAGTCTGAGCCTGTTTTCGTTGACAGCCTTAATCGCTGCACTGTTGTTGGCGATCGTAGCCTTCGTGTTTTTGCGTTCATTGGCCAAACGTCGTTTAGCTGTTGCCGATGGTGTGAAACGTGGCAGTCGAACCTAAAGTGCTGGTTGCAGGTGTTGTTAGTCTGGCACGTCAGTGGCGAGCGCTCGGCTTGAGCTTATGGTTAACCGGGTGTACGTTAGCGGGTGCCGTCGACGTGCCGACGCCCGCCTCTGCGACCACGCCTAAGACACAAACTGAGGCCGCACGTATGCGTTGCACGACGCAGGACTGGGCGTTGTGGGCCGAGTTCTTGAAGTTTTTCGTGACGACAGATGGCCGCGTGATTTACTCGTTCCCGCCAAAGGCCGATAGTGTCTCTGAAGGGCAGTCGTATGCCATGTTTTTTGCGCTGATTGCCAACGACCAGGCTAATTTTGAAAAAATTTGGCGTTGGACTGTGCGCAATATGTTCGCAAACGATTTGGACACGCGGTTGCCCGCTTGGCTTTGGGGTCAGGCCGAAGACGGCAGCTGGAAGGTGTTAGATGGGCACTCGGCGTCAGACTCGGATGTCTGGATTGCTTACCTGTTGCTCGAGGCGGGACGGCTTTGGCAGCGGCCCGATTACACCGCTGAAGGTAACAAGGTGTTGGCGACGATTGAAAAGTATTTGATTCTTGATTTGCCGGAGTTTGGCAAAATGCTGTCCTCTGGCCGAGTGAGTTTTGTCGAACCGGATGATATCTGGCGTTTGAATCCAAGCTATTTGCCTATCCCTCTGTTGCGACGCCTAGCAGAACACAGGCCTGGCGGGCCCTGGACAGCTATTGCGCAGAACACGCCACGGTTATTGAGTGCGACAAGTCCTAAAGGCTTTGCCGCGGACTGGGTGAGTTATCAGCGTCCCCCAGAGGGGCGTGCGCGCTTTGCAATCGATGAGCTGGGCGCTGACAAAGGTAGCTACGATGCGATCCGCGTGTACCTTTGGGCAGGGATGACTGCCAAAGATGATCCGTTAGCGGCTGAGGTGCTCAAAACAATACCAGGCATGTTGGCTTACATCCGCGCCAACAGACAACCTCCCGAGTATGTGTTGGTGACAACGGGGGTGGTTTCGGGGCAAGCGCCTTTTGGGTTTTCAGCGGCGGTGCTGCCCTATTTGAAAGCTTTGGGCGCCACCCAGCTTTTTGAAGAACAAGCGCAACGCGCGCGCCGACTGCAAGTCGCCAGCGCAAGCGACCGAATGATGTTTCCGGTGCGGCCACCTTATTACGATTACGCATTGAGCCTGTTTGCCTTTGGGTGGACAGAGGGCCGGTACCAGTTCTTAAAGAACGGACAAGCAAAATTTAAATGGGAAAAATCATGTTCTTACGCCGCAGCACGTTAACTTTAGGTCTTTTACTTGCCTTTGCCCCGCAGGCAGGTTTTGCGCAGAATGCTGCGCAAAAGGTGTTGCTTGAACAGGCGTTGTACTGGAAGTCGAAAGGCAATGGCGAGCGTGCCGCCGAGGCTTGGAAGAAGCTGTTGATTATCAACCCCTCCGATGCACGTGCGCTTTATGGCTTGGCAATGGTTGAGCTCGATTCGAACCGACTTGAAGCTGCGCAGGCCTATGTAGAAAAAATCAAACAAGTGGATACTTCGGGACGCTATGTCACGATGTTGCAGCAAGACTTAAGTCTGCGCGCGCCCGCCAATGAAAAATTGCTTTACGAAGCCAGATTACTGCAAGAGAGCGGCAAGGCTGATCAGGCCGTAGCCATTTATAAAAAGATATTCGCAGGCAAAGAGCCCGTTGGTGATATCGCGCTCGAGTATTACAACTTTTTAGGGTATTCGACTGACGGCTTTGAGCCCTCAAGACGCGGTCTAGAACGGCTGGTAAAAGAGTCGCCTGAAGATCCTCAAATTGCTTTAGCGATGGCCAAGTTATTGGCTCGCACTGGCGAAACGCGCATCACGGCAATTGAGCAGCTGGCGCGTTTGTCGACCATACCAAGTGTACAAAGCGAGGCAAATGAATTTTGGCGTAAGTCACTTGTATGGCTTGAGCAGCCACGCTCGGTGGATGTGCCTCTTTATGATGCGTACCTAAAGAAATATCCCGATGATGCCGAAATTCGAAAAATGCGTGATGAGGCGACTACGCGTGTTGAAGTCGCAACCGGCGCGGCCGCAAGCCCTGTAGTCACAGCTGGCTTTACCGCGCTTGAGCGTGGTGACCGCGCTGTGGCCGAGGCTGAGTTTTCGAAGCGCTTAAGAGAGAGCCCGAACGATGCTGATGCCTTGGGTGGGCTTGGTATTGTTCGTCTGCAGCAGAACAAGCTTGATGAGGCCCAACAGCTACTTGGACGCGCGGTTGCGCAACCGGGTGGCCAAACCTGGGGCTCGGCGCTGGGTAACGTGCGCTACCTTCAGTTAGTCGAACAGGCGAGTTCAGCGCAGCGCGATGGCGACACAACTCGTGCACGGACTCTGTATCAGCAAGCTGCCAGACTAGACCCTAAGCAAAGTGGTGCGCAATTAGCGTTGGCTGGGTTGCAGGTTGAAGCCGCAGAATATGATGCTGCTGAAAAAACCTATCGTGCGATTTTGGCGCAGAACAAAAAAGACGCTCTTGCCTTAAGTGGTTTGATTAGTGTGCTGGCACTGAACAATAAGCTCGCCGCTGCGCAACAACTGCTGCAAGGCGTGACGCCCGAGCAAGTCGGTGGCGCTGCACAGATGAATCGCTTAAAGGCTTCGTACTCAACGGGTTTATCACGCGCGGCTTTGCGGCGCGGCGATTCTGCCCAAGCTGTGGCAGAGCTCGAGTCGGCAATGCAAAACGATCGAGAGAACCCTTGGATTCGGCTTGAGTTGGCACAAACGTATTTGAAACAAGGTCAAACGGCCAAAGCGCGTGCCATGTTTGATAGCTTGTCAGTGGGCAAGCAAACCGACGTAAGCGTGCTGTTTGCCGGTGCATTGCTTGCCACGCAGCGACGTGATTGGGCGGGCGCCGCTGCCTTGCTCGATCGGATTCCGGCCAAAGAGCGTTCGCCTGACATGACTGCCTTACAGACGCGCGTGCAGGCTTACAGCGAGTTGAATCGCGCGACGAATTTGGCGCAGCAAGACAGGCAAGTTGAAGCTCTGGCTGTCTTGACGAACAATCAAGCGAGCCTGACGAAGACAGTCGAATTGACAGGGGCGCTAGCCTCTGCCTATGTTGATATTGGAGAGTCGGCCAAAGGCTTGGATCTTTTGAAACTGGCGATGTCGGGTTCAAAGCAGCCCAATGCCGAACTGCAGTTGCAATACGCGTCACTGTTATTGCGTACCAATCAAGACGCCGAGTGCGCCAAGATCCTGACAGCGATCAGCACCCGTAAGTTATCAGGCGACGAAAAGCGTAGCTTCGATGACCTGTTGTTTACCTACTCGATTCGTCAGGCAGACTTGTTGCGTGAACGTGGCGATCTGACTGAAGCCAGTAGCAGACTCGTGCCTTTATTAGCACAACGCCCGAGCGATATTCAAGTGAATTCGGCGCAAGCGCGTCTGTTTGCAGCGGCTGGTGAAAAAGGCAAGGCACTCGATGTCTTTAAAGACCTCGTGGCTAAAACGCCTGATAGCGTTGAGTTGCAGTTAAGCGCCGCGCAAATTGCGACGCAGGTAAAAGAAAACGGTTTGGCAGCAGCCTCGCTGGCCAAAGCGCTTGAGTTGGCACCAGACGATGTCGAGGTGACGGCAGCGGCTGCCCGAATGTATCGCGCACAAGGTCGAATCGCAAAGGCTGAAGAATTGTTTGAACGCGCGATTGCCTTGCAGGGTTTGCCTGCACCGGCAAGCCCTTCAGACGTTTCAACCGGTTCGCCCAGCCGTGTGGCAGCGGGCGCCTTGCTGTCGGGACGGCCCAATACGCCAGGCGGGCAATCACCCAACGTGTTTAGTGTGCGTGGCAGTGGGCCGACTGGGGATCCGGAGTTATTAGCAGACAACATGAGCGGTACCCCAATGACGATGGCGACCGAATTGGATCTGATCAAACAAGAGCGCGCACCTGAATTGTTTATCGGACTACAAGTTCGAAATCGTAATGGGACGTCGGGTGGCGGCAAGCTCAGTGATGTTGAAATACCGGTTGAAATGCGCCTGCCAGTAGGCGATGGCAAATTGAGTTTGAGTGCAACCTCGGTGTCTTTAAACGCAGGGGCAATCGGGACCGATTTTTATTCACGCAGCACCTTTGGCGGTGGCCCGAACGCCGCCTTCGATCAGCTCGCGGGACTCACTGGCTATCCAAACGAGCAAACGGGCCGAGGGGTGGGTTGGGCACTCGGTTACAAGACGCTTGGCTTCACCGCAGATATAGGTGTGACACCCGTTGGCTTTCAATATAGCAACGTGACAGGTGGCGTGAAGTTTGACGGAATGTTGGATCAAGAAAACACTTGGTACTACAGTATCAGCGCGTCAAGTCGTCCAGTGGTTGATAGCGTATTGTCGTTTGCCGGAACACGAGATAGCGTGACAGGCCAGACGTGGGGCGCCGTGATGGCAACCGGCGCGCGTGTGCAGCTTTCAAAAGACCTTGGTGGCTACGGTGTGACCGGCACGGCTGGTTTGTATTCGCTCAACGGTCACAATGTGGCCGCGAATACTCGTGCGGATGCCAGCCTTGGGATGTATTGGAATCTCGTTAAAACGAACGATGAAAATCTGACCGTGGGTGTCAATGCGGCGAGTATGTTTTACAACAAAAACTTAAGCAACTACACCTATGGGCAAGGCGGCTACTTTAGTCCTCAGCAATATTATGCGGTGACCTTGCCGATTAGCTGGGCACAGCGGTCGGGTGATTTTTCATACAGAATCTCCGGTGCCTTGGGTGCACAAAAGTTTTCGCAAGGTGCGTCAGATTACTTCCCAAATAATGGCGACTTACAGGCGGCCGCTAACGCGGCCATGGCAAGAGTCTTGGCTCTGGGTGGCGGGGGCACGGGCACCGCGACCTACGAGGCGCAAAGTCAATCAGGCGTGGCATACAACTTATCAGCTGCTGGCGAGTACCAACTCAATCGTTACGCGTTCTTGGGCGGTCTTGTCCAGCTTGATAACTCAAGCAACTATCGCCAATGGGGTGCGGGCATGTATTTACGCTTTAGTTTCTATCCAAGAACTGGGCCCGTACTGATGCCAATGAGCGCGTACGTTTCACCTTACGGTTTATAACTTTATCTCAGAGTGTTTTTATGTCTTCAGCGTTGTTGGCGGGTTTGACAGTATTGGTGATTGGCGACAGTCATCTCTCAATGCCTACCTACCTGATTAAATCTTTGCATGACGGCTTGATGCAACAGGGTGCTCAGGTGCACTCGTTGGCTGCTTGCGGGGTGCCCGCGGGCGATTGGGTACGTGCGGTGCCTGCGACCTGCGGCGCAGAGCGGATCGGAAAGGCTGCCCCGACCACGGTTGGGAAAGAAGCTAAAACAATACCGATTAAAGATCTTGTTGCAGCTGACAAGGCCAAGCTTGTCATTGTGGTCATGGGGGACACCATGGCTGGCTATAAGCAAGATTTTCCAAAGGTATGGATTTGGCAGCAGGTCACCGCGTTGACTAAAGAGATCGCCAAGACCGGCGCGTCTTGTATGTGGGTGGGGCCAGCCTGGGGCACAGAAGGCGGCTCATTCGGTAAAAACTTTGCACGTGTGCAGCAAATGTCGACGATGCTGGCCAGCACGGTTGCCCCTTGTGAGTACATCGATTCATTGAAGTTTTCTAAACAAGGTCAATGGCCGACGTCAGACGGACAGCATTTCACTGCAGCCGGTTACGACTTGTGGGGCAGTGAAATTGTGAAAAACGTTCTCGCGTCGACTGTCGTTAAAAACTTAGCGACTAGCAAATAAAGGAAACACCGATGGCCGCAGGAACACTTGCTGGAATCGCACTTCTGGTACTGGGTGAGAGCCACCTCTCATTGCCAGGGTATCTCATGAATCCACTGTACGAAGACTTGACTAAGCAAGGTGCGACTGTCCATGCGCTTGGCGCCTGTGGCGCTACGGCGAGTGATTGGCTCAAGACCGTCGAGGTCCCGTGTGGCGCCGATCGCTTTAAAGGCGAAACCGTTTTTAAAGGTCGTGCAGCCACGACGAGCCCGATCAAAGAGTTGATCGCTAAAGACAAGCCAAGCCTTGTGGTGATTATCTTGGGCGATACGATGGCATCGTATGACAATGAGACGTTTCCCAGAGCCTGGGCCTGGCAAGGGATTACTGGGCTGACCAAAGAAATCGCCGCCACGCAGACGCCTTGTGTCTGGGTGGGGCCTGCCTGGGGAACGCCTGGCGGTAAGTATTTTAAGAATGATAAACGCGTTGAATTTATGGCCGGGTTTTTAGAAAAAAACGTCGCGCCTTGTGTATTTATTGATTCGTTGAAATTTTCAAAACCGGGGCAGTGGGCCACGGTTGATGGGCAGCATTTCAATTTAGCAGGCTATCAAGCCTGGAGCGCAAATATCACCAAAGCACTTGCCGCTTTGCCTTGGTTCAAGGATTGAAGAAATGACACACGCAGTCGTTGGTTTACGTGGTACCCGAAGTCTGCTCGCTTATGGAGTTAAAGGGATGAAGCATTTAGGCAGATTTTCACGTTTCGCTCTGGTGTCCGTTGGCTTAGCGCTCAGTGCCTTGAGCCACGCCGCTGACATCCCCTTGTACCCCACCGGCCCAAGTGCTGACTCGTCTTTCGTTCGATTTATTAACGGTACCGATGCTGCGCTAGAACTCACTGCGGCAGGATCTCAAGCCAAGGTGCAGTTAGACGCTAAGACGCCTACCACGGCGCACTACCCTGTGCGTGCAAAGTCCGCTATTAAAGGTCAATTTTCCCAAGCACAAAGTAAAAGTGAGATCTCAACAACTGTGAAGGCTGGCGAGTTTGTCAGCGTGATTGCACTGGCCGATGGTGCAAAGCTCAAGCACGTGTCGCTTGGCGAAGAGCCTGATGATTTTAATGCGTTGAAGGTGTCTTTGGCTTTTTATAACGTCAGTGCAAAGTGCGCGAATGCCGGTCTGCAAGTCGTTGGCCGCGAAGTCATGCTGTTTGAAAAACTCGGTGTCAACGCCTTGACACGGCGCATGATCAATCCGGTAAAAATTTCTGTTCAATTGCTTTGCGGTGAACAAACAACTGGCGCACCCCTTGAACTCGGTGAACTGATCGCCGGCGAGCGTTACAGCGTGTTTGCCGTTCCTGCAGCTAGCACAACGCGTATTTTTATCGTCTCTGATGCGGTCGCACGTTAACGGATACACGAGTCTCTAAACTACCGCGTCTTCGCTGTTGCTGCACGTTAACGCTTACACAAGTTTTTAAACGACCATGGTTTTTGCTTCCCTTGAGTTTTTGACAATTTTCTTGCCGGCATTTTTGGCTTTATATGCCGTCGTCGGGCCTGCTCGCCGTAACGCGACCCTGTTGCTCTGCAGTTGGGTGTTTTACGGTTGGTGGAGCCCGATTTTTTTGCTGCTCTTTATGTTTCTGGCCGTGATGGGCTGGGTGGGCGGGTTGGCGATCGACGCGACCAAGACTCAGCGGGCGCGTGGCTGGACGCTCACTGCCTTTATTGCGATCAATCTGTTGTTACTTTGCTGGTTTAAGTACTCAAATATCCTGGTTGAAACGCTTAACGGAATTGTCGGTCCGGGTAGTGCGCTGTCAATGGAGTGGCAACTGGTCATTTTGCCGATTGGTCTGTCGTTTATCGTACTGCAGTCGATTTCTTATCTGATCGATGTGTACCGACACACCGTGCCTGCTGACAAAAGCTTTGTGAGTTTTGGTGCCTATCAATCGATGTTTGTTCACTTGATTGCTGGCCCGATCATTCGCTACGACTGGGTCAAGCGTGAACTAGTCTCTCGCCCCTTTGACTGGCAGCATTTCTCACTGGGTGCACGCCGCTTGATGATTGGTATGTCGATGAAGGTGTTGATCGCCGACACGCTGGCGCCGGTAGTAGACGTTGCGTTTGCCATCCAGAATCCCTCGTTTTTAGATGCCTGGTTGGGTTGCATTGGTTATGGCTTGCAATTATTTTTTGATTTTGCGGGCTATAGCGTTATGGCAATCGGACTAGGAATGATGCTTGGTTTTCGCTTCCCTGAAAACTTTAATCATCCTTATCTGGCAACAAGCATTCAAGATTTTTGGCGACGTTGGCACTTGTCGCTCTCTAGCTGGATTCGCGATTATCTGTATATCCCCTTGGGGGGTAATCGGCTCGGCCCTGTACGCACTTACGTCAACCTCTTGCTGACGATGTCGATCGCTGGGCTTTGGCATGGCGGTGATAGCTGGAATTTCTTGCTTTGGGGGATTGCACACGGTGTGGCGCTAAGCGTAGACAGACTTTGGAATCAGGCAAAAATTGGGCGCGTACCCACCTTTGTATCGCGCGTGCTGACATTGTTGTTTGTATTTTTAGCTTGGACAATCTTCAGAGCGCATACCTTCGATAGCGGCCTGCAAATGTATGCAGGTCAGTTTGGCCTCAATGGGTTTGGCTTAAGTGACGCCATGTCGGTAATTTTGCGGCCCTCGCACTGGTTGTCTTACGTCTTAGGCATCGCGTGTGTGATGGTGCCACTTTTGCAAAACTGGACGGATCGCCAGTCAGGGCCCGGTGTTGTGTTTGTGGCAACTGTGTGGCCGATTATTGGTTTTCTTTTCTCTTTCGCGCTGATCGCTAGTCGTGGCGCTGTTCCCTTTCTGTATTTTCAATTCTGATGACTAAGCCCTATATTCCGCCAGAGTCTGGCCTCAAACCGATCACCGAGCGTGATCGCAAGACAAGTCCTTTCGCCGGCGCATGCTTTGCGTTGTTTATTGTGTTTGGGTTGTTCTCGACTATTTATGCAACAAGTTTTGGAAAACTGAATTTGTTTCCGAATGGGGTGTTTTGGTCGCCTTTTTTAAAAGGTGACGTGTCCCAAGCTTTTGCTTTAGCGCTTGCCGACGCGCCTGTGCCCTCAAGTGCCGCCCTAATCGAACGAGGGCTGAGTTGGGTGGTCGCGGGCGATTTAGGCCCGCGTGTGCGGCGAGGTGCCCCAGGCTGGCTGTTTCTTGGGGACGAACTGACGGTGCATGATCAGCCGCAGAACAATGCGGCTCAACGAAAAGCAGACGTGCTCAAGGTTCAAAAGATCTTGTCTGCAAAAGGGATCAAGTTGTTAGTGGTCGTCGTACCAGATAAATCTCGTATTGAAGCCTCACAGCTTGGTATGTTGCACCGACCAGCCCGATATAGGCAGCGCGCGAGTCAATGGGTCGACGAGCTTAAGCTCGCGGGTGTTGAGGCGTTTGACCTGACCGATACGCTCACAGCATTTAAGCAAAAACACACAGCTGCTTTTTTGAAATCTGATTCGCACTGGACAGAGCAAGGCGCAGAGGCCGCGGCGGTGGCTGTCAGCGCCGAAGTGCAGCGGCTAAAGATTGTGGCAGCTCCAACCCAAGCTCTGGTGATTGATCACCGTACTGAAAGAACGCGAGCTGGTGATTTGATCCGTCTGGCCGGCGTTGAATGGCTATCGGACAGCTTACAGCCGCAACCGGATGTCTTACAAGAGACCAGCTTCAAAGTTGAAAAGCGTGCCAACACCGCGCTGGGTTCCGCGTTAGCTCCCTCTGCAAGTGCACAAACAGACGATTTGTTTGGCGACGCTGATCTACCCAATGTTGTCGTGATCGGTACTTCGTTTTCGCGAACGTCAAATTTTGTGCCATTTATTGAAAAAGAATTGAAGGCGAAAGTGGCCAATCTTGCACGTAGTGGTGGTGATTTTTCTGGTGCGATGAATGCCTATCTGTCAAGCGTAGCCTTTAAAAAGACACCACCAAAACTTGTGATCTGGGAAATTCCTGAAAGAGTCTTGCAGCAAAAGATTGCAAAAGATTCAATTCAGTGAGCGAGTGCGTTGGTAAGTTGCACCTAGGTTTAGCTTTGTTTTTGTGCTCACGAAGCCTCGGTTGCGATTCCATTTTTATGGCTTACCGAATTTTGCATTTTTGCGCAAAAAACTGCCAAATCGTGCAAGGCTTTAGTGACTACGCATTTATCGCTCCGCACCTGGGGCAGATCGACTCTGAACGCTGTTAAGGTTTACCCCTAGCGTACTTGGGATGTAAGAGATGGCCGAACAAAATGTAGGCATTGAAGTTTCAGTCTGGGTGGCCAAACGCATGTACACGCTGCTGTTTGGTTTAGTGATTGTCTTGGGTGCGTTGGGTTGGGCAATTTACGCAGACGGCTCGGTCATCTGGGTAGCGATTGGTGCGCTTGTTATCATCGCCGCCACAAGCCTTGTGATGTACCTAAACCATTCGCAACTTCGTGACTTTTCGAAAGCAATGCACATGCGCTTAAATGGTATCGTCTCGTTGGGTCACGATATCGTTGCCGGAAAGTCCGTGGTGTTGCCAACTGATACGCCAAAGGACATGATTACGCATGTCACTGAGTCGATCCATGCCTTGTTGATCGAACAGCAAGGAAAAATCGGCAAGCTTCGCATCACGGATCACGTGTTTGCCACGGCGGGCGAGGCAATTTTAGTCAGCGATATTGACGGAAAAATCGTCGATGTCAATCCGCAATTGTTAAAGATCACTGGCTATGCCAGAGACCAACTGATTGGCCGACCAGCCGGCATGTTGTATCGAAATAATGCGACGCAAAACAGTTCGATTCAAATCCGAGACGGACTGATTGACTTAGGTCATTGGCGCGGAGAAACCGTCTTTGTCGATTGTAGCGATTGCGCCATTCCAGTGCTGCTATCCGTCTCAAAAATACTTGACAGCCAAGGGGTGCGACAGGGCTATGTCTCAATTTTTGCAGATATTCGACACACAAAAGAGGTAGAAGAAAAACTTCGACACCTCACGACGACGGATCGACTGACACAGCTGCCAAACTATGCAACGTTTAGTCAAATTTTACAAGAGCGAATTGCAAACCCCGGGCTCAATCAAAAGCAGTCTCTATTTCTTTTTTTGAATATCGACCGGCTGCGAACGATTAACGACAGACATGGGCCAGAGAACGGCGACAAACTTATTTCTCAAGTCTCGGCCTATCTCGAAATGGTCTTGCCCAAGGGATCGATCTTATGTCGCCGCTCTGGCGATGAGTTCATCGCAGTGGTACCGGTCGAACAAGTTCAATTTCTTGATCAACTCAAAGCGGCTTTGTCACTGATCGTCGTCAGTGTGCCGACTTATGTTGAAGGTCAAGCCTACTCTCTGAGCTTAAGCGCGGGGGGAACGGTCTATCCAGACCAGGCTAAAACGCTGAATGAATTGCTGCTCGCAGCCGACGCAGCACTTCAGCTTTCAAAAGAGCAGGGCCGAGCGCGATTGACTTGGTTCACGGAGGCACTGGGAGACCTAGTATCGCGCAGGCGGTTTCTGGAAGAAAAGCTCTCGTTGGCGATTACAGCTGACTTGGTTAAACCTTTTTATCAGCCTGAAGTCGACATGCGGACAGGAAAAATCATTGGCTTTGAGGCGCTCGCGCGTTGGGATGATGATATCTTTGGCGTGGTGTCGCCCGCAGAGTTCATTTTGATTGCAGAAGAGGGGCGGCTGATTGAACGGCTCAGTGGTTCATTGCTGTCACAAGTGCTCAGCGATCTGCCGATAATTATTAAAAAATTTCCTGGCTGTAAAGTGGCATTTAATGCGTCACCGCATTTGTTTCGCGACCGAACGCTGCTCGGCTTGCTGACTAAAGATTTGCACGAAAGGCCAGAGATTTTAGAGGGCCTTGAAATCGAAGTGACCGAAAGTCACGCCGCAGACTCTGCAGCAGAAATCTTTGGACAACTTAAATCAATTCGTACTCTTGGTGTTGAAGTGGCGATTGATGATTTTGGTACAGGCTACTCGTCGTTCGCGCGGCTTGCAAATATGCCAATTAATCGTTTGAAGATCGATTCAGGTTTCATCTCTGCGCTACACGATACAACGCAAAAAAAAATAATCATCGCGATTATTAATCTGGCAAAGACACTAGACCTTGAAGTGACGGCTGAGGGCGTCGAGAATCTTGAACAGCGACAGGCATTAATCGTGGCGGGCTGCCATCGCGCGCAAGGCTGGCTGTATTCAAAGGCGCTGCCCTTGGCTGATGTACTAAAACTTGAACCTGTCCTGGCGGTATCATAAAGCTTGAGTTATCTTGGCGCGTTTGCAAAGACTGGGCAGTCACTTTTCTACCAATTCACACTGCGTAGAGATTCAAGGCGGCTATTGATTTGGGTCATGGTGTTAGTCGCGGCTGGATTTATCATTTCAAGCGCATTGTTTAACGCGACGAGTCAATACGCGACTGCTGTTCAGCTCTGGTCAAAGCAACTATCGCATCAAACGTTGGTGTTGGCCGAGCAAGCGACCCAATCGCTGTTTTCGGCCGAAGTGGTGTTGGATGCGCTTTCCGATAAGATCATCGAACAAGCGGTAAACACAGATCAAAGCAAAACCGAGACACAGGGTGACTTGATTGTGCGCCAGGTCTTGCAGGATAAGGTGCGGGTCAATCGGTTGATCGAAGCGATTAGCGTGGTGTTGCCGAACGGTCGCGTCATCAGTTCGTCAGACGCTGATGTCTCGCCCTTCGAAGTTGAGCAGCGCAAAAGCCAATTCGTTCAGATCTCCCCGCGGTTTTCAAGCGACATCTTTCTCGGCCCTCCGAGGTTTGATGACAAGACAAGAAAATGGTTATTCGATTTATTGCGCGAAGTGAAGAACCGTGACGGCTCAATCTTAGCCTGGCTGCGCGTCGAAGTGTCATTACAGACGTTTTCTGAGCTCTACGAAAAGGTTGTCCAAGACCTGGGTCAAGGCGCTGCGGTGAGTTTGTACCGCAGCGATGACACGCTGATGGCGCGCTGGCCCGCTGTCGATGCGCTGGTCGGTGTGCAAAATTTGAAAAGCGCGACCCTAAACCTCATCGGCGCACAAAAACTGGCGCAGGGTGTTTTGGTGACGGATTCTGAGTGGTTGACAGAATCAAAGAGCACCGAGTCGCGTCTGGTTGCCGTGCGTCGCGTCGATCAGTTTCCTTTGACTGTCACAAGTATCATCGCGCGTGATCTGTTTTTAAAAGAGTGGGATGACGTTGTGCGTAAGATTCTGTGGCGCTCGTGTTTAGCGCTCCTGCTACTTGGCTTGGGCGCCTGGTGGTTGTTACGTTCTGATACGCAGTTACAGCTTGAGTTAAGGGATCGTCAGTTCGCACAAGAAGCGTTGCGCAAAGCCCACGAAGAGCTTGAGTCACGAGTGCGAGAACGTACGAGGGCGCTACGCTTAGAGGTCGCCGAAAGACGACGCGTCGAGCGAGAGTTGGTGAGCGCCAATGCCTTGACCTACGCGATCTCACATCGTGCCGGGATGGCTGAAGTTGCGAACAGCGTGTTGCACAACGTTGGTAACGTATTAAATAGTGCAAATGTGTCAGCATTTATTTTGTACGAACAGCATAAAACAACTTCGCTGAAAGACTTTCCGTTGGCGATCAGTTTAATGACAGCACACCGAGACGACTTGGCGCAATATTTGCTTCAAGATCCTCAGGGCTGTCAGCTTCCCGAGTATCTGACGCTGTTGGCTGAAGTGTGGGAGGCCGAATACGCCAACGCAATTAAAGAACTAGAGCAACTGATGCTAAGTCTGCAACACATTAAAGAGATCGTTGCGCGTCAGCAGTCGCTCAGTGGTCAAGGCGGCCTTAAAGTACAAATGAATTTGAAGGACGTGTTGCATGACGCGATTTCACTTTTGGCGGTGCAATTAAAAGAATCTGAAATTGAGGTGACGTGTCAGGTTGGCGATGCAGTATTGTGGATGGGTGATCGTATTAAATTGACCCAAATTATCTTGAACATTGTGATGAATGGGCAGCAGGCGATTATGGCTTCGGTTGAAAGAAATGTACGCAGGTTGCAGATTGAAGTCAGTCAAAGTCATGACCACACCTTACGCATTGATTTCACGGATAACGGTATTGGTATGGCCGAGGCGACACTGACCGGACTGTTCTCTTATGGGTTCACGACCAAAGAGAACGGTCACGGTCTTGGTCTGCACGCAAGTGCCGTCGCTGCTCAAGAGATGGGCGGTACGCTCACTGCGCATAGCGATGGTATATATTTGGGTTCGACCTTTAGTTTGACCCTTCCGATTGATCGAACTGCAGTCCAGCCAGAACAGGTTGATGTGTCATGATATTGCAAGAAAATCTACCTAGATCGCAAGAAAATTTGCCCAGACGGATTTTAGTCGTGGACGACAATATTGCGATTGGTGAAGACTTTTTGAAAGTGTTGTCTGTTCGTTCTGTCAAGAGTGTTCAAGTGAAAGATATGGCGGCTGGCCTATTTGGCCGTGAAGCGCCTGTCAAATTTCACGATATTGAGTATCGCATCGATGTCGCGACGCGCGGGCAAGAAGGGCTTGAGCGTGTGCGGCAGGCGCAAGAGCAAAACGACGCTTATTCGTTGGTGTTCGTCGACATGCGAATGCCCAACGGTTGGAATGGCATTGAAACCACGCAGCGTATGTGGCAACTCGATCCGCAGTTGCACATCGTTTTGTGTACTGCATTTTCAGATTTTTCTTGGGGTGAAATCCGCGAACAACTTGAAAATAGCGATCGGTTTTTGATTCTTAAAAAGCCTTTCGACAATATCGAGGTTCAGCAAATTGCGGATTCGCTCACGAGTAAAGCGCTGTCTGAGCGGGCTTTGCGCGAGATCGATCGCGAATTACGTGAGCGCATTGAGCAATTGCGTTTACTTGAAGCGACGGTCACCTTTGTGAATGATGGGGTGTGGGTCACCGATGTTGATCTGCACGATGGACCCAAGGTGATTTTCGCCAACGACGCCTTGACAAAGATGTCAGGCGTCGCGCGCGAGCAACTTCTTGGTCAACGACCACCGTTGCTCAAGCCGGGTCAGCTCGCTCTTCCAGAGCTTGCGCTGGTCACGGCTGCCTTTGATGAGAAAAGGCCCCTGAGTGTTGAGCTGCTGACGTATGCCAATCCCAAGCAGCCTAGTTGGATAGCCTTAGACGTCGTACCGCTCTTTAACGAGCAAGCCGTTTGCACAAATTTTGTGGGTGTACAGCGTGATATCTCGATGCAAAAACAAGCTGCACAAAAAATTGAGCAGCTGGCGTTTACCGATGCTCTGACTGGTTTGGCGAATCGTCGTTTGCTGACTGAACGCTTAAGCGAAGCGCTGCAGTCTTGTTTAGATGAGCGCAACTATGGCGCTTTGATTTATTTGGATCTGGACAACTTCAAAAATGTGAATGACGCCTTTGGTCATCAGCAAGGCGATCAATTTTTAATTGAGGTCAGCCAGCGTTTGTTGAGCTGTGTGCGCGCCGATGAAACGGTCGCTCGGATCGGTGGGGATGAGTTTGTGGTGTTACTCAGAAATCTGGGAGCCGATCATGCTTTGTCTGGTGCCAGAGCGCTCGCGGCAGTGCAGCGTGTGCTAAGTTTACTGTCTACCCCGATCGAGTTGCAAGGAACAGCGCACGACTCTTCTGCCAGCGCAGGGGTGATTTTAATTGGCGACCGCCAAGCGAGTGCAGAGGTGTTATTGCAAAACGCAGATTTGGCGATGTATCAGGCCAAGGCCAATGGTAAGGACACTTATCGTTTCTTTGATGCGCAGATGCAAGCAAGCCTCGACGAGCGCTTGCTGATGGCAAATGAGTTGCGTCAAGCGATTCAAGGCAAACAACTGAACTTGCACTTTCAGCCTCAAATTGATTCAGATCTTAAAGTTAGCGGGGCCGAAGCCTTGTTGCGTTGGAACAATCCCATCTATGGCAACATTTCGCCTGGCCAGTTTGTGCCACTTGCAGAAAAAATCGGCTTTATCAAGCAGCTTGGGGGTTGGGTGCTTGAGCAATCTTGTATTGAATTATCCCGCTGGGCTCAGGTAGACCACATGCGTGAGCTTAAGCTAGCTGTCAACATCAGCCCCATGCAGTTTCAGCAACCAGACTTTACTGAAACGGTGTTGAGTGCGCTAAAAGCCAGTGGGGCGCCCCCCGAGCGGCTGAAGCTCGAACTGACTGAAAGCATGCTTGTCAATGATTTGGGTGATGTCAATCGCAAGATTGCTTCGCTTAAAGACATTGGTATCGCGGTGTCGCTTGATGACTTTGGTACAGGCTATTCGTCGCTCAATTATCTGAAGCGCTTGTCGCTTGATCAGCTCAAAATTGATCAGTCGTTTGTGCGCGATATGCTGACCGATGCGCACGGCGCTGCCATCGCGCGTACCATCGTGACGCTCGGACACTCTTTGGGGCTTGAGGTGATTGCAGAGGGCGTTGAGACCTTAAAGCAACAAGAGTTTTTACAAGATATCGGTTGCCTCGCGTTTCAAGGGTATTTGTACAGCCGCCCAATTCCGGCGCATGACTTTGAGAGTTTTGCACGACTGCATAGGCACTGACCTCGTCTCGCGCTGGGTATTTGCTGGTAAACACTTGTGCCTGCCATTCTAAGATGCCGAGTTTGCGCCGAAGGCCGACTTTAACCGCCCCTTGTTTTTTGCTTGACAAGAAAGGACGGGTCGCTACATAATCAACTGTCAGTATACGAACAATCAGTATACGAACCGTTGAACGAGGCGAGTCGTGCGTAAAAATGTGCCTGTCGTGTCACCCCAGTTAGGTCCAAAACCTGCCGCGCGCGCGCAGCCCGCCTTGGTGGTCGTGCCAACGGTGTCCAACGTCACCGCCAACGACTCCCCGGCTAACCACACGATTTGGGATCGACCAGGCTATTTAGTGCGCAGATTGCATCAAATTCATGTGGCCATGTTTTCGGCGCGCGTGGCCGATGGGCAAGTGACCCCTGTGCAGTTTGGCTTGCTCAGCATTTTGATCCGCCGGCCAGGCATCGATCAAGCCACCCTTGGCGCTGAGCTTGGACTCGATCCCGCTAACGTTGCAGAAATTCTCAGGCGTCTTGAAGACCGCAGTCTGCTCACTCGGGTAGTCGATCCGCAGAATCGTCGACGCAAATTATGCTTGGCCACGCCAGAAGGAAAAAAATTCGTACAGCGTTATCAAAAAGATATGCAGTTATCACAACAGCAATTGCTGAGCCCACTCAATCCTGCTGATCGCCAGGTGTTCATGGCGCTTCTCGGGCGGCTGGTCGAGGGCAATAACGACAGTGGTCGCACCTCGCTGCGACCAGGTGGCGAGACTTTAAAGGCGCGCGGGCGTCGAGTGGGTGAGCTCTGAGGTCTCTGAACTTTTTCATTGATTTAATTTCGCTTAATTTAGGGGCAACGCGTGGCTGATCTCTCTTTAGATTTTTGTGGCGTCAAATTTAAGAATCCCGTGGTGATAGCGTCGCTTGAAACCACCAATAGCCCTGAAGTGATTCGCGAGTGTGTTGATGCCGGTGCAG
The DNA here is from genome assembly GCA_013205565.1 of Alcaligenaceae bacterium. Classification (GTDB taxonomy): domain Bacteria; phylum Pseudomonadota; class Gammaproteobacteria; order Burkholderiales; family Burkholderiaceae_B; genus Zwartia. The sequence goes on along the minus strand of JABMMM010000091.1, from coordinate 19,393 downwards.
GTGGGATGATTATCAAGACCCTCACTGATATCGAAGATATGGCGCGTTTGACGCAAAATTCAAAGTACGCGATTCTGAATGAAAAAAATGAACTGATTAAAGGTAAGGTCAACAAGAATTTTGTGTTCTACAGCCGTTCGGGTTACTCAAGTACGCCCTTGCGTGAATGGATTCCGCATTTAAAAGACCTTAACAAGTACGCGCAAGATCAAGGCTCACATTTGATTGGTAGCGCCGGCGGAAAAACCATACAAAGTTGGATCGATATTTGCCGCACGATCGAGGATTGCGGCTTGCCTATGGTCGAGTTGAACTTTGGTTGTCCGCATCCGGCCATGATGCCCGGTGTGCATGGCGGCTCGATGATTGGGCAAGAACCTGAGATTGCGCGCGAGGTCACCGCGCGCGTCTGCGAGGCCGTCAAGATCCCGGTGATTATTAAACTCACTCCAGATCAATCGCGTGTGCTCGACGTGGCGCGGGCGGTTAAAGAAGCAGGTGCGGCCGGTGTGACCGCCACCAATCGCTACACAGGATTTTCTGTTGATATCGAAACCGGATTGCCTCGCTTGGGTGGGCCTGCCGGGATCGGTGGGGTTTGGGCCAAAGCTTTATCGCTGCGTTGGGTCAACCGTATCTATACAGAATTGGGCATGCCAATTACCGGATCGAACGGCATCTACGATCATAAAGATATCGTAGAGTTCATCATGACCGGTGCGCCGCTGGTGCAGGTGGGGTCGGTGCTGATGCTCAAAGGGATCAAGTACTTGCCCAGCATGATTACAGGGCTTGATAACTTTATGGATACCCATGGCTATCCAGATATCGCCTCGATGACAGGGATTGCCTCGCGCGCAGCAGTGAAGGATTATGGCGAGCAGTTTCGTAAGCCCCGCATGCACAGTGAAATTGCCTCTGAGGCCTGTAAAAATCCAACCTGTACGATTTGTATTCAAACCTGTTTTTATGATGCCTTGGCGCAAGGTGACGGTTCGGTCGAGTCGATTCATGCTAACTGTATCGGTTGTGAAATGTGCACGCAAACTTGCCCGTTTGATGCCACCTCGATGCACACGACCACCGACGAGCAGCGGGTGTTACAAGAGTTTTTCTCGATTAAAGACAACGTGTTTGAGTCTAAGAAATTCGAAAATGGCTTTGAACGTGGCATTAAGCTCTCAAAAGTTAAGGGCTAAGTATGAGTGCTCAGGCGTTAGCTTCTAGCCAGCCGTATCGTTTTGCGTTTGATATCGGTGGCACCTTTACCGATTTGGTATTGCTCGGTCACGATGGCAGTATCTTCACCTCAAAGGTCCTGACGGGTGCGCCCGATGTCGTGATGCCCATTCGATTGGGCTTACTGGCCTTGCTTAAAGAGCACGGTCTGACGCTTGCTCAAGTGACCGACGTGGTGGTCGGGGCAACCACTGCGGTGACAAATCTTGTGATTGAGCGCAAAGGCGCTGTCACCGGCTTGATCACAACCGAAGGGTTTCGCGATGTGATCGAGATCGCACGCGAGTTGCGCTACGATCTGTATGACTTGACTGCGCCAGGGCCTGATGCGATTGTGCCGCGCGCGTTGCGAGCCGAAGTCCGCGAACGTGTCGATGCTGCAGGTGAGGTCGTGATTGCCATGCAAGACCAAGAGGTCGAGCGTGTCGTGTGTCACTTACGCGATGCTGGGGTGCGTGCCATTGCCGTGTGCTTTTTACATAGCTTTACCAACTCCGCTCACGAACAGCGTGTGAAAGCGATCGCGCAGCGGATTGCACCCGAGCTATCGATTTCATTGTCGTCTGAAGTGTTGGGCGAAATCCGTGAATACGAGCGTACGGTCGTGACGGTGCTCAACGCGTGTGTCATGCCGATGGTTGGCAGTTACTTAGGTGCGATTGAAGACGGCTTACGGGCAATTGGGCTGAACGCGACGTTGCACATCATGCAGTCAAACGGTGGTGTCATATCTCGTGAACTCGGTGAGCGTATGCCGATTCGCATGCTCGAATCGGGGCCCGCGGCGGGCGCCTTGGGTGCGGCACACTCTGCCCGTGTATCAAATACACCGAACGTAATGGCGTTTGATATGGGCGGCACGACAGCCAAGGCGTGTTTAATTTCGAACGGGCGTCCGTCGATTACGACAGAGTTTGAAGCAGCGCGTCAGCAACGGTTTAAAAAAGGCAGTGGGCTGCCGGTGCGTTTACCGACTATTGATCTGATCGAGATTGGTGCGGGCGGTGGCAGCATTGCGCACGTTGACACCACAGGTTTGCTAAAAGTTGGCCCCCAGAGTGCAGGGTCAAGCCCTGGGCCCGCGTGTTATGGCTTGGGCGGCACACGCCCTACGGTGACCGATGCGGCCTTAGTGCTGGGTTATCTTGATCCGCAGGGTACGTTAAGCGGTGCGGTGAGTTTGCGTCTGGACCTAGCCGAGCAAGCGATCGAAGAACATGTTGCGCGCCCCTTAGGGTTGAGTATTGTCGAAGCGGCCAACGGGATTCATCGGATTGTTTGCGAGCATATGGCAGTGGCCGCAAAAATTCATGCGGTCGAAAATGGCCGCGACATTCGACGTTATACCTTGCTCGCCTTCGGCGGCGCAGGCCCGATTCATGCACGCGAAGTTGCGCGTCGCTGTGGCGGTTCTGATCTATTGGTGCCAGCCAATGCCGGTGTGTTTTCGGCCTTTGGCTTGCTGGTTGCTACAATGAAAATGGACATGGTTCGCACGCGCTATGCGCGCTTAAGCGAGATGGACTGGCCAGTGATTGAGGCCCTACTGCAGGGGATGGAAGATGCCTTGAGCAAAGAACTAGCGTCTGCGGGTGTCACACGAGACCGGATCACGTTTCGTCGTAGCGCCGATATGCGTTATGTTGGTCAGGGGTTTGAAGTCGAAACTGAATTGTCTGCGCAATTGGTGCAGACCGAACAGAACACCATCGAGGCGTCGTTTGCGCAGGCCTATACAGCCCGCTTTGGCGGAAAATTGATCGGCCAACGGGTCGAAGCTGTGAATTGGCGCGTCGAGGCCTCGGCGAACGCTGCTCTCAGTACTGAAGTGCGTTCGTCACGGGCGCCCGCCGACCAGCTTGCACAGGCCAAGCGTTCGCGCCAAGTCTTTTTTCCGGATATAGAGGGTTATATTCAAACACCGGTGCTGTCGCTTGAACAGTTGCGCATCGCGCAGCGTTACGAGGGGCCCGCGTTGGTTGAACAACCCGGCTCGACTGTGGTGATTGGTCCGGGCGATGCCTTTACGTTAGACACGCACGGCAATCTAAGAATCACCCTCGGTGCCCGTCAAGGGCGTGCGGCATGAAGCAGCAAAGGAGCGTGGCATGAGCCCGATTGATCTAGAGATTTACTGGAACAGACTGATCGCGATTACCGACGAAGCCGGGGCAACGCTTAAACGTACCTCGTTCTCCACCGTCGTGCGTGAGTCCAACGATTTTGCCTGCGTGCTGCTTGATCCCGAAGCGCGACTAGTCGCGCAATCTGCCCTGAGTATCCCCGGCTTTATCGGCACAGCCCCTTTGTCGCTTAAAGGGATCTTGAAGGTGTTTCCTCAAGAGACCTTGAAACCAGGCGATATTCTGTTTACTAACGACCCTTGGATCGGCACAGGTCATTTGCCGGATGCCACGATGGTCGCACCCATTTTTTTCGGTGAGCGCTTAGTCGCCTTTGCGATGGCGGTCGCGCACTTATCGGATGTGGGCGGACGCCAGTGGTCCGCCGATGCGGGTGAGGTGTATGAAGAGGGGATCCGGTTTCCGGTCATCAAACTTGCTGAAGCTGGAGTGTTTAACCCCTGGGTCATGCAGATGCTTGAAGCCAACGTGCGTTTGCCGCAGCAAGTGCGTGGTGATATCGAAGCGCAGGTGGGGGCATTGCGCGTGGCTGAGCGTCGCTTGACAGAGTTGTTAGAAGAGTACGGCTTAAGCGATATCAACGAGATTGCAGGTGCCATTTTTAAAGCCTCTGAAGACGCGGCCTTGCGTGAGTTGCGAAAGATTCCTCCGGGTGTCTATCACGGCTCGGTTGAGTCTGATGGTTGGGATGAGCGCATTAGAATCCAGGCCAAGATTACAGTGAGTCACGAGGGCGTGACGGTCGATTACAGCGGCAGCACAGCGCAGGTCAGGTTTGGTATCAACGAAACCTTTAATCATACCTATGCTTATACGATCTATCCCTTCAAATGTTTGTTGTCGCCAGGCATCCCAAATAACGATGGCTTTACGCGGCTATTTAAAGTGATCGCCCCTGAAGGGACCATCGTCAATGCGAAGCCGCCCGCCGCAGTGGGTGCAAGACATTTGATCGGACATCAGCTGCAAGCTGCAGTGTTTGAGGCGCTTGCCAAGGTGATGCCCGAACGCGTGCAGGCCGATAGTGGGACACCGCTTTGGTCCGTGTTGATGCGCGGCGTAAATCCTGCACTCGGGACCTCATTTTCGAGCATTCTCTTTTTTAACGGTGGAATGGGTGCGATGCGTGATCGCGATGGGCCACCTACCTCAGGGTTTCCAGCCAATATTTCAAATACGCCGATCGAGGTCGCAGAGATGCTCTCACCGGTGCTCTTTGGTTGCAAGAGTTTGATTGAAGGCTCGGGGGGCGAAGGTGCGCACCGCGGTGGCATGGGACAAAAAGTATCTTTTCAGTCGCGCTGGCCGGGTCGTCTGCGCGTCTCTTTACTAACCGAACGCACACGCGTGCCCGCTAAAAGTATTGAAGGCGGACAGGCGGGACGTACTGGTCATGTGTTGCTTAATGGCCAGGCAGTCGAACATCCCAAAGGTGTAGTCGATATGGTCGAGGGCGATATCCTCGAACTAGGCTTACCCGGCGGAGGGGGTTACGGCGTTAAAAATTGACGCCTGACGCTAGCTAGACGCTTCACCGCTGTTGCTCTTTGCTTGACCTATCAGTATGCTCATTTAACCTATCTCTCGGAGATCCGCATGCAACGACGTCGCTTTCTTACTCAAACTGCAACAGTAGCTGGCGCTGGTTTAGCCGCAATGGGTGCGCCAGCTTTCGCCCAGACCAGCCCCACGGTCAAATGGCGCATGTCTACTAGCTGGCCTAAAACACTTGACACGATTTATGGCTCTGCCGAAGAGCTCGGTAAGCGCGTCGCGCAACTGACTGACGGTAAGTTCGAAATTCGTGTGTTTGCAGGCGGTGAAATCATGCCCGCGCTACAAAGTATGGATGGCGTGAGCAACCGCACGGTTGAGTGTAATCACACCCTCAGCACTTACTTTATCGGTAAGAATACCGCGCTCGCCTTTGATACTGGCTTAAGTTACGGTTTGAATGCGCGTCAGCATAATGCCTGGCTGCAGTATGGAGGGGGCCTGCCGCTCGTGCGCGAGGTTTATAAAAAGTACAACATCATCAATTTCACCTGCGGAAATGTGGGCGTTCAAATGGGTGGCTGGTATCGCAAAGAGATCAAATCCTTGGCCGATATTAAAGGCTTAAAGATGCGTATTGGTGGTATCGGAGGGATGGTTCTTTCAAAACTGGGTGCTGTGCCTCAGCAAATTCCGCCAAGCGACATTTATTCAGCTCTTGAAAAGGGCACGATTGACGCAGCAGAGTGGATTGGCCCCTACGACGACGAGAAGCTTGGCCTCAACAAAGTGGCGCCTTTCTACTACGCCCCAGGCTGGTTTGAGGGCAGCGCCTCGATTACCACGATGGTCAATGACAAAGCGTTTGCCGAGCTCCCACCCGCGTATCAAGCGGCCTTTGAAGTCGCCTGTAACGAGCAAACCCTCAAGATGCTGGCCAACTATGATGCCAAAAATCCCGAGGCGTTGCGTAAACTGATCGGCGGTGGCGCTAAAGTCAATCTGTTTTCAAAAGATGTGATGGATGCAACTTATAACGCTTCGCAAGAGCTCTGGAAAGAACTGTCAGAAAAAAATCCTGACTTTGCGGCAATCTTCCCTGAGTGGCAGAAGTTTCAGCAGAGCGAGGCCAGTTGGTTCCGTTTGGCTGAGGCGACACTGGATAACTACACCTTCGCCGCGGTGAATCGTCGCTAGGAATCGTTTGAACCTTATCTGAAAAGAGTGTGAAGAATGGGACACCCAGGTAGCACAGCGCGCATCAAGCCTCAGGGGATCGGGGCGAGGGTGTTGCGTAAAGAAGATGATCGTCATCTGCATGGCAAAGCAAATTTTGTTGCAGATATGGTGATGCCTGGGTTGTCTGAAGTCGCTTTTATGCGCAGCCCTTTAGCGCACGCAAGGGTGACGTCCATTGAGGTTCCCCCTGTTAGTCAGCCCACTGTGTTCACGCGCGCGCACTTGAGCGATGTACTCGATATTGCGGCTGACTCGTCCTTGCCAACCTATCAACTGTCGGCGCATCCGCCGTTAGCGAGCGGCAAAGTACGCTTTGTGGGCGAGCCGGTTGTGATGGGCTTTGCCCCGACGCGCGCCGAAGCTGAAGATCTGCTCGAAACCGTGCAAGTGCAGTACCAAGAGCTACCCGCGTATGCGGATGTGTTAAGCGCCATGCAAGCCACCGAAAACTTGGTGCATGAGAAATGGAAGGACAATGTTTTCGTGACCTTGTCGGTAGATAAAAAATTTGACGCACTTGCTGCACAGGCAGAAGTCGTGGTGCATCGAAAGATGAGCCTCGCACGCCAGTGCATGGTGCCGCTTGAGGGTAAAGCCGTGCTGGCGTACTGGGATCATCAGGCCAATCAGTTAGTGGTCGTGAGTGCCACGCAAGTGCCGCATTTAATACGTACGGCACTGGCTCAGTATTTGCAGATGGATCAGGGGCAGGTGCGAGTGATTTCGCCTGACGTGGGTGGGGCCTTTGGCTACAAGTGCGTGCTGCAGCAAGAAGAACTTTGCGTCGCCTGGCTTGCCAAGACCTATCGCAAGCCGTTTCGCTACCTTGAAGACCGTCGCGAACATCTGATCGCGGGCGCGAATACGCGTGAGCATCATTACGAGATGACGGCCTACGCCGATCGTCGCGGCCGCTTATTGGCGCTTGATGCGAAGATTACGATTGACGGTGGCGCTTATTCAGTCTGGCCCTTTACGATTGGGATTGAGCCTGGTCAGGCGATCGGTAATCTGCCCGGCCCTTACGCTTTTGATGGTTACCGCTGCGTCACGCAATGTGTCGCCACAAACAAGCCTGGTTTTGTACCCTACCGCGGCGTGGCTCGCACCGGTGTGTGCTTTGCCATGGAACTCACGCTTAACGCTCTGGCGCTTGAGGTGGGTCGCGAGCCCTGGGAGATTCGTCTTGAAAATCTTGTGCAGCCCGAGCAGATGCCGTATGTGAATGTGGCAAATAAACATTTTGATAGCGGTGATTATCCGGCCAGTGTCAGGCGTGCGCTTGAGATGATCAATGTCAAAGCGGTGCGCGCGCGGCAACAACAAGGCGAGGCCGATGGGCGCTTGATTGGTGTTGGCTTGGCCACGTACACCGAGCAATCGGCGCACGGCACCTCGGTGTTTGCGGCCTGGGGGATGCCTATTGTGCCTGGCTTTGATCAGGCGATGGTGCGCATGACACCTGATGGTGGCCTTGAAATTAGAGTGGGGGTGCACTCGCATGGGCAAGGGATGGAAACCACCTTCGCGCAGATCGCGCACGAAGTGTTGGGGATTGATCTGTCTAACATGCGTGTGATGCACGGTGACACGGGGCAGACTCCGTATTCAAGTGGCACCTACGCGTCGCGTTCGCTGGTGATGTCGGGCGGAGCGGTGTCGCAAGCCTGCCAGAAGCTTGTGCCGCAACTGTTGAACATTGGTGCGCATTTGTTGAAAGCTAAAGTGACTGAGGTCGTGCTTGAGGGGGGGGCGGTCTGTTGCGCTGAGCGTCGGGTGTCTTTAAGTGAAATTGCAAAAGCCTGGTACCTAAGCCCACAACTCTTACCGCCCGATGTAGATCCGGCGGGTTTAGAGGCGACCGTTGGCTATAAACCGCGGGTGGATACGGGTGCCTTTAGTTATGCCACACACGTGGCCCTGGTGGCGGTTGATCCGCAAATGGGCGGTGTTGAAATCTTGGATTATGTGGTGGTTGAAGACTGTGGCGTGCTCGTGAACCCCATGGTGGTTGAAGGACAAACGATCGGTGGGGTCGCGCAGGGAATTGGTACGGCGTTGTATGAAGAAATGCGTTACGACGATTTTGCGCAGCCACTGGCCTCAACCCTCGCTGACTATGTGATGCCCGGTGCCACTGAGGTTCCTAATATTCGGATCGATCATTTTGAAACGCCCTCTCCACACACAGAGTTTGGCGCCAAGGGGATGGGCGAGGGTGGCGCGATTGCACCACCCGCTGCGATTTTTGGTGCGGTCAATGATGCCTTGCGCAGAGTCGGCGCATCCGAACTCGCGCGTACGCCGTTGACGCCGCGGCGTGTTCTTGAGGCGCTTGAACAAAAAGCCGGTGGTGTGCAATGAAGGCGGCATCGTTCGACTATGTTAAGCCCGCCACGCTTGTTGAAACCTTGCGGGCGCTTGCTCGTTCCGACGGTCAAGCGAAATTAATGGCAGGCAGTCAATCCTTGGGCCCCATGCTGAACTTAAGGCTGGCTCGCCCGGCGCAAGTGGTGGATGTGTCGCGCTTAGACGAGCTACGCACTGTCGAGCTAATCGAGGGGCGTGTGCGTGTTGGGGCATCGGTGACGCATGCTGAGATTGAGGATGGTTGCTTTGAGCTTTTGCGCGGGCATCCGGTGCAAGAGATGGCGGCGCGTATTGCTTATCGCTCCGTGCGCAACCGTGGCACGGTAGGGGGTAGTTTGGCGCATGCCGATCCCGCAGCCGACTGGATACTTGCTGCGCGTGCGCTGAACGCTCTGGTGGAAGTGCGTGCCTTTGAGCAAGCGCCGCGACTCATCAAGATGCAAGACTTCATGTTGGCAGCCTACACCACGAGCTTGGCTGAGGGCGAGGTGATTACCGCGCTGCATCTGCCACGCTTGAGCGCGCAAGCCCGTTGGGGCTACTACAAGTTTTGTCGAAAGACAGGCGAATTCGCTGAGGCCAGTTGTGCGGTCTATTTTGAACCCGCGAGTGCAACGGCTCAGATTGTGGTGGGTGCGTTAGATAGTGCCCCAGTGGCACTTGAAACGCTTGCCAGCGAAGTGGCTCGCGGCGGCTTGGCTGTGGCGTCTGAGGCAGCCATTGAGGCCGCGTTAAAGGGGGCAATTGAGCAACTTGATACGCTAGGGCGCCGCATGGCCGGCGCTGCAATAGCGCGCTGCCTCGCGCAGGCTTTTGGTGTGCACGCATGAATACTCTTACCTTAACGGTCAACGGTCAGTCAATTCAAAAGACGGTCTCTGACCGAACCCACTTGGGTGACTTCTTACGCGACGTCGTGCAACTCACGGGTACTCATCTTGGCTGCGAACATGGCGTCTGCGGCGCGTGCACTGTGCTGCTTGATGGCGAACCCGTCAGAGCTTGCATTACTTACGCAGTAGCCTGTCAAGGGCGTGCCATTACCACGATTGAAGGTTACGAGTCGGATCCCGTGATGGCGCGACTGCGTGCGGCCTTCAGCGTCCATCATGCTTTGCAGTGTGGCTACTGCACGCCAGGCATGCTGGCAACCGCGCGCGATATCATCTTGCGCTTGCCACAAGCCGATGAGCAGCGCGTGCGCATTGAACTCGCAGGTAATTTGTGCCGTTGCACCGGCTACATGGGGATTGTGTCGGCGATCTTGGCGGTCTTGCAAGACTTGCGCGCTGAGCCGGATGTTCAGGTTCAAGCGTTGCGTACAGCGATGACCAAGCGGGTGGCGCAGCCTGTTGCCCGTCCAGAGGCTGCGCAAGATTTCATGAGCTTTGAAGCCAAGCGTCAGATTGCACAAGCCCCTGACTCGGGTGATCCACTCGCTGCTCGCGCTGCCACCGTTGGCAGTGATTCAGCTCGCCAAGCAGATCATCAAGAGGGTCGTCAAAAAGGTACGAAAGTCAGCGCGTCGTTTGATTTGCCATTTGGCGTGGACGAGGTTTGGACTTTCATGTCTGACTTAAAAGCGGTCGCAAGCTGTTTGCCTGGTGCACAGGTTGAAAGCGAAACGCTCGAGCAGGTCGCAGGCAAGATTGCAATTAAATTTGGCCCTATGTCTGCAACCTTCAAAGGTAGCGCCACCATTGAGCGTGATGCGGCGCAACGGGTTGCGGTCTTGAAAGGGACGGGTCAGGATTCGGTCAGTCAGTCGCGTGCGACCGGCGATGTACGTTATCAACTCGAAGTATTAAGTGCTTCAAGTACGCGTGTTGCTGTGGAATTACTCTACACCTTGCAGGGGCCCTTGGCACAGTTTTCACGCTCGGGCTTGGTGCAAGAATTTGTGCGGCGAATGGTGGCAGATTTTGGTCGGAATGTGACGCAGCGTTTAACTCAGCCTGAGGCGGCAGAGCCCTTTGAGACTCAGGCCATCAACCCGGTCAGCGTTCTGTTTAGTATCCTGTGGCAGAAAATAAAAAATCTATTCGGCTTGCGTTGACGGTCGCGGCGTGTGTCGCGTGCGTCAGCCGCCCGATAAGCTTTTAGTATCTTCTGCTAAGTCAGTGCCATTTAAGTGAACCGTACAGTTCACCAGTTCAGCGCTGAAGGGGTGTTGAGCGATTACCTGAGTGATTGAAGTGTTGCCGATGCGCGCAGGTATAGGATGTTTGCCCACGTCAATGCAATTGGCCAGCATGGCATGAATCACCAAGCCATGGCAAACCACCACCAATGGGCCATCGAGCGAGACGCGCAGCCGCGCAGCATACTCGAAGGCCTCTGCCACGCGCTCGTGAAACTCGGCTAACGACTCACCGTTTGCGGGGGCCTCAATCATCTCAAGTGGGTTAAAGCTCAGTGTGTCGTAAGGGCGGCCGCGCAGATCACCAAAGTTACGCTCGCGTAATAATTCAGTGCTTAGAGGTTCGAGCCCCGTATGGCGCGCGATTGCCTCGGCAGTTTGCCAGGCACGCGGCATATCGCTTGATAAGATCGCTGCAGGTTTGAGCCCAACCACGCGCGCGGCGACGAGCTCAGCCTGCGCAAGTCCGCGCGGCGCAAGAGGTGTGGCAGCAGGCTGAACGGTGCGTGCTGCATTCAGCAGCGTTTCGCCGTGGCGAATCAAAAAAAGTGACATATGCAATCCAAAGAAAGGTTAAGTGAGCCGGATTCCGATTCCGATTCTGATTCTGATTCTGATTGTGACAGAACGCAAAAGAACTTGTCGCGATCGGACTTAAAAAATTTTTACTCAATTTTTATTTTTGCTTTTGCTGCGATGTCTTTGGACTCAGCAATTTCAGCCCGAATCATTTGCGCCCAGTCGTTAGCGGGGTTCCAGCTGATATCAAACCCTGTTGCGGCCATTTTCTCGACAACGGCGGGATCATCAATGACTGCTTTCAACGCTTTTTGCAAAACGGCTTTGACGTCAGCGGGTAAGCCTTTTGGCGCGACAACGGCATTCCAAGCCACAATATTGAAGTCTTTTAAGCCAGACTCTGCCAAGGTGGGGATATTGGGCAATAAAGGTGAACGCTTGAGGCTGGTGACGGCGAGCGCCCGAATGCGACCCGCGTTATGTTGCGGTGCCGTTGCCAAGATCGTGTCATAGGCCATCGGAACTTGCCCTCCGATCGTATCGTTCATCGCGGGCGTGCTGCCCTTGTAAGGGATATGCATCACATTCAAACCGGTAGCTGAATTAAACATTGCGCCGGCAAAGTTTGAAGTGGTGCCGTTGCCATAACTGGCATACGAATATTTATCGGGGTTCGCGCGAATCAAGGCAATCAGTTCTGCGACGTTTTTTGCAGGGACTTGAGGGTTGACAAGTAACGCTAAACCAAGCACGCCGATTTTACCAATGGCATCAAAAGCAACCGTAGCATCGTAAGGAATCTGGGCCATTAAAGCCGGGTTCAAGACAAAGGTTGAGTTTGAGCCAAGTAAGAGGGTGTAGCCATCAGGCTTGGCATTGGCAACGTAAGCAGCACCAATCACGCTACCTGCGCCCGCTTTGTTTTCGACGATCACTGGTTTGCCGAGTTGCAGTTCAAGTTGTCTGGATAGCAAGCGGGCGATCACGTCCGACGCACCACCCGCCGGAAACGGTGAAACCAGTGTCACTGCCCGCTCAGGAAAAGCAGCCAGACAATTTACGCTAAGCAGCAGGGCAGCCAAGCCGGTAAGAATGCGAGTTTTCATTTGATCTCCGGCGCCTGATCTCAGGCGCATATTGTTTGAATGACTGCGGGCGAGACCGTAAGCGGTCGCGACACCACCGACCGCCGAGCGTTGTTAAATATACAAGAAATTACGTCGACTCAGGCAATATTTAGTACGAGAGGGCGAAACGTAATATAGTGTCTGGTAGTGCCTACCAACTCTATGATCGAGGTCAACGTGAATTTTCCGACAGCCATTACGACGTGTTTTTCAAAATTTGCGACCTTCAGTGGCCGTGCAACACGCAGCGAGTTCTGGTGGTTTTATTTGTTTACTTTGCTGCTGAGTTGGTTCGCGCAAATGGCTGTCGGCGTGAGTATTGCTGGTGTTGTCAGCTTAGTGTTGTTTTTGCCCTTGTTGGCTGCCACGGTACGCCGCCTGCACGATATCGGTCGCACCGGTTGGTGGATATTAATTGCCTTCACCCTGATCGGGATCATCGTGTTGATTGTTTGGTACGCAAGCGATTCTGAAAAGGCCGCGAATCAATACGGCGAATACGTCGCACCCACTGCTTGAGTTCATGGCAGAGTGTGTCTGCGTCGCACCGGCTTCGTGTCACGCACGACAGACTGTAGCGGCGCACAAACCTGACTCAGGGCTTGAACTGTCCAATAAAGATCGCCGGATCGACTCGGGCATCGTTTAAGCTGACATTCCAGTGCAGGTGTGCCCCGGTGACCCGACCGGTGGCACCTACTCTGCCCAGCACTTGCCCGCGTGCAAGGATATCCCCCACTTTGACATCAATCACCGAAAGGTGGCAGTACATGGTGATCAAGCCCTGACCGTGGTCTAAAAAGACGGTGTTGCCATTAAAAAAATAATCACCCGTTAAGATCACTTTACCGGCTGCGGGCGCGGCGACTGGCGTACCCGTTGGGACAGCAAAGTCTAAGCCTGAGTGCGGAGCTCTTGGCTCGTCGTTAAAAAAGCGTTTCAAGCCAAAGGGGCTTGACAGTGGCCCCTTGACGGGAGCATCCAGTAGAACATTGCTCGGAATATTTGGGCTGAACTGCCGATATGCAGCATTTTGCAGTTCAAGCTCTCGAGTGATGCGGACCATGTCGTCGGCCAAGGGGTTGACATGGCGACTGTTGCTAACAGTGATTCGTTGCTCTCGATATTTTTTATCTTTGATCTCAAACTTGATCGCAGTGTTGGTTTGCTGCTCGGTGACCAAGAGCACTTGCGTTTGAATTTTGGTGTCAAGCGGCAGCCCCACCACTGCAATCCAACGTGGCTCTTGCCCTGCAACGACTAAAACAGGTTTGTTCTGAAAGGTGACCTTGGGTGGAATGCGGTTGGTGCTGGGCAGAGCAACGATTGCAACGCCTCCGGGTACGGGGTGATGCAGGCTTTGGAGTGTCAGAGGAGCCGCCTGAGCACCGAACAGTGCGCCCGTCAAAAAAATACCTAGGCAAAGCTGGGTAAGTGTTGTGGCAACGCAGCGCAACAAACGCACATTAATCAAAAGAAAAATTACCTTCGGCCTGTTGACCGACTGCGAGTGTCTGCCCAACGCCCGTGTGCACAATGCCATTCATGCCAAAACAGATCGCGCCATCGACTCGCGCTAAGGTGCGATAGGGTCGAAGGGTATCGTTGACTTCGGGCGACGAGATTGCCGTGTGGGGGTTGATATCAGGGATCGCGCAGCGCGGGCAGGGCTTGACTAAGTGCAGTTGTGCCTGCCCTTGCTTGGTGTGAATGGTGAGATCGCCAAGGTGGTCTTCGGTGTGCGCCTCGAGCTGCTCGAGCACAATATTGGGCCTGAAGCGCGACATCGAGACCGCAGCGTGGCCTTGCGTGCTTAAGCGCGTGTTGAGTTCATCGAGGGCGCTTTGCGTCACGACTTGAACAGCGAAGCCGTCGCTAAACTTGTTGACAGCCTCAACGCCTTTTGTCCAGTCAAGGGACGAGAGTCTGCGCGCTTGTTTTGAAAAGCGTATCAAACGATATTGTTTGCCAGGCACGGCAAGATAGCGATCCAGCCACTGTGCAACCGCATCACCCTGGTCGTCACCGAGTAGCGTGTCACGCCAGACGGTGACTTTTTTGGGTGTCGCCGCTAGCTCGAGAGCAACACTGATTGGAGCCACCCCAGGCGCCGAAAGCCTCAGTTCGGTGCCCGTGAGTACCGGTGTGATCCACACCATATGCGGGATCTGGCGTTGCGTTAAAAACATGCCGTCTTGGTCGACGATCATCCATTCGCGATCCATGCTCAGGCCAGTTGCTGTGAGCTGAGCCTGCGTAACTTCGATACCCCCGCACGATTTGATTGGATAAATGAACAGTTGGGCGATGACGCCGGCGCAGTCGGCCATAGAGATCTCTCAGTAGAAGTGAGCTTCACCACATTCTAAGGCTAATGTATCCTAAAATGCTTCTTAATTCTTTTGCTAGGAACGCGGCCATGCCCTCTTTTGATGTTGTTTCTGAAGTCGACAAACACGAACTGACCAACGCGGTGGATCAGGCCAATCGTGAACTCAGCACACGCTTTGACTTCAAGGGCACAGATGCCAAGTTTGAGCTTGAAGGCTTTGTGGTCACCCAAATTGCGGGCAGTGCGTTTCAGCTCAAGCAAATGCTCGATATCTTGCGTGCCCGGTTAAGTGCGCGAGGAATTGATACTCGGTGTTTGGATGTCGCTGACCCGCTTGAAAACTTAGGGGGCGCGCGTCAAAAGGTGACGATCAAGCAGGGCATCGAGCAACCTATTTCTAAAAAATTGATTGCATCGATTAAAGAAGCCAAACTTAAAGTCGAAACTCAAATCACTGGCGAAAAATTGCGCGTCACAGGTAAAAAGCGTGACGACTTGCAAGACGCGATTGCACTACTAAAAAAAGCAGAGGTCGAGTTGCCTTTGCAGTTTAATAATTTTCGAGATTAATGCGTCAGTGCTAGCTCAAACGATCGTTCGCGCGGCCTGCGCAGCGAACGATCTTCAAGGATAAGCGTCTGGCAGCAGGCTGTTAACGACCACCCGTCTTGATGTCGCCAAACAGCGTGCTTAAACCACGCGGCTGTGATCGCCAATAAGGCTTGGCGACCTGCACTTGGGCGCCAAGTTGCGCAGCTGCATGCCAAGGCCAGCGTGGGTCAAACAGCATGCCACGCGCGAGTGCCACCATATCCGCCTCGCCATTCACAATAATGTCTTCAGCCTCTTGAGGCCCAGTAATTAAGCCAACGGCCATCGTGAGCAAGCCCGTACCGTTTTTGATTTGCGTGGCCAGTGGGACTTGGTATTTTGGTCCAAGCGTGATTTGTTGCTTGGGTGATACGCCGCCGCTTGAGACATCGATAAAGTCGCAGCCAAGGGCTTTGATTGCACGACCAAAGACGATACTGTCTTCGGCTGTCCAGCCGCCCTCAACCCAGTCAGTGCCCGAAATTCGCAGACCCAGGCATATATTGGCCGGTGTGACTTCACGCACAGCCTGAAAGACCTCAAGCGGAAACCGCATACGATTTTCAAGCGAGCCGCCGTACGCATCGGTGCGCTGGTTTGAAATGGGAGATAAAAACTGATGCAACAGATAGCCGTGGGCGCTTTGCAGTTCAATGCCATCAAAACCGATTCGGATTGAGCGTTTGGCCGCATCGACATACGCTTCGCGAATACGCTTTAGATCGGCGAGTTCAAATGCCTTAGGAGCCGCTTCGTTGGGGAGCTGTGGGATCGCAGAGGGGCCTGCAACTTCCCAGCCGCCGTCTGCCGGTGCTTGCAGCTGACCGCCCTCCCAGGGGCGATAGCTTGATGCTTTGCGACCAGCGTGAGCGAGCTGAATCATGATTGGCATGTCAGAGTATTTGCGCACAGAATCAATGACTTTTTTCAGAGCTGTTTCGTGCGCATCTGAATACAAACCCATACAGCCATGCGTAATTCGACCCACGGCTTCGACCCCGGTTGCTTCGATAATCAACAGGCCAGCGCCTGATAACGCCATTTGACCAAGATGAATGGTGTGCCAGTCAGTGGCAAGCCCGTCGTCAGCCATGTATTGACACATCGGGGCAACAATGATGCGATTGACGAGTTTGAGTGGGCCAAGTTGAATGGGGGTAAAAAGCTGGCTCATGCGATTGTGTTCCTGTGAGTGGTAAATAAATTCAATGCTAACGAGGTGCGGGCATACTCGCAAGTTGCTCAGCTTACCAGTTCTGTTGAATGGCTCGCCTGCAGCTCTGCAAAGGACACGAGCTTACCCGCGATCGCGCTGGCGGCGACCGTTGCGGGGCTGGCTAGCCACACTTGCCCAGGACCCGAGCGCCCCGGAAAGTTACGATTAATCGCACTCACGGTAATTTGCTCGACCTCAGACGACGAACCTGGGCCACAATTTGCGCAGGCCCCGCAGGCGGGCTGCAAAAACTCGGCGCCCACCGCCTCGAAAGTTGCTAGATAGCCTTGTGCCGAGCAATAGTCGCGCACGCCCTGCGTGCCCGCTTGTAAAAATAACGTTACGCCCGGAGCGGCCTTGAGCCCTTTGCTGGCAGCCCAGGCTAAGACCGCGTGATATTGATCGAAATCTTCACGTTTACCGGCGGTGCACGACCCACCATAGGCGATGTCAATCTTTGGTCGTTCGGCGAGCGTGTCAAGCGCGACGCCGTTACCCGGGTCGCCCGGCCGCGCCACCATGGGCGCTAGGCGTGTGCCATCAATATGAATCGTGCGTGCATAGGCGGCGCCTGAGTCGCTCTTCATCCACGGCTCGATGACAAAGTCAACGCCCCGGCGCTCTTTAATAAAACGGACGGTTTGTTCATCAGGTTCGACAATCCCCGTAAAGCCACCGAGTTCGGCCGTCATATTGGTCAGCGTGGCACGCTCGTCGATTGACATCGCTCTGACCGCCTCACCACCAAATTCAAAAACTTTGCCTACGCCCCCGCCGGCCCGAATGCTTGGTTCGGCCAGCAAATGTAAGACGACGTCTTTGGCGGATACGCCTGCGGGTAGAGGGCCTGACACGTTGATCCGCAAGCTCTCGGGCATGGTGAAGCGCACGGCACCGGTGACGAAGGCGTTAGCCATATCGGTCGTGCCGACCCCAAACGCTACGCAGCCAAGCGCGCCGCTGTGTGGGGTGTGTGAGTCGGTACCGGCGATCAGCTGTCCGGGACAGGCATAGTTTTCGGCCATCAACGCGTGCGAGATGCCTTCAGAGCCCGTGTTGTTGGCGTCGCCTGCTTCAAGCGCTTGCAGATAGCCGTGATCTTTCAAACGATGGCTGGCAACAAACGCGCGATGTGCTTTTGAAAGCTGATTGACGGCGGGCACGAGACCTTGTTTGAGATGCGCGGGGCTACGATGGACATAAGACAGATGATCTTCAAAACAGACAATACTTGCTGAATCGTGCAGCGTTAGCGTTTGGCCAAATTTTTGATTCAACGCATGGGCACACATCCCTGTGTAATACTCATGTATGAAGCGCAGATCGGCTTGTACAAAGCCGCCTTCACCAGGCAACAACCAAGCCGGCGCGTCTTCAGTTGACAGTAAATGCCGTGTAATGATTTTTTCAAAAAGAGTGAGGGATTGCTTCAGCTCCAGCGTTTTTTTAGGTGTTGCTTTTAAGCGCGCCTGCCCATAGTTGAGTAGGCCGCCTGCACGCAAAATCCCTGCGGCAACGGCATCGCGCCCTTCAAGCAACTCTTCAAGCTCGATTGCCTCTGCGCGTGTGATGCGCTCAAGTAAGCCAAAATTGGTTGAGGTAAACAAGCCAAGATTGTCGGCATTTTGTCGATAGATGCGTTCAAAACTTTCGGCGATGATTAAGCGCACCCCTGCGGCTTGCTCGGCGACCGGACTGTGTTCGCGTGAGCTGCCCTTGCCGTAGCGTTTGCCGCCCACCACCACCTCAATTTGCGCTCGTTGAATTGCCCCAACGCCAATCGGTTGATGGCCAGCGACGGTGTAGCCCGTGTAGGGATAGCGACCAAGCGTTTCATCGAAGTGCACCATGATCGGTAGAGGCGAGATTTCGTCGGTTGAGATGTCATCGCGCAAGGGGCTCGCGGCGGCTCGCGTCAGGCGAACGCCAGCGAGTTGCACGCGTACCGCTTCTAGACTTTGGCTAAGATACAGAATGCGTGGGGCAAAGGTGAGGGCAGTCATAGTGTTTTGTCTCCGTGCATGTGGTTATTCTGCAATGCAGCAACCTCAGCGAGGTGTTTATTTATTGCGTTTAGTTTAGCTAATTTTGACAAATTTTCGTGCAGTTGTGACGGGGGAATACCCGCGCTGCAAAGAGCAATTTCCAGCAAGTTGAAACCAAGGGATGTCCTTAGCTGGAGGTGGTGTGATCGAGGGGGATTCACTAAGCTAGAGGCTGTGTCACCAAAAGGGGATTCACTAAGCTTGAGGCTTTGCCACGAAGAGGGAATCACCCCGCTAGAGGCTGTGTGGCGCCAAGGCTATACTCACCGATCAAAAGCTTTGTTCAATCTTGTCTGCGCACATCATGAAAAAAATCTTACTTGGCTGTATTGCCGACGACTTCACGGGCGCGACAGATCTGGCCAATAATCTGGTGCGAGCAGGGATGCGAGTCGTCCAGACTATCGGGGTACCCACGCAACCACTGCAAGCTGAGGTGGATGCCGTGGTGGTATCGCTTAAGTCGCGCACGATTGAGCCCGAGCAGGCTTGTGCGCAGTCGGTGGCGGCTTTGAAATGGCTGAAGGCGCAAGGCGCGCAGCAAATTTACTTCAAATACTGTTCAACGTTTGACTCGACTGCGCAGGGCAATATCGGCCCAGTGACTGATGCCTTAATGGCCGCGTTGCAAACTGACTTTACGATTGCAACGCCTGCGTTTCCGGATGCAGGGCGTACCGTATTCAAAGGATATTTATTTGTGGGCTCGGTGCTGCTTCACGAAAGTGGTATGCAAGATCATCCGCTCACCCCCATGACGGATCCAAATCTTGTGCGCGTGTTGACACCTCAAACACGTCATCAAGTTGGTTTAATTGACTACACCGTAGTCGCGCAGGGCGAGGCCGCGATTCGTGCTCGCATTGCAGCCTTACGCGCCGAGGGCGTAGCCATCGCAGTGGTTGACGCCGTTAGTAATGCTGATTTGCTGCGCTTG
>JABMMM010000090.1 GCA_013205565.1 Alcaligenaceae bacterium | reverse complement strand
CCATTACTACGAGCATTTTGAGCAAAAGCGGTGCTTTCATCTGGTCTATCACCTCGGTGAGGCAATCGAAGGCTATGAGCGCCTGCTTGCGTTGGCGCAGTCACCGCGTCATGTGGTGCCGGGGCACGACCCGTTGGTGGTGCATCGCTATCCCTCTGTTTCAGAAGCTTTATCAGGTATAGCCATGCGGCTTGACCTTGAGCCGATTCCCTATTGATTTGCGTCCGATCCGTTGCTTAATTTTTTTTCAAGGTGTGTTATGAAAATTTCTTTGAAACGTATCACTCATATTTTTAAAAGCGCTGCGGTATTGTTCGCTTCCTTGTCCGTGCTCGGCGGGCTGGCTCAAGCTCAAGACTATCCCAGCAAATCGATTTCCTTAATCGTGGGTTTCCCACCTGGCGGGTCAAATGACATTGTGGCGCGACTGTTTGCCCCGAAGCTCACCGAGATCTTGGGTCAAGCGGTTGTCGTTGTGAATAAGTCAGGCAGTAACGGTTTGATTGGTACCGATTTTGTGGCCAAAGCGGCACCCGATGGTTACACGATTACCATTGCGAGTGCGAGCCCCTTGGTAATTAGTCCGCACACGTTCCCTAAAATCCCGTTTAACACCCTGACAGATTTGGTCGGAATCACCACCGTTGCGCAAACACCAGAGCTGCTGGCGCTACACCCCTCTGTGCCGGCCAAATCGTTAAAAGAGTTGATCGATTTATCAAAAACACGTCGTGTCACCATTTCGTCATCGGGTAGTGGCGGCCTGCCACACTTGGCAATCGAACTGCTGCGTACCGCGGCGGGTAGTGGCGATATCGTTCACGTTCCCTATAAGGGCGCAGGGCCAGCCATTACTGACCTATTGGGCGCACACGTTGACGGCATTATTGTCGACCTGCCCCCGTTGTACCCGCTTGTGCAAGACGGTCGACTGCGTGCGGTCGCGATCACCAACACACAGCGAGCAGTTTTGCTACCCAATACCTCGACTTCGGTTGAGCAGGGTTTTCCTGAGATTTTGGCGTTCAACTGGTTTGGCGTGATGGGGCCTGCAAAAATACCTCAGCCAATCGTTGACAAGTTATATGCGGCTCTCGCTCGAGCAGCCAACTCGCCTGACTTGGTTGAATCCATGCGCAAAGTCGGTGTCGAGCCGTTTGTGCAATCGTCACCTAAAGCTTTTGGCGAATTCTTAAAGAAAGAGACAGATCGCTGGGGGGTCGTGGCACGTGCGTCTGGTGCTAAATCAGATTAAAACTGAGCTGCCGATGGTAGACATATAACCAAGTCGTTCATCCAAACTTTTGGGGTAGCGCGTGGCGATCCTGTCATCCAACACGAAAGTACACTTCGGTCATGGCGAACGCAAGCAGTTAGTGCTTGAATCCACCAATCGATCCGATCGCCCTTTGAAAGTAAAAACGCACGACACAGAACCAGGTTGAATTATGTTTATTTCTGATGAACTCGGTAAGCAGCAACCGATAGCCCTGATTACCGGTGCAAACGCGGGGATTGGACAGGTCACGGCCCTTGAGTTGGCTAAAAAGGGGATTCGTGTTGTTCTGGCAACACGCTCTGAACAGTCAACCCAACCGTTACTCGACCGAATTCGACAAATGACACAGTCATCAGAGTCGGCGCTTTGGCTACCTTTGGATCTCGCAGACTTAGCCTCGGTTCGTGCGTGTGCTCAGTCGTTTTTGGCGCTGAATGTGCCCTTGAGGTATCTGATCAATAATGCTGGCGTGGCGGGCGCTAAAGGTTTGACTGCGCAGGGCTTTGAATGGGCGTTCGGCGTAAACCACCTAGGGCATTTTTTGCTGACGCGGCTGTTGCTTGAACGACTCAAACAGAGCCCCGAGGCGCGTGTGGTGACGGTTGCAAGCCGTGCGCACCTTTTGGCTTTGAGTGGGATGAATTGGGATGCTTTGCAACGTACGACTCAAAGTCTAACCGCTGCGAAAGAATACGGAGTTTCAAAACTCGCGAATATTTTGTTCAGCGCTGAGTTGGGTCGCCAATTAGTTGGGACTGGAGTGTCTGCTTACAGCGTGCATCCCGGTGTTGTGGCTACAAGCCTTTGGCGCCATGTACCGAAGTTTTTTTTACCAATACTGAAAATGCGACCGATGTTGACCGCTGAGCAGGGCGCGCGCACGACTCTGCATTGTGTTTTAGATGCGCCACAGACAGAAACGGGACTGTACTACGCGGATGCCCGCGTACAAAGTCCTTCAAAGATCGCTCAAGACTTAGAGCTTGCCAGGCACTTGTGGGAGCAAAGCATGCAGTGGACTGCGGCATACGCGCATTAGGCTAAAGAGGATGTCTTGTGCGTAGGTCAGTTGGATTACAGTACTCTTAAGCGAACGGCTATCTTCCGTTCTCTCTTGTTATGTCACAAACCAGTCATGAGGTTGCAGTACCATGAGGTTAGCAATCTTTTGGTCTTGGACAACATGTGTAAAACGAAGTTTTGGCTGTCAGCAGTTGTTGCTTTTGGTGTCGCCGCTACAGCCTCTTGGGCGGGTCCGGATGACGACGCTCCCTTCAAGGGCGATGGTAAAACCAGAAACGCGGTTGATCCCATTTATTTCGGTCAAAAGTTGGCGGACTTTCCAATGAACGCAGAGCCCGAATCGGGCCTACGTATCCTGCCTCCGACCAGAAGCAATCTCTTCGCTGGCCAACGCTTTGATTTGCGCCTTGAGACTCAGATTCCTGCCAAAGTAGTACCCAAGCTTGTGAGTTTGACCATTAATGGTTCAAACGTGACGCAAACATTTGAAAAAACCATACAGAAGCAGGGTAAGGGGCCCGAGTCAGGTACGCCTTCGTCAGAACTGTTGTTTGGCGAAACAGCCCGAAATCTTTCTTTTGATTTGCCCGGAAAGTACGTCGTAGAGGCGGTAGTCGAGGTTGATGGTACCAAGCGTTCAATTCGTAACGTTTACGAAGTTGTTGCCGCTCCCAACCCTAAAACTAAAGACGCGACGAATAAACTGGTTTTCTTTTTAGGAGATGGTATGGGTACGCCCATGCGCACCGCCGCCCGTCTGATCAGTAAGCCCATTTTTGAAGGTCGCTCCGAGCCACTTGCCATGGAGCAAATGAGTGTTCAGGGCATGATTCGCACAACCTCCTTTGATAGCATCATCACAGATTCAGGCCCGGGAATGGGGAGCTTGGTGAGTGGTGTCAAACTATCGAATAACGCGATTCAAGTTTCGGTGGATAACACGCCCGAAGACGCACTAGATAATCCGCGCATTGAAACTATTTTTGAATACCTGAAACGTGTCCATGGCTGGAAAATCGGTGTCGTGACCGACGCGTTTTTAGTGGATGCGACGCCGGCATCTGTGCAGGCACACAATCGCGCTCGCTCGAATTACGTCAATATCGCGCAACAGATGATTGGTTATTACGATGATTCAACAGCGTTAAAAAAGACGGGCAACCTAGCCTTAGCGTCTTTGTCGCAGCCGTTGGATGTGTTGCTCGGCGGCGGCGCAGTTCACTGGATGAAACAGACGAATCCGTTATTGAAAGATTTTTATCAATATCCTTCTGGCGGTCGTAAGGATGTTGATCTATTGGTGGATGTTGCCCCCCAGCTTGGTTACAGCGTTGTACACAATCTTTCTGAATTAAAACAAGCCCCCGACAATCAAAAACTAATCGGTATCTTTACGGGCGAGTTTCGTAAAACGTCTAGCGGTTTGGGCGCCAACAACTTACCTGGCACACTTGACCGTTTAGTGGCACGCGGTCAGGCGACCATTCGCGGTAAGGATAGAAAGGCCCCTGAATTGGGGTTAAACATAGCACCACCCCACGGCACCGCTTGCGGCGAGACGGTTGCCGACTGCTTTAACAACGTCCCGATGAAGCAAGAGATGGTGGATAAGGCGATCGCAGTTCTTGAAACGCTGGTTAAGCAAAACCCCAGAGACGATGGTGGCTGGATATTGCTAGTCGAACAATCGCAGTCTGACAAATTGGGACACATCCTTGAGTACGAGCGTGCGGTCTACGAGGTTGTTGAACTTGATCTCGTCGTAAAAAATACCGTTGAGAAATTTAGTAAAGACAATCGGGCACTGGCAGTTGTGACTGCAGATCATGCCCAGCCTCAAACGATTATTGGTGTGGCGATGACCAGCGCGTTGCTTGAGGCGGCGGGTAACTGTTTTCAAACGACGGATGGAAGTTATCCTGTCACGCTCGGCGCAAAAGGTGACGGACAGCGTCCATGCGCCCTGCAAGATGCGATTGGTACGTTTAATGATGCAACATTTCCAACGTACGCCGATTTGAATGGTGATGGTTTTCCGGATGATCCAGATCCTGCCATTAAATTGATTATTGAAGATGGCGGTCGTCCGGCTTACAGTACGACCTACTTGACCAACTACCAACCTTTAAAGCCTAGCGCTTCGAAAGAACCAGCCGGTGGGAGGTCCTCTGGTTTGGCTGCACTACCTAATCCCGCCAGGCAGCCAGAAGGTTTGTTTATGTCCGGCAATATGCCATCCGGGAATGTCAAGGGCGGTGCAAATAAGACGAGTGGGGCAGTGGATGTTGCGCCTCACTCAGGCGATGATGTCTTGGTATCAGCCGAGGGTGCGGGGGCACATTACTTTTCGGGTTATTACGAAAACACTGAGATTTTGTCGCGACTGACTCGTGCCTTAGGTGGGCCTGCGGTTAAGGCATCCGTCGTCAATCCATCAGGCAAAATAGTCGGATGGTAATGACACTTTGGAAGGGCGTGACACGGAAAGTTGCCTCCGATTCCGTGGTGTATCTGCGTGCTGGCTTGGCCACATTAGCCGGTCTGATTTTGGCAACAGGGGTAAATTGCGCGCACGCGACCGAGCTAGTTGGTCGCGTCGTGGATACCATGGGTGAAAAAGTATTTGAATCAGCTTCGGTTCAAGTTAATCAGCGCCGTGATTCAGTTTCGACTGCCTTAACTGATCGGGGTGGATTTTTTCGTATCGAGGGTCTTAGCTCAGGTTCTTACTCCGTCAACATCACCTTGTCTGACGGCCGCTCCTTTGCGGGGCGTGCGGTGGTGAACGGTGCACGGCGTACTCAATTTGTTGAGTTTGATTACAGTCGCCTCGTGCCACCTAGCGACGAAGACGATTACTAACAATCGCTTTGGGGGCTACCACCCCTCCACGCTCAATTGCTTTTAGGTGCTACCGCCCCTTTACGTTCGACAATCATGCGGTATTGCTCGGGTTCGCGATGACGGGCGAAGTTGAAGGTCGTGTTTTTGTACGAGTTGCACAAATCAAGATCGCAACGTGCAATCGCGAGTTCGTCACCTAGGGTCGTGCAAGCACCAACGATCTCGCCCGAGGGGGCCACGATGATTGAATTGCCGATTTGCTCTACGCCTTCTTCAATGCCTGCTTTTGCCACCCCAACAACCCACGTGCCATTTTGATAGGCGCCTGCTTGCATGACGAGCTCGTTGTGAAAGTTCGAGAGCGCATCGTGTTCAGGCGCTGGCGGATTGTGTACGGGCGTGTTGTAACCAATAAAAATCATTTCGACAGCTTGCAAGCCTAAGATGCGATATGTTTCGGGCCAGCGGCGGTCATTGCATACTGCCATACCAAACACACCCTGTTTATTTTCTCCCCAGTTGGCTTGAAAGGCCGTGAAGCCAAGGTTGCCGGTTTCGAAGTAGCGCTTTTCAAGGTGCTGAAAACGGCGCCAAGGCTCGTGTTCTTTGTGACCGGGCAAATGGATCTTTCGGTATTTTGAAATGATCTTGCCGCTCTTGTCGACCGTGATCGCAGTATTGAAGTGTCTTAGATGGCCGCCTTCGTGTACCAGCTCGGCGTAGCCCAAATAGAAGCCGATTTGTAACGACTTTGCGGTATCAAACAAGCGCTGAGTATCAGGCCCTGGCATAGCGCGTTCAAAAAAAACATCAAGCTCGTCTTGATTGTCAAAATACCAACGCGGAAAAAACGTGGTGAGTGCCAATTCAGGAAACACCACCACATCACAGCCACAGCCTTTGGCCTGTTGCATCAAGTCAATCATGCGCTCAACGACTTGCGCGCGAGTATCGCTTAACGCGATCGGGCCCAGTTGTGCTGCACCTACAGTCACAATGCGTGTCATGAAAGTTTTCCTAAATAATGATTAAGATGTGTGAAAGCGCGGAACGACGATGTTGCAGAGTCGAATTAAGCAGACTCACTTCGCTAACTCAAGCATTGTCTGCAACAAAACATTTCCGCCAGCGACGAGGTCTGGCACCTCTGTATGTTCGGCCGGGTTGTGACTAATCCCTTTGACCGAGGGGACAAAGATCATTGCACTCGGGCATAGTCGCGCCATCATTTGCGCATCGTGTCCTGCACCAGAGGTCATTGAACGACTTGAGTAACCTAGCGCTTGTGCGTGTTGTGCAAT
>JABMMM010000089.1 GCA_013205565.1 Alcaligenaceae bacterium | reverse complement strand
GGCGGTACCCTTGCGGTGTTCACCCCCAACCCCATCGCGATCGGGTTTCCGTGTTCGCATGGTGACGTGTTGATTGATATCTCGGCTTCGATTACGACCTACGGCATGTGTAATCGAAAGGCTGGAGCAGGTGAAAAATTTGCTGAAGAGTGGTTGTTAGATGCACAAGGCTTGCCTACCAACGACCCCGCGGTGTTCAATCAAACCCCACCGGGCACCATTTTGCCGCTGGGCGGGTTGTCTTACGGACACAAGGGTTTTGGTTTAGGGTTGATGGTTGAGGCGCTAACCGGCGGCTTGTCGGGGTTTGGTCGCGCTGACCCGAAAGAGGGTTGGGGGGCAACGGTCAGCATCACGCTGTACGACCCCGAGGCTTTCGGCGGCAAAAAAGATTTTTTAAAACAGATGGATCACTTGGCCCTTGAGTGCTTGAGTAATCCGCCGCGCCCGGGCGTTTCTAAGGTGCGTCTGCCGGGCCACGCAGGCTTGGCGGCACGCTCGAGTCAGTTAACTTCTGGGGTCAGACTTCATCCTTCTCTTTTGCCTGGCTTGACGCCTTTTGCTACGCGTTTTGGCTTGGCGGCACCTGCCCCGCTTAACGGTTGACTCAGAGCTTGGCCGCCCGCCTTGGCGCCCAGAGTCGCCGCGGCGACGTGCGCAGGCGTCAAGCGCGGGGCTCGCTTGGCAATCTGCGCCTTATCGGGCGTGGCATTTTTAAGCCAGCTGACTGAAAACCGTTTGTAAGCACGCGCCATGTGGTGGCGCATCGCGAGCCGGGCGCGCTCGGAGTCTTGCGCTTTGACCGCGCGCAAGACTGCGCGATGCTCTTTGATGGCTTGCCCCCAAGTTACCTGGGTGTCAAAGTGGTTGGCCAGCCTTGAAAACAATACACCCATGCGCGCATCGAACAGTTGTTCGACCAGACTGGCCAGGACTTGATTACCTGTCGCGCGTGCCAGCACCGCATGAAACTCGCGATCTAAAGCCAGAGGGTTCTGTCGTTGCGCCGACTGCTGACTCATGTCGTTGAGCAGCTGCTCAAGCTCTTGCAGGTGCGCGTCGCTGCGACTTTGCGCGGCTTGTGCTGCGATTTCGGATTCGATCAATGCGCGCGCTTGAATCAATTCAAAAGGCGCGAACTCTATGACGGGGTTTTGGTTTTGTTGACTGCGCGACGCAGGTTTGCAAACATAGACTCCCGAGCCCATCTTAATTTGAACCAGGCCCATGACCTCGAGCGCAATCAGTGCCTCGCGTACTGAGGGGCGCGACACTTTGAACTGCTCGGATAAATCGCGCTCTGAGGGCAAACGACTATTGACAGCGAACTCGCCTGCGTCAATTAGTTGTAGGACTTGATCCGCAATTTGTTGGTAGACGCGGCG
Source organism: Alcaligenaceae bacterium (assembly GCA_013205565.1). Lineage (GTDB taxonomy): Bacteria > Pseudomonadota > Gammaproteobacteria > Burkholderiales > Burkholderiaceae_B > Zwartia. Next base: position 4,876 of record JABMMM010000089.1, on the reverse strand, counting down.
CGTGTCGATGGTTTGAGTCATCATGATTTCATTTTGACACGAAAACTGGTAAATTGGTCAAGCCAATTTGGCTCGACCACCAGGGACAACGAGTATGCGCTTGCAAGGAAAAACGATATTGGTCACCGCCTCAGGGCAGGGTATTGGGCGCGCCTGCACGCTTGCGATGGCGCGCGAAGGCGCAACGGTATGGGCCACTGATCTCAAGCCTGAGCTGCTCAAGGCCTATGAGGGTATGGCAAATATCAAGACCGCCATCCTTGATGTGTTAAAGACGACCGAGGTCGACGCGTTTGCCAAAAAAATCGGAAAAATAGACGTCTTGTTTAACTGCGCGGGCTTCGTGCATCAAGGCGACATCATGAGTGTCAGTGACGCTGAGTGGGATTTCAGCATGGACCTGAACGTCAAATCTATGTATCGAACGATTCGTGCGTTTTTGCCTGGCATGCTTGAGCAAGGCAAGGGCAGTGTGATCAACATGGCTTCAGCTGCCTCGAACATCAAGGGCGCGCCCAATCGCGTGATCTATGGCGCCTCAAAAGCCGCGGTGATTGGTTTGACGCGCGCGTTAGCCGCCGATTATGTGGCGCGTGGCGTAAGGTTCAACGCGATTTGCCCTGGCACCATTGAATCACCTTCGCTAGGCGAGCGTATTCAGGCAGTCTCTGGTCAAACCGGTAAGTCGGTGACCGAAGTGCGCGACATGTTCGTGGCGCGTCAACCGATTGGTCGTATCGGCAAGCCCGAAGAAATCGCCCACTTAGCGGTTTATCTGGCCTCAGACGAATCGGCTTTTACCACCGGCACCTCGCAGATTATTGATGGTGGTTGGTCGCTGTAGTTTGCTCGGGCGCTTTTGTCGGTTCACTTTTTAATTTTTTTGCTTAAATTTTTTCAACAGGAAGGAATCTTTATGAAACTCGTACGCTACGGTGCCAAGGGAAGAGAAAAACCAGGCCTGATTGACAAAGAAGGTAAACTGCGCGCTTTGTCAGGCGTGATAACAGACATCACCAACGATCAGTTGTCGTCTGCCGCATTAAAAAAACTCGCCAAGATCAAAACCAGCACCTTGCCACTCGTAAAAGGCAAACCACGTTTTGGCGTGCCAATCGCCAACATGGGCAAGTTTTTGGCCATCGGCCTGAACTACTCCGATCATGCTGCCGAAGCGGGTATGCCAATCCCCAAAGAACCGATCATGTTCTATAAAGCCGATACCAGCCTGACCGGTCCAAACGACAACGTCATGCTGCCTAAGGGTTCAAAAAAATCCGACTGGGAAGTTGAGCTCGGAATCGTGATCGGTAAAAAAGCTCGTTATGTCAGTAAAAAAGACGCCCTGAAACATGTGGCAGGCTATTGCGTGATTAATGACGTGTCAGAGCGTGAATACCAGATCGAACGTGGTGGTACGTGGGATAAGGGTAAGGGTTGCGACAGCTTTGGCCCAGTTGGCCCCTGGCTGGTCACGACTGATGAAATCAAAGATCCACAAAAGCTGGATATGTGGCTTGATTTGAATGGCAAGCGCTTTCAAACTGGCAATACCAAAACCATGATTTTTGATGCCGCTACGATCATTAGTTATGTCAGTGAATTTACGACGTTGATGCCAGGCGACATCATCACAACTGGCACGCCCCCAGGTGTTGGAATGGGCGTCAAGCCTAAGCCGCGTTACCTCAAAGAGGGTGATGTGATGACCTTGGGCATCGAAGGGTTGGGTCAACAAGCGCAAAAAGTCGTCGCGTTTAAAAAATAATTTTCAAACCGCAGCACCTGAGAGGAGGCTTGAATGGCCAAGTCAGATAAAAGCAAAAAGCCGGCTGCACCGAGCCGTTCAAGTCAGTGGTTCTCTCGCAATGATATTTACGGGTTCATCTATCGTAGTTGGACAAAAAATCGTGGCATCCCACATGATCAGTTTGATGGACGACCCGTGATTGGCATTTGTAATACCTGGTCAGAGCTCACCCCTTGCAATTCGCACTTCAGGCTGTTGGCCGATCAGGTGCGCCAAGGTGTGCTCGAAGCGGGTGGCTTTCCGCTAGAGTTCCCAGTCACCTCAATTGGTGAAACGCTTGTGCGCCCCACGGCAATGTTGTTGCGTAATCTCGCTAGTATGGACGTCGAAGAAACCATTCGCGCCAATCCGCTTGACGGCGTGGTGCTGCTGTTTGGTTGCGACAAAACCACACCCTCGCTTTTGATGGGGGCGGCCAGTGTCAATATCCCCACGATCGGCGTCTCAGGCGGACCAATGCTGACGGGCAAGTATCGGGGTAAAGATATTGGCTCTGGTACCAACACTTGGTCCATGTCAGAAGATGTGCGGGCCGGCAAGATGACGCTTGACGAATTTCACGAGGCCGAATCTTGCATGCATCGCTCGCACGGGCACTGCATGGTGATGGGCACGGCTTCAACGATGGCCAGCATGGTCGAGGCCTTGGGCGTTGCGCTGCCGGGCAACGCGGCGTATCCCGCGGTGGATGCGCGTCGCAACGTACTGGCCCGAGAGTCGGGTCGCCGCATTGTGCAGATGGTCAAAGACGATTTAACGCTAGACAAAATTTTGACGCGCCACGCCTTTGAAAACGCGATTCGTACCAACGCCGCGATTGGTGGTTCAACCAACGCTGTGATTCACCTGATCGCCATCGCCCGACGGATTGGTGTCAAGCTTGATATAGATGATTGGGATAAGTTTGGCCGTGATGTGCATACGTTGTTGAACTTGATGCCAAGCGGTAAATACCTCATGGAAGACTTCTGCTACGCAGGTGGTTTACCGGTGGTGTTACGCAGCTTGGGTGAGCAAGGGCTGCTGAACAAAAAGGCCTTGACCGTGAATGGCGCTTCGCTTTGGGATAACGTCAAAAAAGCCGAATGCTACAACCGCGACGTGATCACGACTTTTGAAAAACCCTTTAAAAAGAACACGGGTATCGCTGTGCTGCGAGGCAATTTGTGCCCCGATGGCGCCATTATTAAGCCTTCAGCCGCCACGAAAAAATTACTCAAGCATCGCGGCCGTGCGGTAGTATTTGAAAATATTGAAGATTTTCATAAACGCATTGATGACCCAAAATTGGATATTGATGAGCATTGCATCATGGTGCTCAAAAATTGCGGCCCCAAAGGCTATCCGGGGATGGCAGAAGTGGGCAATATGCCCCTGCCACCCAAGATCCTAAAGAAGGGCATCACCGACATGATTCGGATTTCGGATGCGCGCATGAGTGGCACAGCGTATGGCACGGTGATTTTGCACGTCGCGCCGGAAGCGGCTGCAGGTGGGCCGCTCGCCTTGGTTGAAAACGGCGACATGATCGAGCTTGATGTGGCCAAACGTCGTTTGCATTTAGAGGTGAGTGACGAGATTTTGGCGGCGCGCAAACTAAAATGGAAAGCCCCCGAACCGCCGATGAACCGAGGCTATTACAAACTGTACGTGGACCACGTCAACCAAGCCAACGACGGCGTTGACTTGGATTTCTTGGTCGGCTGTAGCGGCAGCGCGGTGCCGCGTGACAACCACTAAAATTTAGCCCGCAGCGCCGCCGCGCAAAGTTCTGCGGCGGTGTTGGACTCGTCGATGATGCGCCCCATGGTGATAAAGCCGTGGATCTGGCGCTCGAAGCAGACATATTGAGTCGGTACGCCTGCCATGGTTAACTTGTCGGCGTAGTCGGCACCCTCGTCGCGCAGCGGATCGAAGCCCGCTGTCATAACGAAGGCTGGCGCCAGGCCCGAGTGATCTTTTGCCAGCATCGGGGCGCCGCGCCAATCGTTGCGCATCCATTTTTCAGGCATGTAAGCGCCGTAGTAATAAGCCATCGAGTCTTTGGTCAGCATATAGCCTTGGCCGTTGGTACGCATCGATTCACGCTCTGAACTAGGGTCAGTGACGGGGTAAATCAATAATTGCAGGACGGGCTTAAAACTATTGTCCGCTTTTAAAGACAAGGCGACCACCGCTGCCAAATGACCACCGGCGCTATCGCCTCCCACTGCGATGCGCGCTGGATCAATCTTCAGCGTTGCTGCATTGGTATGCACCCACTTCGTCGCCGCCACGCAGTCATCAGACGCTGCCGGAAATACATTTTCGGGTGCGAGGCGATAGTTCACCGAAAACACCGCGCAGTGCGCCAAATTTGAAAGCGTGCGGCAGAGCACGTCATGCGTATCGATGTCACCAATTACGTGACCACCACCGTGGTAGAAGACAAGCGCTGGCAAGGCAGCAGAGGCCACACTGCCTTTGGGACGATAGCCCCGCACCGTAATTTTGCCGCCGGGGCCCGGGATGTCGGTGTCAACGCTTGAGGCAACGTCAGGAGCCTCGGGTTGGCTAAAAAAACGCCGCTGCACATAGGCTTCGCGCGCTTGTGTGGCGGTCAGCGTGTGCACTGGTGGGATCCCTTTTTCGATCATCAAATCAATCAGGGCTTTGGCTTGTGGATCTAGCATGATGTGTCTCGTCCTTTTTTGTATTAACGGATTTCGATTTCAATGAAAGCAACTTCGTGGGTACTCGCGTTGATCACATTGTGATTGACCCCCGCGCCACGGGTATAAGACTTGCCAGCGATTAAGGGAAACTCTTTTAAACCGTCTGGCGTCTCAAGGTGCAAAAGTCCAGTGATGGTCGGCACCACCACATAGTCGTGGCCATGGGTATGCCAGCCTGTCTCGGCGCCGGGCGCAAAGCGCCATTCAGTGACGATCACCCGTTCGTTGTCGATTTGCGTGGTGGGGATTGCTTGTGGACGTGTCGCCATGAGAGGACTCAAAAGAATTGTGAACAGATAATTTTTAGACTTGATTCAAGGATAGCGCACTTGACGAGTATTGTGCATCCGAG
>JABMMM010000088.1 GCA_013205565.1 Alcaligenaceae bacterium | reverse complement strand
TCTCATCATTACTCTCCTGGGCGCTCTGCGCCAAAAAGACCAATGACTTTTTATCACTTATCGGGCTGTCTAGTTTGGCCAGACCGGCTCTATTTAAACGGAGCAATATTTTTTTTGACAAAATTTTGTAAAGTTTCGAAAAGTGTTGCATTGGGTTCGAAGCCAGTATTAAGTGTAACGAAGGCGGTGATGACTTGTCCGCGCTCAGCATCGGGTTGTCCGATCACAGCGCATTCTGCAACCGCTGGATGCTGTAACAAAATGCCCTCAACCTCTGGCCCAGCGACGTTGTAACCCGCTGAAACGATCATGTCGTCATTGCGTGCGATATAAGTAAAGTAGCCCTCTTTATCCATGACGAAGGTGTCGCCGGGCAAGTTCCAGCCATCCCTAACATATTCGGCTTGACGCAAGTCTTCGAGATAACGACAACCGGTCGGGCCACGCACAGCGAGTCGCCCGGGCGTTCCCGCTGGCACGGGTCGCATTTGTTGATCGACGATTTGAGCAATGTACCCCGGCACGACTCGGCCGATACAGCCCGGCCTCGCATGTTTGCCTGCACTACTGATATAGATATGGGTTAATTCGGTGCCGCCTATGCCATCGGTGAGATCGGTTCCGGTACTGTCCTTCCAGCGTTGTCGAGTTGACTCGGGCAAGGGTTCGCCAGCCGATACAGGGTGACGTAAAGAGCTTAAGTCGAACGCGTGAGCTAAGCTCGCCATCTGCCGATAAAAGGTTGGTGCGGTGTAGCATTGAGTGGCGCGATAAGAGGCCATGGTGTCCAACAGTGTCTCGGGCGTGTGTTTCTCAAGCAAAATCGTTGAAGCGCCGTAACGCAGCGGAAACGCCAGTAAACCACCTAAGCCAAAGGTAAAGGCAAGCGGCGGAGTGCCGCAGACGATGTCAGAGGCATTCATTTCCAAAATATGCTTTGGAAACAGATCACACATCGCCAAGATATCGCGATGAAAGTGCATCGTGCCTTTAGGCTGACCTGTTGTGCCACTCGTAAACGCAATCAAGCACACATCATCTTTACTGGTTGGATACGCACAAAATGGGCGGGGGTACTTTGTCATTAACGCTTCAAGTCCGTCAGGCCGATGATTGTCGAAGTAAAGGACAAGTTGTAATGACGAGGCGTTTTGCGGGTGTTGTGGTGCTAAGCAAAAACTCAACTCTTCTGACAGGTTCTGCGAGCAAAGAGCGGCCGTAATCTGAGCTTTTTCGATGACTTGCCTGAGCTCGCTTGCTCGCAGCATTGGCATGGTGGGTACCATGACCAGGCCCGCTTTTATGCCCGCCAACAAACAGGCAGCCATCATCGGAGAATTCGCGCCTCTTAGAAGCACGCGATTGCCCGCGACTAGCTTGAGGTCTTGGACAAGCGCCTGCGCGATGGCGTCGATCTGTTGTTGTAATTTGTGATACGTCCAAGTCACAGCACCGTGCTCGTCGCGGCCGTACAACGCGGGTCGCGCGCCCTCGCCTTGTAAAACGTGCGTGTCGACTAATTCTTGTACGATGTTCAACTGAGTCGGATATTGCAACTCAGGGCGGTCAAAGAGAAATATCGGCCACTGGTCTGCAGGAGGCAAATGGTCACGTGTAAACATATCAACGTGTGATGAGACGGCGAGCGCAAGCTTTGACATCGACACCTCTCTTAGGTTGTTGCGCAAAGGGCTAGACGTGAGTGCAGTCATTGACTCCGTCAATCCCCTTCAAAAATAGGTATTTTTTTAGCAACAAAAGCGTGATATGCACGATGAAAGTCGTTGGTCATCATGCAGATGGCTTGTGCTTGAGCCTCTGCTTCGATCGCCTCATTCACACCCATATTCCATTCCTGTTGCAACATTTTTTTAGTCATGCTGTTGGCGAAGGTCGGACCGTTAGCCATGTCAGAAGCTATTTTTTGGACATGTGGCAGAAGGGCGTCGGGCGAGCAAAGCTGGTTATAAAAGCCCCAGCGTTCTGCCTCTGCGCCGGGAAGGCCTCGCCCCTTGTACAGCAGTTCGGAGGCTCTGCCTTGACCAACCACACGTGGCAAGAGAACGCAGGCTCCCATGTCGCAACCGGCTAAGCCAACTTTATTAAATAAAAAATACGTTTTACTTCGCTCGGTACCAAAGCGTAAATCT
>JABMMM010000007.1 GCA_013205565.1 Alcaligenaceae bacterium | reverse complement strand
TACCAACACTGAGTAGCAACTTTAGTGATTCGCTAGCCGCAATTGCGGCGATCAGATTGTGATTGCCAAGATCAAAACGTCGGGCGCCAATACGCCATTGAATCGGCTCTTGCATAACACCCGCGTGCGTCATTTTTTTCTCATCGACCCCAAACCGCGCAACGTGCTGCGGAGTTAGACGCTCAGACCACCGAGGGTCGACATATAAAAAGCCGAGGCCGTAAACTCCCAATAAGCCTTTCTGAGTCGTGACGGCCAAGGCACCCGCTCCCATTGCCTGAACATCAGTGTGCAGCGGCCCAACGGATTGAGCTGCGTCTATCAACAGCAAAATATCTCTTCGTCGACACACGTCAGCAATCTCTTCAAGGGGTGTCAAAAATCCTGGAACATAACTGACTGCACTGAGCGTTACCAATCTAGTACGCGAGTCAATTGCTGCAATCATTCTTTCTAGCGGATAGGCGTTGTCTGTCGGCGAAATCAAGCGAAGTTCGACGCCTTTTTGTTGCGCTAGGTTATGCCACAAATATCGATTGTTAAGGTGCTCAAGTGCCGGGCACACTACGACGTTATCGCCGCGCCTCCAGTCGATTGCGCTCGCAACCAGGTTCAATCCTTCCGAGACGTTTTTCGTTAGAGCGATGTCAACAGGGTTTGCATTGATGAGTTCTGCATACTGAGCGCGGGCACGCTCGACCCACTCCATTGCTTTGCTTTTATCAAAGCCGTACTCAAGATCACTAATATGAGAGCTAATCGCAGCTTGTACTGAGTTTGAAAGCGGCGCGCAACTGGCAATATCCAAAAAGATGTAGTCGCAAACCGCTAAAAAATCGCTTCGAATGCGTGCAAGTACTGGCGCTGGCAGCCTTTCTCCTAGATGTCCGCCCATCGCTATTCCGGTTTAATCTGCGCGGTATTGATGATCTTCGCCCAAGTTTGCGTGTCGCGCGAGAGCAGCTCTTTGAATTCTTGCGGGCTAGTGATGATTGGCTCAAGCAACTGCACCTGTAAACGCTGTTGTACTTCGGGTAAAAGCATGGCCTGGCGAATAACCTCGCTAAGTTTCATAATGATTACCGGGCTAGTTTGTGCAGGAGCCAATACACCGTACCAGTTGTAAGCTTTTAATTCACCAAAGCCAAGCTCGATAAAGGTTGGCACCTCAGGCATTATGGTCGCACGCTTTTCTGAGGTCACAGCTAGCGCTCGTAACTTGCCTCCTTGGATCTGAGGGATCACGCCAGGCGCCGGAGTCAAGATCGATTGTATTTGCCCAGCAACCACGTCATTAATTGCCGGACCACTGCCCTTATAGGGCACATGTATAACTTGAATGGCGCTTTGTATCTTAAAGAGTTCTTGCGCCAGATGAGCAATGCTGCCATTGCCGCCTGAGCCCATCGCAAGCTGACTCGGTCGTGACTTTGCGATGGCAATAAATTCTTGAACAGTTTGCGCTTCGAACTTAACGGGTACGGCCAAGACTAAAGGTGTTCTTGCAACGATAGCTATTGGTTCAAAGTCTTTGATGGGATCGTAAGGCACCTTGGCCAACACCAAGTGATTAAACGTGTGCGGCGAGTCTGCTAGCAACAAAGTGTATCCATCGCTTGGGGCTCGTGCGACAAGCTCGGTTCCCACGACGCCAGCCGCACCGGGTTTATTCTCAACGATAACCGAGACGCCTAATGACTCAGACATACGCTGTGCCAAAAGCCTACCGACTGTATCCGAGCCCCCGCCTGGGGCGAACGGCACGACCAAACGAATTGCTTTAGTTGGGTACGGTTGCGCCGTCGCAGCGACAGTATTCAAGATCAGCAACAGGCCGATTAAATAATGCTTCATTATTTCTCCTAATATTAAATGACCCTTTACTGAGAAGGCTCGTCTGTCAAAACATGTCTGCTACCGGAAGGCGGTTTACCAAATTTTTTTCGATAAGCACGCGAGAATGCCGATTGAGTATCAAATCCAACCGAGTTAGCAACTTCGTTCAACTCACGATCGCCATGGATGATCAAAGAGCGGGCGCGTTCTAGTCGCAAACCATTCGCGAAGGCTAACGGTGTTTGATTTAGATATTGTTTAAACAAACGGTTTAAATGTCGGCGCGAGACACCGACTTCAAGTGCGAGATTCTCAATACTAACTCGGTTATCGCTTTGTCGCTGCATGAGATTAATTGCTGCGTTAACAACGACTGGGATGCGCGACGCAACAACAGGAAGTAAAACCTGTTGCAATGCCTGAGGCTGTCGTACGCGTCCATGAACAAATGTGTCGGCGATCGCCGTCGCGAGTGCATCGCTCACCTGTTTTGAAATCAAATGCGTCATCATGTCCATTGCGGCAATACCACCGCTGCAAGTCATGCGGTTTGAAGCGATCTCGTAAAGACTACGCGTCACATCTACTTTAGAAAACTCTTCTGCAAAACTTGTGGCGTACTCCCAATGCACCGTCGCCCGCATGCCATCGAGCAGCTTGGCGCGGGCAAGATGAAAACTTCCGGTGCCTATTGCACCAACCATCGACCCGTACTTAGCGAGATCCTTCAATAACGTCAGCAGCGGCTTTGAGGTCACAATTCTTGGTTCGAACCCACCCGTAACGAATACGTTTGGATAGGTACTGAGGGATTCAATTGGCCCGTTTGGAACGACCTGCATGCCATTACCGGCTAAGACCGGGCCATCCGTTTGAGAAAAAAAACCTATTTCGAAAACCGGTCGCCCCGTTAACCGATTCGCCATACGCAGCGGTTCGCTCGCAGCAACAAAGGGTACCAGTGAAAAACCTGGTACTAATAAAAAAGCCACGCGAATAGGCTGATCAATTTGGGGAATGGAGAACATGAAAAGTGCGCACAATAAAAGCGGGACAATCTGCAAAAATGTCTCAAACTGACTAATAGTAGTCCCAAATTGACAAGTCATCTACTCGGACGGGTGCTAATTTCTTTCTTGAACGTTCGTCACGACTCGTCGCCGAGTGAACTGTGCGACGGTCGCCCTAGTTTTCTCGCTCAACCGTAAGGAATGGACATGCTTATCTCTACCAAACGCTTTAGCCTTAACCTACTTGGTTCGCTCTTGGGAATTGCAGCGCTCGTTCTGCCTTACAAAAGCCAGGCACAACAATGGATGATGGCAACACCCTATCCCGAGACTAATTTTCACACTCAAAATATCAAAACATTCATCGAAGATGTCAAGACTGCAACAGGCGGAAAGCTCGTGATCGCCCTCCACGCGAATCAAACACTTTTTCCGATGCCAGAAATTAAACGCGCTGTCCGCTCGGGACAGGCACAGATGGGCGAGATCTTGCTCTCTGCCTACGGCAATGAAGATCCTTTCTTCGAGGTTGATGGCATCCCAATGATTGCGCCCGGTTACGCCAAGGCAAAAGCGCTCTGGCTGGCCTCAAAACCGATGATCGAAAAACGCTTTGCTGACCAGGGTTTAAAACCGCTCTTTTCTGTCCCTTGGCCACCGCAAGGGTTCTACACCAAAAAGCCCATAGAAACTCTTTCAGACTTAAAGGGGGTCAAGTTTCGTGCCTATAACGTAGTAACCGCCCGAATGGCTGAAATCATCGGTGCGATTCCCGTCACCGTCCAACAAGCCGAGGTACCTCAGGCGTTCACGACGGGTATGGTTTCCTCGATGTTGACCTCAGCGCCCACGGG
>JABMMM010000087.1 GCA_013205565.1 Alcaligenaceae bacterium | reverse complement strand
GCTGCGTGGCAATCCAGGCCCTGTGATGGTAGACAACCACAAGGTTTCGCCACCACAGCGCACCGGTATGAAGTCAAACATGGAAGAACTCATCCATCACTTCAAGCTGTTCACTGAGGGCTTCAGCGTGCCCGCGGGCGAGGCCTATGCTTCGATCGAGCATCCTAAAGGTGAATTTGGTATTTATATGGTGTCTGACGGCGCCAACAAGCCCTATCGTTTAAAAATTCGTGCGCCTGGCTTTGTGCATTTGCAAGCGCTCGACGAAATGTCGCGTGGTCACATGATTGCCGATGCTGTGACCATCATTGGTACTCAAGATATTGTTTTTGGCGAGATCGACCGCTAATTGTTGTCTCATCGCCCATACCGGATTTAAAACATGTTGCTCTCTGAACAGGCTTACAAAAAAATTGACCGTGAGATCGCCAAATATCCGGCCGATCAAAAGCAGTCTGCCATCATGGCGTCTCTTGCGATTGCGCAAGACGAGCAAGGTTGGGTGTCACCTGAGGTGATTCAGGATGTGGCTGACTATCTTGGTCAGCCCGCAATTGCCGTGCAAGAAAATGCGACTTTTTACAATATGTTTGATGTGCGCCCGGTGGGTAAGTTCAAGTTATCGGTGTGTACGAACTTGCCTTGTGCACTTCGTGATGGCGACTTTACTGCCGACTACCTCAAGAAAAAACTCGGAATTGGTTTTCGTGAGACGACCGCAGACGGCCTATTTACCCTAGTTGAAGGCGAGTGCATGGGTGCCTGTGGTGATTCACCGGTGCTGATCGTGAACAACAAACATATGTGCGTGCGTATGGCACCCGAAAAAATTGATGCGATGCTTGGCGAGTTGGCTGACGCTGCGCGTGGAGAGTCTGAATGAGTGCAGTGATGTCTGAAAGCAGTTACGCGATCTTGCAAAAGTATTCGCAAGGTTTGGTTGCGGCACCCGACAATGATTTGCCTGGATCGATGGGGTTGCATGGCCGTCATTTAGGGCCTCAAATCATGGATGGCCTCGATGCGAATAACTGGCGCTTAGCGGATTACGTCAAGCGCGGTGGTTATGAAGCCTTGCGTAAGATTTTGACGCAAGGCATGACCCAAGAAGAGGTGATTGCTGAAGTCAAAGCTTCGGGCTTGCGTGGCCGGGGTGGTGCAGGGTTTCCGACCGGATTAAAATGGAGCTTTATGCCCCGTACGTTTCCGGGTCAAAAATATTTAGTTTGCAACTCTGACGAAGGCGAACCTGGTACGTTTAAAGATCGCGATATTTTGCGCTTGAACCCGCACATCGTGATTGAGGGCATGGCGATTGCGGCTTACGCGATGGGGATTCCCGTTGGTTATAACTACATCCACGGCGAGATCTTTGAGGTGTACGACCGCTTTGAAGAGGCGCTCGATGAAGCACGCGCTGCCGGTATGCTCGGCAATAATATTTTGGGTTCGCAATTTAATTTTGAGTTGCATGCGTTTCATGGCTATGGCGCCTACATCTGCGGCGAAGAAACTGCCTTGCTTGAATCGCTTGAGGGTAAAAAAGGTCAACCGCGGTTTAAGCCGCCTTTTCCGGCGAGCTTTGGCTTGTATGGCAAGCCCACCACGATCAACAACACCGAAACCTTTGCAGCGGTGCCCTGGATTATTCGCAACGGTGGCGCCGCGTATCTTGAGGTTGGCAAACCCAACAATGGTGGGACGAAGTTGTTTTCAATTACTGGCGATGTCGAGCGCCCTGGTAACTACGAAATCCCCTTAGGCACACCGTTTTCAAAGTTGTTAGAACTTGCAGGTGGCATGCGTGGTGGCTCTACGCTCAAAGCGGTGATCCCCGGCGGCTCAAGCGCACCGGTGATCCCAGGCAGCATCATGATGGACACCACCATGGATTACGACGCGATCGCAAAGGCCGGCTCGATGCTGGGCTCGGGCGCCGTGATCGTGATGAATGACACCCGCTGCATGGTCAAGTCTTTGCTGCGCTTATCTTATTTTTATTTTGAAGAAAGCTGCGGGCAGTGCACCCCTTGTCGTGAAGGCACAGGTTGGCTCTACCGTATGGTGAACCGCATCGAGCATGGTCAGGGTCGCCCTGAAGATCTCGATTTGTTGGACTCGGTTGCTGGCAACATCATGGGGCGCACGATTTGCGCCTTGGGTGACGCCGCGGCGATGCCAGTGCGTGGTTTCTTGAAGCATTATCGCGACGAATTTGCGTACCACATCGAGCATAAGCGCTGTGTGGTGGCCCCCTATCTTTAAGGTTTGGATAAAGTTATGGTTGAATTAACCATCGACGGCAAGAAAGTCGAAGTGCAAGAAGGCAGTATGGTGATGCACGCCGCGCATAAGCTTGGCGTCTACGTGCCGCACTTTTGTTATCACAAAAAATTAACCGTTGCGGCTAACTGCCGTATGTGTTTGGTTGAGGTCGAGAAAGCCCCAAAGGCGATGCCAGCTTGTGCCACGCCTGTTACCAACGGCATGGTGGTGCACACTTGCTCAGAGCGCGCCATCGCCGCTCAAAAAAGCGTGATGGAGTTTTTGCTGATCAATCACCCGCTTGATTGCCCGATTTGTGATCAGGGCGGTGAGTGTCAGTTGCAAGACGTGGCCGTGGGCTACGGTGGTTCAAGCTCACGCTATCAAGAAGAAAAACGTGTGGTGTTTCATAAAGACATCGGCCCTTTGGTGTCGGCCGAAGAAATGTCTCGCTGTATTCATTGCACGCGTTGCGTGCGCTTTGGTCAAGAGATCGCGGGTGTGATGGAGCTTGGCATGATTGGCCGTGGCGAGCACTCTGAGATCACGACTTTTGTCGGGCGCTCAGTCGAGTCTGAATTGTCGGGCAACATGATTGATCTGTGCCCGGTAGGCGCGCTGACTTCAAAGCCTTTTCGGTATCAGGCCCGCACCTGGGAGCTCGCGCGTCGGCGCGCGGTGTCGCCGCACGACAGTTTGGGTACAAATCTGGTGGTGCAGGTTAAGGGTGATCAAGTGATTCGCGTGGTGCCTTTCGAAAACGAAGAGCTCAACGAATGTTGGATTAGTGATCGTGATCGTTTCTCCTATGAAGGTTTAAACGAAGATCGCCTGACAAATCCTATGATTAAGGGCAGCGATGGTCAGTGGCGCGAGGCTTCTTGGTCAGATGCCTTGCAGGCGGTGGCGCAGGGCTTGATGCAAGTGCGCGACACCTCGGGTGCTGCACAGATTGGTGCGCTTGCCAGCGAATACGCCACGCTCGAAGAAATGGCCTTGCTGGCGCGCGTGACCCGCGGTTTGGGCTCTGAAAATATTGATTGTCGTTTGCGCCAAACCGATTCAAGCTTTGATGCCGCTCTGACGGGCGCACCTTGGCTTGGCATGAACATCAACGCACTCGATACGCTTGATCGAGTGTTAGTGGTTGGTTCGTTTTTGCGTAAAGATCATCCACTGATGGCGCAGCGCTTGCGTCAGGCTGTTAAGCGCGGCACGCAGGTGTCGTCGGTCGAGACAGCCGCCGATGATCCCCTATTTAAACTGACTGCGCGTGCGACAGTTTTGCCAAGCGCCTTGGCCGCTACGCTTGCACAAATTGTCGTGGCTCTGGCCAAAGCAAAAACAAGAGAAGTCCCAGCGGCACTGTCGACGGTTCAGCCAAGTGCTGCGGCCGAACAGATTGCGGCCAGCCTGGCCTCAGGCGAGCGCGTGGCGGTGTTGCTCGGCAGTACTGCGGTTAACGCTCCTGATGCTTCGCGTATTGCGGCCTATGCGCAACTGATCGCGCTCTTGGCGGCTGGTCAGTTGGGCTTTTTAACTGCAGGCGCCAATACCGTAGGCGGTTATCTCGCCGGTGCTGTACCTGTTAAGGGCGGCAAAACGGCGGCAGCAATGTTTGCCGAGCCCCTGAAAGCCTACGTGGTGCTGCATGCAGAACCCTTGTTGGATGTCGATCAGGGCGCACAAGCGCTTGCGGCGTTAAAGGCTGCGCAGTTTGCGGTGGCGCTCACGCCTTATGCAACAGGTGCACGCGACTGGGCGCATGTGCTGTTGCCGATTGCACCGTTTACCGAAACCTCGGGTACGTTTGTCAACGCTCAAGGTTTGGCGCAAAGCTTCAAAGGGACAGTCGCGCCGCGCGGCCAAACGCGGCCAGGCTGGAAAGTCTTGCGTGTGCTTGGCAATGTGTTGCATTT
>JABMMM010000086.1 GCA_013205565.1 Alcaligenaceae bacterium | reverse complement strand
GGACAAGAGCCTACGGTAACGGACGCCGACCTGCTTCTTGGATATTTAGACCCAGAGTTTTTTCTTGGCGGTGAAATGCAGTTGGATGTACAAGCTGCTCGCAAAGCAATGCAAACTGAAATTGGTAGAGTATTAAAACTGAAGCCAGAAGATGTTGCTCTGGGTATCCATAATATTGTGAATGAACATATGTGTGCGGCGATTGCGGCACATGGCGCTGAAAAAGGGATAGATCTGCGCCAGTTCGGCATGATTGCGTTTGGCGGTGCCGGCCCGATCCACGCGTATGCCATCGCACGAAAGCTCAAGCTTAAACGGATTTTGTATCCCTATGGTGCGGGCGTTGCATCTGCAATCGGTTGTTTAGTTGCGCCGCCTGCCGTTGATGTTGTGATGGCGTTTGAAGGGATTCTTTCTTCGCTAAATTGGTCGGCTGCGGCTGAGCGGTTTATTGAATTGAAACGTTCGGCCACAGAAGTGATCAAAGGCTTGGTGGGAGTTGGGGCTCGCATCTCGTTGCGACCACAATTTGAAATGCGTTGTAAAGGTCAAGGGTATTCTGTCAATGTGAGTCTGCCTGTCGATACGATTATCGATGCGACGCTAGAAAAGCGCCTCGTTATTCTCTTTGGTACCGAGTACGAAAAAATCTATGGGCACTTACCGCCAAGCGTGCCAATTGAAGTGGTGAACATTCGAGCGAGAGTGCAGGAGACTCGTTCACCCACGACAATCCAACAAGCCCCTGCCGAGGGGCTTACCCCAGGAAAATCTGCAATACGAGGTGTACGTTCAGCTTATTTCGAGGCCTCAAAGGGCTTTGTTTCTACGACCGTGTACTCAAGGTATTTATTAGAACAAGAAAAAAATTATAGTGGTCCAGCGATTATTGAAGAACGCGAAACGAGCATTGTCGTAGGGCCTGACGCAAGTTTTTATGTAGATGAGCACGGTAACGTAATAATCGAATTTTTAGAGCTCAGCGATGCAAGCATCGGTTAGCCCTAAAGAGCAGAAAGTGAAAATCATATGACAGAAAATCAAACACAGCTTGATCCCATTACGGTCGAAATTTTATGGACAAGACTGATTTCTTGTGTCGATGAGGCTGCGCTAGCCTTACATCGAACGTCATTCTCCACCGTAGTGAGAGAGTCGCACGACTACACCTGTATGGTGTTGGATCCAAACGGGCGCGCAATTGCGCAAGCGACCCGCAGCGTGCCCTCTTTTATCGGTACCTTACCGATGTCGGTGCAAGCATTTCTTAAAAAATATCCTGGCCCTACGCTAAAAAAGAGTGATGTCATTATCAGTAATGATCCGTGGATTGGCACTGGACATTTACCTGATTTAACGCTTGCCGCCCCATTGTTTTATAACGACGTCTTGGTTGGTTTCGCTGGGGCAATTGCCCATATGCCTGATATTGGCGGTCGTCGTCGAGCCCCCGATAATCGCGATATTTTTGAAGAAGGGCTACAGATACCGATTTTGAAACTCTATCAAGCGGGCGAACCCAATGAGACTCTGTTCTCGATGATTCGGCGTAACGTCAGAGTGCCTAACGAAGTGTTGGGCGATATTCATGCGATGGTTGGCGCAACTGAAAAAATGCAGTTGGGCATTGACCGCCTGTTGACTGAATATCGTTTACCTCACTTGGCTGTGTTGACTGAGGAGATCATTGGTAGAACGGATGTCGCGATGCGCAGGGCTATCACTAAGGTTCCTAATGGTCTTTACAAGGCCACGACTATGATCGATTCATTCAATAACGATCGTCCGTTGTGTATTGAGTGTTCGATTCAGGTCAACGATGATTCCATGCAAGTAGATTTCTCGGGTAGCTCACCTGAGAATCCCTCGCCGCTCAATTCAGTATTAGGGTATACGCGGGCGTATTCGACGTATGCTTTAAAAAGCATCTTGCTACCTGACGTCCCGAATAACGAGGGCAATGTGTTATCGATTCAAATTGATGCACCAGAGGGTAGTTTTTTGAACCCAAGATATCCTGCTGCAGTCGAGGCGCGTGCAACGGTTGGGCATTACACGACCAGCGCGGTTCTGAATGCCTTGGCGCTTGCCTTGCCTGAGCGGGTGCCTGCTGAAAGCGGCATACCACTTCACGGGTTCACCGTGAGTGGCAAACAGCAAGGTAACCCCTTCTCTGGAATTTTCTTTTTTAGTGGTGGGTTCGGTGCTCGGCCAACGCAAGACGGTTTACCGACACTCAGTTTTCCGACCAATGTGTCAAATACGCCAACTGAAATCCTTGAGCGTAAATTTCCACT
>JABMMM010000085.1 GCA_013205565.1 Alcaligenaceae bacterium | reverse complement strand
GGCTTTTGCAAAAATATGCAGGTTTCTCAATCCAAGAGCGCTACTCTACAGGGTTTCCCCGACCTTAGCTAGGTCTTTACACGCTTAAGGCCAAAGCACGAAACAATTCGTTACCAATCCGCTCATGACCCTACGATTTCTTGCAAAGCTTTAAGCAAGATTTCAATTTGTGCGTCTGTGCCAACCGTGATGCGCAAAAACTCAGTGATACGAGGTTTTTTAAAATGGCGCACGAGAATATTTTTTGCACGAAGCGCTGCGGCCAGACTTTCGCCTGTATGAGCGGGGTGCCTAGCAAAAACAAAGTTGGCGGCCGAGGGCAAGACTTCGAAGCCAAAACCTTGCAAGCCAGCAGTTAATGCGGCTCGGGTGCGAATGACCGCTTGCCGGCTTTGTTCAAAATACTCTTCGTCTTCGATGGCGGCAGTCGCACCGGCCAAGGCCAGGCTATCAAGAGGATAGGAGTTGAAGCTATTTTTAACGCGCTCGAGGCCTTGAATCAGGTCAGGATGACCCAGCGCATAACCCACACGCAAGCCCGCTAACGAATGCGATTTAGACAGCGTATGAACCACCAGCAGATTCGGGTATTTTTCAATGAGTGGCGCTGCGGTTTGTGCACCAAAATCGACATACGCTTCGTCTACCACCACCACGATGTCTTGATTGGCTGCAACAATTTTTTCAATATCGACTAGCGCGTGCGCACGCCCTGTTGGAGCATTTGGATTTGGAAAAATAATTCCGCCCGCCCTCTTGCTTTGCCCACCCGCAATCGCAGGCAGATAATCTTCAAGCCGGATACTCAACTGTGCATCCAAAGCGATCGCGTGATAGTCGATTTCGTAAAGCCCGCAGTACACCGGATAAAAACTATAAGTGATGTCAGGAAACAAGAGCGGCGCGTCCTGCTTGAGCAAGGCATGAAAGGCATGAGCGAGTACCTCGTCCGAACCATTGCCAACAAACACTTGTTCGACCGTGCACCGAAAGCGCTTCGCAATGGCCTGGCGTAGCACTTTTGCATTCACATCCGGATACAACCGCAAGCTGTCATTGGCCTGCGCCTGAATGGCCGCAAGCACCTTGGGCGAGGGCCCATACGGGTGCTCGTTCGCATTGAGCTTGAGTAAATTTTGCGTCTGAGGCTGTTCGCCGGGCACATAGGGCTCAAGCTTAACAACCAGTTTGTTCCAGTAACGACTCATTTGGCTTAATTGTCAGCGTAAGGATTAAAGGAGGACTTGAATTCGATGCGTAAAGGCGTGCCGGCAAGTTCGAAGGCATCGCGAAAACGTCCTTCAAGGTAGCGACGATAAGAATCAGAAATCGCGTCAAGCGCGTTGCCGTGCACGATGATCAGCGGTGGGTTTTGCCCGCCTTGGTGGGCATAACGCATTTTAGGTCGGAAAATCCCGCGGCGCGGCGGTGGTTGCTGCTCGACGGCTGCCTGCAACTCTCGCGTCAGGCGAGGTGTAGATAACTTAGTAAAGGCTGCCGCATGCGCAAGATTGACGGATTTGAGGACCGCATTGACTCCCTGCCCGCGTAAGGCCGAGATCGTGTGCTGGCGCGCAAACGATAAGAAGCGCAACTTACGGTCAAATTCTCGCTGAATCCTTTCGCGCTGTTCGCTATCGAGTCCATCCCACTTATTAATTGCGACAACCAATGCGCGCCCAGTTTCAAGAATAAAGCCGGCGATATGGGCGTCTTGATCGGACACCTCGTGTTGCGCATCAATCATGAGCAAAACAACGTTACTGGCCTCGATCGCTTGCAGCGTTTTAATCACCGAAAACTTTTCAATCGCTTCGAATACTTTGCCGCGTTTGCGCAAGCCCGCCGTATCAATCAAGGTGTATTTTTTGCCACCCCGGTCGAATTCAATTTCGATCGCATCACGCGTGGTGCCCGGCATATCGAAGGCAATGACCCGCTCTTCGCCCAGAAAGGTGTTGATGAGTGTCGATTTACCAACGTTGGGACGTCCGACGATCGCAAGTTTAATGCGATGATCGACTACCTCGACGGGTTCGAAGAAATCACTTTTGACAGCTTCGGCGCTAGGCTCTGCATCATCCGCATCGAAGTCTTCGGTTACGGGTTCTCGGCCCAGACCTTCAAGCGCATGCTCAATCAGATCGGCAATACCATCTCCATGAGCCGCCGAAATCGCATAAGGCTGGCCCAGACCGAGCTCGTGAAACTCTGCAATGGCGCTACCGTGCGCCATCCCCTCGGCTTTGTTCACGCACAATACCGCGCGCTGACCAAGTTTGCGTAACAGACGCC
>JABMMM010000084.1 GCA_013205565.1 Alcaligenaceae bacterium | reverse complement strand
CATCCGGGCGGGGCTGAATTTTTTTTATATGGAGTTTAATCAATGAGCAAAGCTAGTTTTGAGTTTTCCGACACTGTAGCTGGATACGTTACAGACTTTAATTTTGATTCCAACGTGTTTGGGTTGCAGACGTCGGACGGACGGGATTTCAAGATCCGACTAACCTCGTCGACGTACGCCGAATTAGTGCATAACCTGGGAGGCTCCTACACAGACTGCACTGGTGCTCTGCGAGACATGCTGATGCGCGGCAGGTTCCTGTATGCCTATGGGGTCTTCTATCCCGATGATGACGGTGCACTTGAAGCTGAGCACGTTATCTTTGTTGGTAAAGGTGAGAATGAATTTGTTTTTGAGCAGCAAGACTGGTGGATCAAGCAGATCCAGCAACTGGCAAACTTTTACCTGAAGGCACAGTTTGGTGAAGAGGAGATTGACTGGTCTAATTACTGCACCATGCTTGATTTGTATGGCCACAAGATGGGGAGCACACGTCAGGAAACCGATACCATTTCGCGGTTGATCTACGGCTTTGCATCGGCCTATTTGCTGACCGGAGACGAGCGCTGTCTGGAGGCTGCCGAGAAGGGGTCAGACTATTTGCGCGAGCACTTCCGTGCAGTGGATACCTCCGAGAATATTTGCTACTGGTATCACGCTGTCGAATTCAGCCCCAACAAAAAAGCAGGGCAGAAAATTCTGGGCTCGAAAATGCCTGAAATCCCTGGTATGCGTGGAGGTCAGAAGACGACCGTCCGCGAACGTCAGCTGTTCACCTCGGAATTTGGCGATGACTACGACGCGCTGCCTGCGTATGAACAGATTTACGCACTAGCCGGACCGACCCAGACCTATCGAATAACCGGGGATACACGCATCCGCAAAGATATCGACTTGACGCTCAATCTGTTTGACCGCCATTATCGGGACCATGAAAAGGGCGGTTATTACTCGCATATCGATCCTATAACACTCAGCGGTCGCAGTGAATCCCTGGGACGCAATCGTTCACGCAAAAACTGGAATTCGGTGGGTGACCATGCACCTGCGTACCTGATTAACCTTTTGCTTGCAACCGGAGAAAAGGCGCACCTGGACATGTTGGTGGATACCGCTGACACCATTACTGACCATTTTCAAGACTATGAACACAGCGCATTTGTGCAGGAGAAATTTCATGAAGACTGGAGCTTCGATCAACAATGGGGCTGGCAGCAAAACCGGGGTGTCGTTGGGCACAATCTGAAGATTGCTTGGAACCTGATGCGCATTCACCACATTAAACCCGACCAGCGTTATGTGGATTTCTCGCAGAAGATCGCAGAACTCATGCCAAAACACGGTGGAGATCCGCAGCGCGGTGGTTGGTATGACGTCGTGGATCGTGAATTGCGAAAAGGCGAGACTGTTCACCGCTTCGCCTTCCATGACCGTAAAGCATGGTGGCAGCAAGAGCAGGGAATATTGGCTTATTTGATCATGGCTGGATCGATGAAGAAGCCCGAGTATCTGAAGCACGCACGCGAGTCGTCTGCGTTTTATAACGCATTCTTCCTGGATCACGATGCGGGCGGGGTCTACTTCAATGTGTTCAATAATGGTATGCCTTATCTACTCGGAACGGAGCGGAACAAAGGAAGCCATTCCATGAGCGGTTACCACTCGTTTGAACTGTGTTATCTGGCCTCGGTGTACACGAACTTGATGATCACCAAGCAGCCAATGGACTTCCACTTCAAACCGAAGCCAGGTGCGTTCAAGGACAACATCTTGCGGGTTTCACCCGATTTACTGCCAGTTGGATCAATCAAGATTGAATCGGTTACTGTCAATGGAGAGGACTACCGAAACTTCGACGCCGAAGGTCTAACGGTAACGATCCCACAAGCAACCGAGCCCGTCAAAATTAAGGTGCGCATTGCTCCGACTCAGGGACTTGATCATTTCAACGCGAGCGTCAGCACGAAGGACTGGATCGCCACCATCACGCTGACAGGAGAACTGGATGCAAGGGCGGTACCTTTCTTCCGCGATTGTCTGCAGAAGGTTATCGCCTCCAACCCTGAGAAGTTGGTGATTGTTGTAAAGGGCTTGGAGTCCATGGTCTCTTCGGCCGCCAGGGCGCTGATCTTTGCGAAACAGAAGATGAGCATTGAAACCGATGTTGTCATTGTGAGCGCCAATGAAGCAATTCAGACACTTCTGGCTCAAGACGAGTTCACCGACAGCGTGGTGTTCGCTGATGCTTAGAGTCGGTATTGTTAACTTGCCAGCGCTAGGCTGAATTCCGTGTGGTCGCCGGTTGGGGCCGGCGATCGCTGCCCGATGGCGGATAGGTCAAGATTAGTAAGTTAGGCTGTTTGTGTCTTTTAATCTAATTGGGGAAAATCAATGACAGATGAAACCGCAGGTCGTTTTGGTGAAGCAGTAAAAGGGAAAATTGGCGTTCTCATCGAAGAACATTTTGATCCGACTGAATTCACAAGATTTAATGAGTATTTACCCACCCGAGGGTATCAAGTTGAGTATATTTCCCATCTGTGGGGCCAGGAAAAATTAAAATTTGGTTCAAATGCTGAAAATGATGAGGTTGGCCAGCATGTAACCGTGGTCACTGAGCTTAATAATATTAAAGTAGAAGATTACAAAGGCATTTTACTGATGGGCGCTTATTCAACAGACAGGCTACGCTATCAGGCTGAAATCTACAAGGGTCAGAAAAACCTGTCACCAGCAGTTGTTTTTCTTCGCAAAGTGATGCAAACAAAAGGGCTGAAACTGGGAACGATCTGTCATAGTTTATGGTTATTGTGTGCTGATCGCGACTTAATGGCAGGTCGCAAGGTAACCTGCTCTCACAATATTGTGTGTGATGTAGAAAATGCAGGTGGCGATGTTATCTATGAAGGAAAGGGTACTAGTGAAATGGTGATTGATCGTGATCTGATCTCCGGAAAACACCCGGGCATGGTGGATTTATTTATGGAAACATTTGTGAATGAAATTGAAAAGTAAGGTGTGGTGAGTTCTGAGGTGCAGTGGAACGGAAAACCGGGTTAAGTCATTAATTGAAGTCGCCCAGGTTGTAGCCAATTTATATCGGCGCATTTGCTCTTGGCTACCTCTCTAGCAACGGGCCAAATTGAGTACACCCATCCACTGCACCCCTGATTGCGATACAAGCTTCGCGAGGCGGAGGCAGTACAGTGGAGTGAACCGTTAGTGTGCTTATGCGGCTAATCAACAATAATGCCTCATAAATCAAACACTGAACGACCTCATGTGATCAAAAAAGATCATGATTTAAATCTCCCTTTGAAAAAAAATGCCCCGATACTTGGTTCTGCTTATGCCAAGAGACATGCATGCTGGGCATGAACGGTAAAAATGCTGTTTAAACAGACACATAAATTGATAGGAACATATCATGAGATCTAAAATTGCCAGACGAAGTGGCGTGCTATTGCACCCAACATCTTTTCCAGGCCATTGGGGTATTGGAGATCTTGGTTCTTCCGCTCGCGTGTTTATCGATTTCCTTGCAAAGACACATCAACAAATTTGGCAGGTTCTGCCTCTAGGCCCCACTGGAGATGATGGCGCACCATATTCGTCTTTCTCATCCAATGCAGGCAATCCCTTGCTAATTAGCCTTGAGGATTTAGTGACAGACGGCCTGAACATTGTCGTTGAGCCTCCGACCAAAGCCTTATCTAGCGCTGTAGATTTAAGCGCCGTAAGGTCCGCTAAATTCGAAGTCTTGGAGCGAGCCGCAAAAAAAATTCGTGATAATGCCTCTTTAAGTCAGGCTTTTAATCAATTCTGTGATGAACAGAGTGAATGGTTGGATGATTACGCACTTTTTATGGCGTTGAAAGATAGTCATCCCAATAAAAAATGGAACCAGTGGCCCAAAGGGCTTGTTAAGCGTGAAAAAAATGCGCTTGAAAAGGCTCGAACCGAATTAAAAGAATCGATCGAGTTTCATAAGTTTTCACAGTTTGCCTTTTTCAGGCAGTGGTCGACTTTGCGTAATTATGCTCATGATAGAGGTATTCGTATTGTGGGCGATATCCCCTTTTATGTTGCTTTTGATAGTGCAGACGTTTGGGCAAATCCTCTAAATTTTGCGCTGCTTCCCGAAACATTCGAACCCAAACTTATGGCCGGTGTGCCCCCAGATTATTTCAGCGAAACGGGCCAATTATGGGGAAATCCAGTCTATGACTGGAAACATTTGGAGAGCACGAACTTCGAGTGGTGGATTCAACGGTTCAAACGTTTAACTAAGCTTGTGGATATCATCCGCATCGACCACTTCCGCGGCTTTCAAGCCTTTTGGCAGGTTCCCCATGGTGAAACAACTGCGATAAACGGGTCTTGGGCTCTATGTCCCGGTGACGCCTTCTTTCACGCGCTTAGCAATGAATTAGGGCATCTGCCAGTATGGGCAGAGGATCTAGGACTTGTTACACCTCAGGTGGAACGTCTTCGCGATGATTTTGATTTTCCTGGTATGAAAGTTCTTCAGTTTGCTTTCGATGATACGGGTGCTGAAAATCCTTATCTACCCTTCAACTATCACTCAAATTTTGTTTGCTACACGGGGACTCACGATAATGATACCGTTGTTGGTTGGTGGGAAAACCTTGACCACAATCAGCAAAAACTGGTGCTAGATTATGTTGGTCCTGTTTTAGAGCAAGATGTGCACTGGACTCTCATTCGTTTAGCAATGAGCTCTATCGCTGGCACAGTAGTTATACCCATGCAGGACTTAATGGGCCTGGGTGGCGAAGCCAGAATGAATGTACCCGGACGTGCAACGGGGAATTGGTCTTGGCGTTATGAAGCCAAAGCGATCACCAAAGAGCTCTCACACAAACTGAAGGCAACAACGACAGTCTACGGACGTGGCCGTCGGCACAGGCCTAAAAAAGCTGAGTAATAGATGACTGCACCTGCTACGTTAACTTCGTCGTGGGTGCTGAAACTATAGGCTTATTGAACCCAACTCTTAACACAACGCTCGGCGGTTTCTCAAGTACGGTCACAACAGCAACGACGGGTTCTGGCTTTGTGACTCGTAAAAATAGAAAAATTGTTCAGATCGGCCGCGGTGCAAGCTTAATCGGCGACACATGGGGCTCTAGCGCGGCGCAGGCTCTGAGCACGGTGAGGTCGTCATGCATACGCCCAACGACTTGTAAGCCAACCGGTAATCCTTTAGCGGTAAATCCGCAGGGCAGGCTAGCCGCGGGTTGCATGGTCAGATTGAACAGATAACAAAAAGGATTCCAAATGCGCCAAGCGCGGCCGATCGAGCCGTCTGCCTGTTTGGGGCCGAGTTGGTTGACTTCAAATGCGGTGCTCGGCATGGTGGGCAGCACAAGCAGATCCCAATCAGTATGAAACTCGCGCATGCGTGCACCAAACGCACTACGCTCTTCGGTCGCTTTTAAATACTGCGGCAAGGTGTAGGCACGTCCTCGGTCAGCCGCTTCGCGCAACCCGGGCTCTAAGACATTCAGTTGCGCCTCAGTCATATTGCGTTGGCCATACGCACAACCCGACTGCCACAGCACATCAATGGTGTCATTCATGTCGCCAATAGGTGGGTTGATTTCAGTGACGTGTGCACCGTGTTCAGCCATTTTTTCAACAGCCGCTTTTACAAGCGCAGCGACGTCTGGGTCGACCCCGCCAAAGCCTAAGTCAGGGCTGTAGGCAATGCGCAGGCCCTTGAGCCCTGTGCTTGGCAAATTCGCCCAATTCATCTCTTGTTGGGGTAACGCGTGCCAGTCTCTGTCATCCCATTTTGAGATAATCGATAACGTGAGTGCCGCGTCTGCAACCGTTCTGGTCATGGGGCCGACGTTGGCAAGAGTGCCGACCTGGCTCGCGGGCCAGGCGGGTACACGACCATAACTTGCCTTATGGCCGAAGACCCCAGAGAAGCTTGATGGGATTCGAATCGAACCGGCACCATCCGTGCCAATAGAGATGGGGCCT
>JABMMM010000083.1 GCA_013205565.1 Alcaligenaceae bacterium | reverse complement strand
TTCGCGACGCGCGAGCGCCGAGGTGTGCGCTTTAGCGGGTGCAATGTGCGCGGACATTGCAGCGGCTCTGTCAAGGCGTTGTAAGCCCAGCAGATGGCCACCATCGTCTACCACCGCAATGGTCACGGCCCAATTATTTTTATTCGCATGGGCTTTAGAGGCAGCCAGGATTTTAGAAACATCGGCATCAGTCAATATGGCTTTGGTTTTCACAGTGAGTCCTTAATTTGTTCAAGTGCAGAGGGGTCTTCGATTGTAGTGAGATCGCCGGGGTCGCGCCCCTCGCAGACGGCCGCAATCGCCCGACGCAGCACTTTACCAGAGCGCGTCTTGGGCAGCGCCGTCACGAACCGCACGCGCGAGGGCCGCGCCACAGGGCCAAGTTGTTCATCCACCAGACGCATAATGTCGCCTTCGAGCTGGAGCAGTGCGCCAGGCTGCGCAAACAGACTGGCATCTTTGAGCACAGCAAAACCCACTGCAACCTGACCCTTAAGCTGATCGGCAATGCCGACCACTGCCGATTCTGCGACGGCAGCGTGGCAATTGATCGACTCTTCGATTTCGCGAGTGCCCAGGCGATGCCCCGCAACATTAATCACGTCATCCGTGCGACCTAAAATGAACCAGTAACCTTCTTCATCGGTCAAGCCCCAGTCAAAGGTTGAGTAAACCAGGCGGCCGGGCACTGAGGAAAAATAGGTCTCCACAAAGCGCGCATCATCGCCCCAAATCGTAGTCATCGCACCCGGGGGTAAAGGTGGCACAATCGCAACGACGCCTTTTTGATTCGGGCCAAGATCTTCGCCGGTTTGTTCGTCTAGCACGCGCACATCGAAGCCGTACACCGGAAACGAGGGGCTGCCGAATTTTGTGGGAACCGCGGCAATGCCTGGTTGTGCCGCCAAAATCGGCCAGCCTGATTCAGTCTGCCAATAGTTGTCAATGATGGGGCGACCCAGCCCCTCAGAAATCCATCTGGCGGTGGGTTCATCTAACGGTTCACCCGCCAGATACAGCGCTCGCAAGCTGGACAGATCGTATTTTTTGAGTAACGCAGGGTCGTGTTTTTTGAGTACCCGAATCGCGGTGGGCGCTGAGAACATGGTGTTGACTTTAAAGCGCTCGACCAGGCTCCATAAAATGCCGCCATCGGGGCGCACAGGCGTGCCCTCATATAACAGTGTCGTTTGACCGCCGATTAACGGGCCATACACAATGTAAGAGTGTCCGACCACCCAACCAATATCACTGGTGCACAAATACGTATCGCCGGGTTTGCCGTTAAAGATACGCTGCATTGACGAGGCCAAAGCCACGGCGTAGCCCCCCGTGTCACGCTGCACGCCCTTGGGTTTGCCGGTTGTGCCTGAGGTGTACAGCACATAGCTAGGCTCTGAAGACTCAAGCCAGGTTACGGGCACTACGGCCCCTTCGAATTGGGTGCGAAGGCTGGCGTAATCAAGGTCTTGGCCTGCCACGGGTTCAAAGGCAAACAAGCCGCGATCGACCACGATGACTTTTTGGGGCGGTCGCTGCGCCAGCGCGATCGCTTTGTCTAACAAAGGTTTGTAGGGCGTGACTTTACCCCCGCGTGAACCGGCATCCGCACACACAATGACCTTGGGTGAGGCATCGTCGATGCGCTGCGCCAAGTTCACCGAGGCAAACCCGCCAAACACCACCGAATGAATTGCCCCCAGCCGTG
This sequence comes from Alcaligenaceae bacterium, assembly GCA_013205565.1. GTDB lineage: Bacteria > Pseudomonadota > Gammaproteobacteria > Burkholderiales > Burkholderiaceae_B > Zwartia. Next base: position 3,199 of record JABMMM010000083.1, on the reverse strand, counting down.
CGCAGGCCAACATGGCAAAAACCGCCTCAGGCACCATCGGCATATAAATCAACACCCGATCGCCTTGCTCAACACCCTGAGCTTGCAACATTGCCGCGACTGCATTGACCTCGCGATACAGTTGCCGACGACTGTAGGTGAGTTCTTGCTCGACCTCGGTTGAAATCCAAATCAAAGCTGGGTCGTCGGCTTGGGTGTCAAGCCAACGGTCAACGGCGTTAAAACATAAGTTTGTGCGCCCGCCGACAAACCAGCGGGCAAAGGGTGGCTTTGAATAATCAAGCACTTCAGTAAAAGGGGTCTCCCAGTGGATGCCTGCGGCTTCTTCGCGCCAGAACGCATCTTTTTGCCGAAGGGAGTGTTGATGGGTCAGCTGGATCGGGTTCATCAGAGGTCTCGTGGGTGCTTTTTGTGGCAACAATCACTTTTTGTAATAACATTGTGACAGGTATAGCTTGCACGAGGCTTGCCATCCTTGCAACACCCTTGGCTTATTGTTGGTTTTTTTTACGTTGACCTGCAATTTTTTATCTTGGCCGGTTTATCTTGGCCGGTTTTTTATTTTCTGGTCTGTTTGTTTTTGACGCTTACCACTCAACTCGATAATGCCTGACAAGGTTTTGACCGCTCTTGCTTCTTGTACTTTTTTTCGTTGGCTGCGTCTGTCGCTGCTTGCAGGCGCCTGCGCGCTCACAGCGGCGTTGAGCGGGTGCACGGGCACCGGTGGCGCAGGCCTGAGCGCCTCGACAGACTGGCGCACTTCGGCGGATCCGATTGGCTCGTTTTTATCCCGCTCTAAAAGCGGCGCCGGCTTACTCACAGACGATATCCACCATCCCTTAGCATTGCAGGCGCTCACTCAACTCGGTATTCGATACCGTTGGGGCGGAAAATCGCCCGAAACCGGTTTTGATTGCAGTGGTTTAGTGCTGCATTCAGCCCAGCAATCGCTTGGCCTGAAACTGCCGCCACGCTCTTATGATATCGCCCTGTTTGGCACCGAGGTGCCACGCAACGATCTGCAAGTGGGCGACCTGGTGTTTTTTAATACGCTTGGGCGTCGCAACTCGCACGTTGGGGTGTATTTAGGGTCGGAGCAGTTTGTACACGCGCCGGCTGCCGGCGGTGTCGTTAGAATTGAAAATATGAATCTGGCCTATTGGACCAAGCGATTTAATGGTGCGCGCCGCCTGTAACGGCACGCCCCACCCTAGCTAACCCTCACGGCCTAAGCTCGCTTCGCCTTTAGTTCGCAACCCTCGGCTTGACACAGGCCGCCTTGCAAAAGGGCCTGCTGCATGGCGCAGACAGAGCGCCGACAAGCCACCACCTGAATCCCTCCCTTTTGAGCTGCGTTTCTGAAGGTTTTCATGACGTTGTGGCCTAAAAAGTCAGTGAGCAAAATCACCACTTGTGTCCCGCTGGGGAGGTGCAATGCCTTTTTTTGATGAGCTGGGTCGCGCCCAGTAATGTGATGCGTGATGGCGATATTGTGTTCGCGTAGCAGATTAGGGATGTTACCGAGACGGTCGGCACCGACCACCACTGCACTAAGGGAAGGGATCATAGCTGCTCCTGAAAATTAAGAATGAACAGACTAGATGATAATGATTCTTATTTATAAAGCAAGCGTAATAATACCTATTCTCATTTGTATCTTATTTTTCTTGTTTATTTTCAACACGTTCACGTATTTCTGTCTCGCTCAACTCTGGCGTCAACATGGCGATAAAGGTGTAGACATAGTCCCGTAAAAATACGCCTGACTTCAAAGCCACGCGTGTCGTTTGCACCCCAAACAGGTGGCCACAAGGGATACTGACCAGATTCGTGTCACGCAACGGCTCATAGGCCACGCCCGCGATGATACCGATCCCTAAACCCACATCAACGTAGGTTTTAATCACGTCGGCATCAATCGCCTCAAGCACGATATCTGGGGTTAAACCTTTGGCTTCAAACGCACGGTCAACCGAACGGCGGCCTGAAAACGCTCGGTCATAGGTCACCAGCGGGTAGTTCGCAACCTGCTCTAAAGTTAAAACAAAGCCCTTTTTACGTGACAAGGCCACCAGCGGATGCTCGGGTCGCACCACCACAGTGTGTTCCCAGGTGTAGCAAGGCAGGGTCTCGAGGCCCGGAGTCAGGCCGAGCGACTCGGTTGCAATCGCCAAATCCGCCTGCTCGTGCAACACCATCTCTGCAAGCTGTGGCGGGCTTCCCTCGGCCAAAGACAAGTGCACCTTTGGAAACTGCTTTCGAAATGCAGGAATAATCTTTGGCAAGACGTAGCGCGCCTGCGTATGCGTACAGGCGATCACCAAGCTGCCCTCGTCACGGCGAGCGAATTCGTCACTCACTTTTTTAAGATTATCGACTTCGCGCATAATACGTTCGACCACCTGCGCCACCGCCGTGCCAGGCTTGGTGAGGCCTTTAATGCGCTTGCCATGACGCTCAAAAATCTGCACCCCGAGCTCGTCCTCAAACTCGAGAATGGCTTTTGAGACGCCAGGTTGCGAGGTAAATAAGCTGCGCGCCGCTTCGGTCAAATTGAAATCGCGTCGAATGGTTTCTCGAACAAAGCGAAATTGCTGCAAATTCATTGCTGTCTCCAAAAAGCTACGCCAGCTTAAAAAGGGCGTCGTCAACTTGGCAAAAGCCAAATAACGATTATAAGTAATATAGAAAATAATTATAATAACTTTTTTGAATAAGCTTCTATCCTCTCGGCAACTTGCGAGATAATTCAAGCATTGTTCACGTTTAGAGGTTGTCCTCATGGATTTCAGTGTCAGCATTTCAGCGAGCCCCCATCAAACAAAAACGCCGGCTCTCGCGGTCGGCGTTTTTGCCGACGGCGTCTTAAGCACCGCCGCCGATGCGCTTGACCGCGCTTGCGCAGGTACGCTGCGCGCCGTCGTCAAAGCCGAGTTTTCGGCGCGCGCGGGTGCCACACTGGTACTGCGCAACCTCGCGGGCGTGGCCTCGCCTCGGGTGGTCTTGGTGGGTCTGGGCAAACAAGCTGACTACAACCCTCGCGCGCATGCGCGCGCCGAACAGGCCTTTGCCACGTTTTGTGTGCAAGCCCGGCTCGCAGACGCCACCTCAACCTTGGCCGCGATTGAGTGTGGCGCGACGTCAGTGCGCGAGCGTGCCCGCGCGGCCGCTGCAGCCTGCGGCGAAGCCACCTACCACT
>JABMMM010000082.1 GCA_013205565.1 Alcaligenaceae bacterium | reverse complement strand
CTCGGTCACGCTTTAGGTGAAATCACCGGTCACGCTTTGGTGAAATGGCGGTCACGATGGCGTGAAATGACCGGTCACGATGCCGTGAAATACCCACACATTTCTCGCTAGGGACCTTATTCCGGCTTTGGAAAATAGAGGGGCCGTCGTCATTTATGTCGACCTTTGGAGTCAGCCGCAAACTAATCCAGCAGATTTAGTTCACGACGCAATTCGTAAGTCTTTGATTGAACTGCAAACTCCTGGTTCAAGAATTCTCAAGAAGCTCAAGCGGGTTTCGAGCCTCAGCATGGGTGGCGCAGGCCTCAAATTTAGCTTTCAGCTCGCGCACTTAGGTAAAGATGGCGGTGTCAGCCTCGCCCAGGCATTCACAGAGCTTGTTGACCAAGCCAACACAGATGTGGTGCTTATCATCGACGAGGTGCAACATGCAATGGGAGCCCCCGAAGGCGATCACTTGCTTCATGCACTGAAGGCAACCCGAGATGCGGTAAACACACGCAACGGTACTCCTGGCTACTTTCTTTTTGTCGGGACAGGCTCGCATCGAGCGCGAGTTCAAGAACTCGCAGTCAAGGGCAATCAGGCGTTCAACGGGGCGGTCACGCATGAGTTTCCGGTGCTCGGGCAAGACTTTGTTGAATATATCTTGCAGCAAGTCAGGCCCACGTTAGGGTCTAAAACTCCCTCATTATCCGTCGCTGAAGCGGCGTTCAAGCAAATGGGGAGCCGACCCGAAGAGTTGTTAAAGGCCCTAAACGTCTGTCGCCAGTTGCCGCAAGAAGCCCTCGTTGACGAGCATTTTCCGACCATTGCCCAGGCTTTTGGCACGGCGGCAGCTGATGTTGAGATTCAAAAGATAGAAGCTTTAGGCCCGCTTGCTGAGGCCGTCTTTTCTCGCATTTGCACTATCGGAGGAAATGTCAAAGGCAGTTTTACGGCGCCGACATTGAGGGAGTTTTCTGCATAAATCGGTCGAGAAGTGACGTCCGGAGATGTTCAAGGCGCTATTAATTTGATGACTTCGGCCAACTTGCTCATGCGAGTCAGCCATGGGGTCTATGGGGTGACTGACAGTTTTGTCGAACAAGCGTGGGTAACGCGATTGCAGGCCGAGGACATACTAAGAACCAGCACGCCCTAAATCTGGAAGTGTTGCAACGAGGTGGTTTAGTCATACATCGTTTTGCATCAAGCCATCGGCTCTTGCCCCGCACGGCGATTGCTGAGTCTTTCGATCAGCATGTCGATGCGGTCGCCACCCCAGAACAACTCGCCGTCGAGCACGAACATCGGCACGCCAAACACGCCCATCGCCTCGGCTTCGTTGATCACGCGTTCATGCTCGTTACGGCCCGGCCCTTCGGCCCAGGCTTCATAGGCGGTAGGATCGCCGCCTATGTCGGCAATCAGCCCCTTCATCGCCGCCAGCGAATCGATGTCCAGCTCGCGCTTCCAAAAGCGCACGAAAACGGTGTCGTTGTAGATGCGGAACAGGCCGTTCTGCTTGGCGAACAACAAACCGGCATTGGCGTAGTAGCCGTTATAGACCCGCTCAGGGCCTTTCAGCACCAGGTTCTGGGCGTTGGCCAGGCGACGCGCATCCATGTAGCTGTAGCGTACTCGACGCCATTGATGGGCGTTTCGGGTTTCCAGTGTGCCGAGATAGTCCTGTATCCGCAATGTATACGGATACCAGTCCAGCTCTAGCTGGTATTCCTCGGCCAGCGCATAAGTGGGATCCTTGGCGACGAAGGCATACGGACTCTTGTAGTCGGTGTAAACGCGTACCGGGATTTTATTTTGCATACGTCCTTTTGTCGGTGGTGTCGGAGGGTGTCGGTTGCTACAGGGTGGTAAGGGTTGCGATCGGTTCGTATCTGTTGGCGTCAGCTAGAGATGCGCCTAGCGCGCAGGCCGAGTTGATGCAAGTCCAGCGTATCGGGCGTGACTCCCTGTTCACGCAGCAGATGCTTCAGCACTTTCGCAGTGGGCGTCTTGGGCAGGGCGGGCAGCACCCGCAGGTAGCGTGGCAGCATGAAGTGGGGCAGTCGCGCTTGCAGGTGAGCGAACAGTGCTGCCGGGTCGAGTTGCTGGCTATCGATAGTTGCCACCACCAGCATCACCTCGTCTTCGCCGAATTTGGACGGCGCTGGGATCGCGGCGACTTCGCGTACTGTGGGGAAGGTCAGCACCTCGGCCTCGACTTCATGCGAGGAAATGTTCTCGCCGCGCCGGCGGATGCAGTCCTTGATCCGGTCCTTGAACAGATAGTCGCCGTCTGCATCGATTGCGAAACAGTCGCCGGTATGGAACCAGCCGTTGCGCCACGCGCGGGCAGTGGCGGCATCGTCGCGGTGATAGCCATGGTTCATGGCCCAGGGCTGGTCGGTGCGGATCACCAGCTCACCGGTTGCGCCGGGCGGCACCTCGATATCGTTCTCGTCTACCAGCCGCAATTGCACACCGGGGCGCGGACGGCCGCATACATGCGGCTTGGACGGATTCGGGCCACAGATCAGCGGCGTGCTGATCTCGGTCATGTTGAACAGCGTGTGGACTTCGACCCCGAAGCGCGCGGCGAATTCGGAGCCGATCGCCCCCAGCGGCACGATGAACACCATGCGCAGCGGATGAGAGCGGTCATCCGGCCGCGGCGCTTGCTTGAGCAGAAAGCTAGCCATCACGCCGAGTAGGAATACGGATGTCACCTGCAGCCGCCGTATCGAATCCCAGAAGCGCTCGGTGGAAAAATTGGCGGTGACGCCGATCGAGCTGCCACGGCATAGTGCAGCCGAGGCGATGAAGGCGCCGCCGATATGGAATATCGGCAGGTGCAGCAACTGGCGATCCTGCTGTAGCACGCATGGCCAGCCGACCGGGCCGACCGCGGTGTAGCTGTGGCGATAGGAAGCCAGCACGCCCTTTGAGGCTCCGGTGGTGCCCGAGGTGTAGATGATGAACTGGGTGTCCCACGGCGCCAGCAGGGGGTCGGGCAGCGGCGTTGGCGCTGGCGTGGTCAGCACGCTGGCCGGATGTATTGCCCGGCCCGCCGACTGTGCCGCGGTTTGTGCCACCGGCTGTGCCTGCACATCGGTCCCGTTCACCACGATGGTCGCCAGCGCCGGGCCGGCGGCTTCTTCTAGCCGCGGCAGCAGTTCCGGCTCGACCACCGCCAGCCGGGCGCCGGCATTTTTCACAACATGCCGCAACAGGCTGCCCAGGTAGGCGGTGTTGACCGGCACCGCGATGGCGCCAAGGTAGTGCAGCGCGAACATTACCCGCAACGCAAAACCGCTGTTGCCCAGCATCAGCAGCACCGTGTCGCCGCGGCCTACGTTGAGCGCGGCCAGACCATTGGCGGTGCTGCGCACCTTGTCCAGTGTGCAGCGGAACGTCCAGTCAGCTTCATCCTCGAACGCCGCATACACCGCGTCCGGCCGCTCAAGCGCATGGCGTTCCAGTGCATAGCGCAGCACGGATTGTTCGTGGGGCGGAGCCGTACTGCTAGATTGCATGAATCTCCTCGTCTTTGCTATCGAGCACTTTCGTGAATCAAGGAGTCAGATCGTTGGCAACTCGCACGCAAACTGTCGACAGGATCCGAAATAAATATCAATCTTAACCATCGGCGCAACGACAGACTTCAAGGAATACGGCCGAGTTGACCCCAAAGGCCTCACACCATGAAGTATTAAGCCGTTTTTAATCGAACTTCAGTCCGGTCCGTTCGATCAGTCGCCCGTACATATCGCGATCGCGCTTAAAAATCTGCACAGTCTCTCGGGGATCGCTACTCCACAGCATCGTGCCGTTCTGTCCATACCGATCTACCAAAGCCTTGTCCGACAACGCGTATTTCACAGCTGTGTTGAGCTTGTCGATGACGGGCTGAGGCGTTCCCTTTGGAACGAACATAGCAGTCTTGAAGTCAGCGACCATTTCTGGATAGCCAGACCCAACAAAGGTGGGCACATTTGGAGCAGCCGACAGGCGCTCAGACGAAGTCACACCAATCAACTTTATGCGCCCAGCCTTAACCAGAGGCAAAGACGCTACCGTTCCGTCCACGAGAAGCGGTATTTGCCCACCTGAGAGATCCACCAAACCAGGAGTTGATCCCTTGTAGGAAACATCCGTCATCTTGATGCCGAGTGCGGATGCAATCATTTCGCCTACGAAATGAGCGGTCGCGCCCCTGCCCTGGGTGCCGTATGACAACTTACCGGGATTCGCTCTTGCATATTCAACCAAATCTTTTGGTGTGTTGTATGGCGCCGAGGCCGGAGCGGCCAGGACCAGTGGGTTTTGCGCCAACAACGACACCCCTTCAAAATCGGCGATCGAGAAAGGCATGGACTTAAGCGTGTGCGGATTTGTCGCAAACGTGGTGGTCGTTGTTATCAGGATCGTGTATCCGTCTGGCGGGGACTTTGCTACCTTATCGGCACCGATTACTGTGCTAGCTCCCGCGAGGTTTTCTACGACTACGGGCACACCGAGGCTTTTGGCCATCTTCTGCCCGACCTCCCGTCCCAGCACATCTGTTCCTCCCCCAGCAGAGAATGGCACGACGATTCTGATCGACTTGGACGGGTAGGCATCTTGAGCCGAAGCCGACGTCATTGCCGTCGTACCTGAAAGCCCGACCCATAAAAGGGACGCTACCACCGAAACTCTTGTTTTTATCAACATAACTCCTCCGATAGGCTTCTTATTAAAATTATTTTTGCGTGATGCCCGCATTCGGTCTTCGTATGAGTACGTGAACTACCTCCAAGTAGTCCAACTTTTCGGCCGCACCCCGGTTTTAGTTAGTCTATGGAAATTTTCGCATTCTTAACGACATTTCCCACTCGGATATTTTCAGAGCGTACAAAATCGGTCAGTTGTTTTTGATTCATAAAATTAGGATCAAGGCCGCCTCTCGTCAGCTCTTCACGCACCTTGGGATTTTCAATGACAGCCTTTAACGCCGCAGTCAATTTGTCGGCACGGTCAGCAGGAATATTCGCAGGTCCCAATACGCCCATCCACGAAATCCAGGATTGCACACCCTGCTCAGCCATTGTCATGAGCTGTGGTGCGGCAGCCAGTCTATTTTGACTCGAAACACCCAGGATCTTTGCTTTTCCTGCGTTGTGATGAGGCAACGCAACGACTGCAGGCACAAAGACTGAGTCAACCTGCCCACCCAGAACCGCTGTCATAGCGGGTGCCGCGCCTTGAAAAGGAACATGCAACATCTGACTGCCTGTCTGAGCCAAGAACATTTCAGTCGCTAGGTGGCTCGAGCTGCCGATTCCCCAAGATGAGTAAGTCATCTTTGAGGCAGGATCTTTGCCCTTCTGGATAAACTGTTTTAAATCTCCTAGATTATTCTGGGGATTCACAACTAGAACTAAAGGGAAAAACCCGACCATACCAATGTTCGTGAAGTCCTTATTTACATCATAGCGAGCTGTCTTGGGAGAAACCAGTGGACTCACAATATAGGAGTCTGCAATGAAAACAATCGTGTAACCATCCGGCGCTGATTTGACCAGCGTATCGGTACCGATCAGACCTGTTGCTCCCGCTCGATTTTCAACGACAACGGGCTGTCCCAATACATCTGACAGGTGCTTAGCAACGATGCGCCCCAAGACATCTGAGCCACCGCCAGGAGGCCAGGGAATAATCATTCTGATGGGTTTATCAGGGTAGCTGGCTAAGGCAAGGCTACTCAATCCTGTTGTTAAAACGACCAAAACGGCTTGCAGTAAACGCAACGCCCAAAGTCTGAAAATTTGCAAGATCATCTCCCTTTTTATTATTCGCGGATTTCAATAATCAAATTACGCTCAGTGAGTGCTTCCTGAAGACTAGGCTCTTTTCCGGCCTATATCAAGGCTTTCGCAAAAGTTGGGGGTGTGGCGTAAACCAGTCCAAGTTTTTAGCCGCACCTGCGCCGAGCGGTTTGTAGTGTCTAAGCGACAAAAGTTTCGTCTTCTTAGTGTTTAAACGACCAGTCGAGGCATGAGCTCCGGTGTCTTAGTGACTAACGATGAGCGCGCAATTCATTCAACCTTTGTTACTCTACAAAAGTAATACATTGTTTTACAACTGGGGTGTTGTGATGATAAAATCAAACAATCAATATTGAGTCGGAGTTTTCTTTGGAAGTCGTACTAAAAAAGATGGGTAACAGT
>JABMMM010000006.1 GCA_013205565.1 Alcaligenaceae bacterium | reverse complement strand
TCTTTGTGAGCACTTGATTTCGTTTGCAATTTAATGACCTGTTACAGCCACCAAACCTGCGACACTCATTCCAAGCGCCCACACTTATCGGTTGTCAAATTTTTAAAGAACATGGTATTCGGTACTGCCAACTGCGTATTCAGTAAAACGTATTATAACCGAGTTTTAACTTCTAACTTCGGTTAAGTTCTTGCAATTTTTGCTATCTTTCAGCAACTTGGTGTTAAAACACAAGATTGCTGCGACTGGCTTTTGTTGCACCCCTGCTTTGGTAGAAGCACAGAGGTGAGAGTATGCATGGATTATTTTGCCCTGTCAAACGTAAATCCTAAATAAAGACAAATTAATGTCTTTTTTATGACCTATTTTTTTATCTAGCCAAAAAAATCTTTAAGTCTTCAATTTGCTTGAAAACTGCTTACGAAACTTGTCAACCTTTGGGGCAATTACGAACTGACAGTAGCCCTGTTCTGGGTGGAGGGCAAAGTACTCTGCGTGGTATTGCTCGGCGGGCCAAAACCTTGCTGTAGCGTGTAGTTCGGTACAGATTGGGGCGTGGTAAGCCCGGGCTTGTTCTAAATGACCCATGTATTGCTCACACGCTGCGAGTTGGGCCGCGTCTTGATAGAAAACCGCAGATTGGTACTGTGGTCCCACGTCATTACCTTGTCGCCCAGGCGTTGTTGGGTCGTGCGTGGCAAAAAAGACTTCAAGCAAAGATAAAAACTCGACCTGTTTGGGGTCGTAGACAATTTTGACAACCTCGATATGCCCAGTCTCTTTGCCACAGACTTGTTCGTAGGTTGGGTGCTGCACCGAGCCGCCGCAATAGCCCGACTGCACTGAGAGCACGCCGGTCATGGCGCTAAAAACGGCTTCGGTGCACCAAAAACAGCCTCCACCAAAGACTGCTGTTTGTTGATCGGCGGTCTGAGTTACCGCTTGTTTGTCCTGTTGCATTGACTAACCTCATTCGTTTATTGATTGATCGGCAGGCCTAAAAGAGCCCGAGCCCTTTGGGCCGCTCTAACTTTTGGTTATTTAAGTGTAAGAATCCACTGCGCGAGTTGCAGTGCCTCTTGAGGGTTGACCTGAGGCTGCGCCGGCATTGGAACGGCACCCCAACGCCCGCGTCCACCTTGGCGGATGGCGCTCGCAAGGTACTGCTCTGCGCCTTGCTGGCCACCATGTCGCTGCGCCACCGCTCCAAAGCTGGGACCCACCCGCTTAGCGTCAAGCTGATGGCAACCCAAACACGTTTTCGCACGCGCCAAAGCCGTGCCGGCTGCAATACTCAGCACCGGGCTTGTCGCGTCTGCTGTGGCAAGCGGCTGCGCGCCTAAAACCATAGGCGAAGCCCAAGCAGCACAACACAGCAAGCCAACAAGACGCCAAGGCTGCCTATTCGTCAAACGCATCCGTCACAGCTCCGCGACTTGCTGTGCTGGCCAGACGCCCGAACTTGGCGAGTACGCCGCGGTTGTAACGCGGCTTGGGCTGCACCCAGAGCTTGCGACGGGCCTCAAGCTCGGCCTGCGGGACGTTTAATTGCAGCAGCAGCTTGTGTGCATCGATGGTGACGGAGTCACCCTCTTCGATCAGGCCAATCAAGCCACCCACAAACGCCTCGGGCGCAACGTGACCAACCACCATCCCCCAGGTGCCGCCAGAAAAACGCCCGTCCGTAATTAAACCGACGGTCTCTCCTAGGCCTTGGCCAACCAGAGCAGAGGTTGGCGCCAGCATTTCGCGCATTCCTGGTCCACCTTTAGGGCCCTCATAGCGAATGATTACGATATCGCCATGTGTAATCTTGCGTTCCATGATCGCAGCCATTGCGTCGTCTTCTGAATCAAATACGCGTGCGGGCCCTGTCATCACAGGATTTTTAAGACCAGTAATTTTGGCGACCGCACCCTCAGGCGAGAGGTTTCCCTTCAAAATAGCCAAGTGACCTTGTTTGTACATCGCGTTGCTAATGGGTCGGATCACTTGCTGACCGGCGGGCGGCTGATCGGGCACATCTTTTAAAACTTCGGCAATGGTCTTGCCCGAAATTGTCATGCAGTCGCCGTGCAGCAACCCAGCATTGAGCAAAATCTTCATCACCTGTGGCACACCGCCTGCGCGGTGCAGGTCAACCGTCAAAAATTGGCCTGATGGCTTCAAATCGCACAGTACTGGTACGCGTTGACGCACCACTTCAAAATCGTCGATGGTCCAGGGCACTTCGGCCGCGTGCGCGATGGCAAGAAAATGCAGCACAGCGTTGGTTGAGCCGCCAATCGCCATAATCACGGCCACGGCATTTTCGAGCGACTTGCGTGTGATGATGTCGCGAGGTCTGCGATTGTTTCGGACGGCGTCAACTAACACTCGTGCCGCTTCGGCTGCGTTATCGATCGCAACCTGGTCTTCGTTGGCTAGCGTGCTTGAGTAAGGCAGCGCCATGCCAATCGCTTCGAATGCTGAGCTCATTGTGTTGGCCGTGTACATCCCACCGCACGAACCCGAGCCCGGAATCGCTTTTTGCTCGATCGCTTTGAAGTCTTCTTGGCTCATGCGACCCATGGTGAATTCACCCACGGCTTCAAACACCGAGACAATATTCAGATCGCGCCCCTTGTGCGAGCCCGGCTTAATAGTGCCACCGTACACATAGATACCGGGCACGTTCATGCGCGCGATCCCAATCATGCCGCCGGGCATATTTTTGTCGCAACCACCCACGACCACGACGCCATCCATCCATTGGCCTTGCACCGCAGTTTCGATACAGTCCGCAATGACTTCACGCGACACGAGCGAATATTTCATCCCCTCAGTGCCCATCGACATACCGTCTGAAATCGTTGGCGTACCAAATACCTGCGGGTTCGCCTTGGCCTGACGAATGGCTGTAATCGCGGCATCGACCAATGGTTGCAAGCCGCTATTGCAAGGGGTGATTGTCGAATGCCCGTTGGCCACCCCAATCATGGGGTTTTCGAAGTCAGTTTCTTTATAGCCCATGCCGTAATACATCGAACGATTGGGCGCGCGCGTCACGCCCTCGGTGATATGTTTTGAACGCTCGTTATTTGCCATGAATGAACACCTAAGGATGGATACTAAAAAAGTTGCGGTTAGCCCTGCAAGCTAACCTCTGTTCGGCCTGTCTGTCAAAGCAGATGCCCTGTCGCTTTCAAGGGTTATTATCGGACATCTTTTAACTGGTGGTTTGCGATGCTGCAATTTCCTGATTTTGACCCTGTTGCGCTGCGCTTAGGGCCTTTGGCAATTCACTGGTATGGTTTGATGTATCTGGTGGGGTTTGGCTCGGCTTGGCTTCTAGGGCGCTGGCGCATTGCTCACAACCAAACACGACTGACGACCCGAGACCTCGAGGATCTTATTTTTTATGGTGTCTTAGGGGTGGTAGCGGGCGGACGCCTAGGTTACGTGCTGTTTTATAAGCCTGCCTATTACTTGGCACACCCGCTCGAAATTGCCTATCTTTGGGAAGGAGGTATGTCTTTTCACGGCGGTTTGGTCGGTGTTTTAGTCATGATGCTGTGGCTTGCCCGAAACCGAGGCTATCGATTTTTTGAGGTAAGTGATTTTGTCGCCCCACTCATCCCCCTAGCGTTAGCTGCCGGCAGGCTCGGAAACTTTATCAACGGCGAACTTTGGGGCAGGCCAAGTACCCTACCTTGGGCGATGGTGTTCAGGCAAAGTGGCGACGGCGTGGCGCGGCACCCCTCTCAGCTGTATCAATTAGGACTTGAAGGCTTGGCGCTGTTCGTTTTGGTTTGGTGGTTTGCAAACAAACCGCGGCCGACCGCGCAGGTGAGTGCGGTGTTTTTGATCGGCTATGGCGTCTTTAGATTTATCGCAGAATTTGCCAGAGAACCAGACAATTTTTTAGGCTTGTTAGCTGCAGGTTGGTCAATGGGACAGTGGCTGTCTTTACCGATGATTGCGGCAGGGTTTGGGCTCTTTTTTTGGGCCCGCACGCAACGTGCTTAGCCTACCTTGGCAGTCAAACAACGAATCTGTGACGTCACAGACTCGTTGTTGTAGATGCCCCGCTTGTGCCGTTTAGGCCGGCATCTCGAACCGTAAGTTCAAGTTGGCCGCGCTCTGTTGACTTTGAGCGAATCTGCTAGAGACTCGCATGCCCGTCGAACTATCCCGCAACCTATGTATGCCATAAGCATTGGTTCTGAGAATATATGACCTAGTCACGAACACAGCAGGGACAAACTTTACTCTGGCAGGCGCTGCTTAAAGGCAAAGTACCTGCTCAGTTTGCTTTGGACACAGCCTTCAGTGGCACTGCGTCTAGCATCGAATTCATGCTGTCAATTCTACGCTTGAAGTCGCCAACTGCCAAACCCCCCAAGGGGCCATCCGGCGCTTTCACCGACAACAACTCAACCGCCACCTGAATCGCCGCCATGACAGCGATGCGCTCGTTACCCGAAATCTTGCCAGACCCCTGAATGCGCCCAGCCAGCTGGCTGACGTGTTGAGCGGCCGCCATGAGTGCTTGTTTTTCTTCTGGTGGGCAGGCCAAGGAATAATCCCTGCCCAGAATAGAGATGTCAACGCGTTCCATTCGGGGCCTCTTTGGCTGGAACCGCGCCTGGCAGACGCTCAAGCACGGCTTCAATACGTTCTCGCGCCTGCGCCGTTGCCGCACGTAAGGTTGTGACCTCGTGTTCTCGCGATTGCAACTGCGCTTGCAGGGAAGACTGTTCTTGCTTGAACAGATCAAGCGAGCCTTGTAACGACGCCTGCTCTGAGGCATAGGCATCAACTTTACGGGTAAGGGCTTTGGCTTGGGTTCCCTCTTGGGTCAGCCGAGTTAACAAGACGTCTCTTTCGGTCTGAACCTGAGCCAGGCTCACGCGCAAAGCGTCCGCCTCAGCCGCAAGCTGTTGCGTAAGAGAGATCAGTGCAGCCAAGCGCACTGAAAGCAGGTCAAGATCTTCAAGCATAGCGCTATCGTAAAGCAAAAGTGAGAGACGAGCAGAGTCATTAAGGACAAGACAACCGGCTTGCAGCGTGATCGCAACAAACCAACACCCTACTCGCCAGCAAACTGCTTTTTTGTCAGCTAGCGTTCAGAAAAGTATGCTAGACCACGAGCCGAGGCTTTCGAATTGTGTACTTTTGTTAATGGTTTGCGCAATTCGGCTCTTTTTGTGTGCAAATCAACACAAGTCTAGGGAAAACCCCATCCTCTAGGGGTAAGTTCAGGGTTTGCTTTGTGCCCGCTCTCCATTACGATGCAATCCTTGCTGTATGACTGTCAAAAAAATGCAAGCCTTGGCAGATATTCAGCAGGCTCGCGAGGCACACAAACATGCACCGCTTGTTTCAACATAAATTTTATTAGCCGCGCAGTCAAGGAGCTATCCGCCATGCAGCTTAGAAATAAACAGGACTTCTGGTCAGGGGTGATGTTCACCCTACTTGGCCTGGGATTCGCCTGGAAGGCCACCAGTTACTCAATGGGCACAGCTGCCCGAATGGGCCCCGGCTACTTTCCGCATTGGCTCGGCATCATCATGGCAGTCTTAGGTGCAGTTATCCTTTTGGGTGCGTTGCGCCTTAAGGCAGAAAAAACAGAAATCGCCAAGTTTGATTTTAAAATTCTGGCCATCATCATTTCAGCGATCGTAGTCTTTGGCTTGCTACTACGGCCAATGGGTTTGATCATTTCTTTATTTTTGCTGGTAGTGATTAGTAGCTTTGCCAGCCATGAACACAATTGGAAAATCACCGCTGGTAATGCGATCTTCTTGACGCTGCTCTGCTGGCTGTCTTTTGTCAAAGGCCTCAAATTGGTATTCCCAATTTGGCCGGCTTTTCTCGGTCTGAACTAAGGAGCACCTGTTCATGGACTTACTCGGCAACTTGTACTTAGGATTTGGCGTCGCATTTCAGCCAGAAAACCTAGCCTATGCGTTACTCGGCTGTTTACTTGGCACCCTCGTAGGCGTTTTACCTGGTTTGGGGCCCGTCCCGACCATTGCAATGCTATTACCCATCACTTACGTGCTTCCCCCGATCGCCGGTCTGATTATGTTGGCTGGTATCTATTACGGTGCGCAATACGGTGGCTCAACAACCGCCATTCTGGTGAACCTGCCCGGTGAAACCTCTTCGGTGGTAACCACGCTTGACGGGCACGCCATGGCCAAGAATGGTCGGGCAGGTGCCGCGTTATCCATTGCGGGCTTAGCCTCGTTTTTTGCCGGAACGGTTGCCACATTACTTTTGGCTGCGTTCGCACCGCCACTTGCAGAAGTCGCCTTTAAGTTTGGACCTGCCGAATACTTCTCGCTCATGGTGCTCGGCTTAGTTGGTGCAGTTGTACTGGCCTCTGGCTCACTAATCAAGGCGATCTGCATGATCTTGCTGGGCTTGCTCATGGGCATGGTCGGTACCGACGTCAACTCTGGTGTCGCTCGTTTTGACTTTGGCGTACCTGAACTACAAGACGGCTTAGACTTTGCCATCGTTGCCATGGGTGTGTTTGGTTTTGCTGAAATCATGAGCAATCTCGAGCTCAGAGAAAACCGCGTTGAAATCTCGTCAAAGATCGGCTCGCTTTACCCCAATAAGCAAGAGTTTAAAGAGTCCTGGCCGGCGGTGATTCGCGGCACGGCTTTGGGTTCAATGCTTGGAATTCTGCCAGGCGGCGGTGCGGTGCTGTCTTCATTTGCGGCATACACGCTTGAAAAGAAAGTCTCTCGTAACCCAGAACGTTTTGGTAAGGGTCACCCTGCCGGCGTTGCAGGCCCTGAGGCTGCCAACAATGCAGGCGCTCAAACATCGTTCATTCCTTTGTTGACACTTGGTATCCCAAGCAACGCCGTGATGGCACTGATGGTTGGGGCAATGACGATTCATAACATTCAGCCTGGCCCGCAGGTGATGACCAGCAATCCACAGTTGTTTTGGGGCTTGATTGCCTCGATGTGGATCGGTAACCTGATGTTGATCGTGCTGAACCTGCCGCTTGTAGGGATCTGGGTGAAGCTGCTCAAAGTGCCTTACAAGATTTTGTTCCCTGCGATTCTGGTGTTTTGTACCATTGGTGTGTACTCACTAAACTACAACACCTTTGACATCATGACGACTAGTTGCTTTGGCATCGTTGGTTATGTCTGGGCCAAACTAAAGTGCGAAGGCGCACCGTTATTGCTAGGCTTGGTGCTTGGCCCACTGATGGAAGAAAACTTCCGTCGTGCCCTACTATTGTCGCGCGGTAACTACGGCACGTTCCTCGAGCGTCCGCTCTCGGCCTCGCTGCTTGGTGTTGCTGCACTGTTGGTGCTTATCGTTGCGTTGCCTTCCATCAAGAAGAAGCGCCAAGAAGCCTTTGTCGAAGAGTAACTAGATGTCTAGCATCAACAGCAAAACCTACGAACCCTCTACCCCCACCAAGGTCGCTTTTATCGGACTGGGGGTGATGGGGCTACCCATGGCCGGACATTTGGCCACAGCAGGCCATAACGTCACGGTTTACAACCGCAATACACAAAAGGCACAAGCCTGGGTCAAAGAGTTTGGGGGTCGTGCGTGTGCCACCCCTCGTGAAGCTGCGCAGGGCGCGCAGATCGTGTTTGCGTGCGTTGGCAATGACGACGACTTGCGTAGTATCGTGCTAGGCGCTGACGGAGCCTTTGCGGGCATGTCAGCGGGCGCGACCTTTGTCGATCACACGACGGCGTCAGCGTTGATTGCACGCGAACTCAGCGCGTTAGCGAAGCAGAAGTCGCTTCGCTTTATTGATGCTCCTGTCTCGGGCGGACAAGCCGGTGCGGTCAACGGCATGCTGACCGTCATGTGCGGCGGTGACGCAGCAGAGTTTGATGCTGTCAAAAACGTCATTACCGTGATGGCACGCGCCGTTACCCTCGTTGGCCCTGCTGGTGCGGGTCAGTTGGCCAAAATGGTGAACCAAATTTGTATCGCTGGCTTAGTGCAAGGCCTGTCTGAAGGCATCGCTTTTGGGCAAGCTGCGGGCTTAGACATGAAACAAGTGATCGAGGTCATCGGCAAAGGTGCGGCACAAAGTTGGCAAATGGATAATCGTGGTACCACCATGGTCGACGACAAGTTTGAGTTTGGCTTTGCAGTAGACTGGATGCGTAAAGATTTGGGTCTAGTGATGGACGAGTGCAACCGAAACGGCGCACGGGTTCCGAGCATTGCCTTGATTGATCAGTTTTATGCCGACGTTCAGAAAATGGGCGGCGGCCGGTGGGATACTTCTAGCTTGATTAAGCGCTTACGTTAAAAAAGGCTGCAGTCATCAGCTAGAGTGAGCAGTGCAGAAATGCACTGCTTTTTTTTGCTCAAAATCTTTGCTAGGGGTTTTGTTCAGGCCAGGCTTGTGTCGCAGTTTGCTCTGCAAGATCTTGCCCACGCTTAAAAATTAAAGGGGATAGCTCGTTGAGCGCTTGGGTGTAAACCTCGCGCTTAAACTCGATGACATCATCAAGGGACACCCAATAGGGGCTCCAGCGCCAGGCATCAAACTCGGGGTGTGGCGTGGCACGCAAACACACATCAGTGTCGCGCCCAAGCATATGCAGCAGAAACCAAATCTGCTTTTGTCCTTTGTAGTGCCCGCGTGATTCGCGCCGAATAAAAGTATCTGGCACGTCATAACGCAACCACTCGCGCGTACGCCCCAACACACGGACATGGTCGGGCAACAGACCGACCTCTTCGTGAAGCTCGCGCAGCATCGCTTGCAGCGGACTTTCGCCCTGATTGATGCCACCCTGTGGAAACTGCCAGGCATGTTCCCGGATGCGCTTGCCCCAAAAGACCTCGTTTTTTTGATTAACGAGGATAATCCCTACATTTGGACGGTAGCCTTCGCGATCAAGCATGGCCACTCCCTGCGAATTCAATACAATTGCAAGTAATTATACGTACCTGTTGGGCAAATTGCCCTAATAAAATTTAGTATTCACTCATGCGCGCATCCGCCTTTCATATCAGTACCCTCAAAGAAGCCCCTAACGACGCCGAAATCACCAGCCATCAGTTGATGATGCGCGCGGGGCTGATCCGCAAACTCGCCGGCGGTATTTATAGCTATATGCCTCTTGGCTTGCGCGTCATACGAAAAATTGAAAATATTATCCGCGAAGAAATGAACGCTGCTGGCGCGCTCGAGCTGCTGATGCCCGTCGTGCAACCCGCAGAGCTTTGGGTTGAGTCGGGTCGCTGGGAGCAATACGGCCCAGAACTTTTACGGATGAAAGACCGCCACGGCCGCGATTTTGTCTTACAACCAACTTCCGAAGAAGTCATCACCGACATCGCGCGCAACGAGATTCAAAGTTGGCGGCAGTTGCCGGTTAATTTTTATCATATTCAAACCAAGTTTCGTGACGAACGTCGCCCCCGCTTTGGGGTCATGCGCGGGCGCGAATTCACGATGAAAGACGCCTACTCGTTTGATCGCGATGTGGCCGGTGCGCAAAAAAGCTATCAACTCATGTTTGACGCTTACATGAAAATATTTGGGCGTATGGGGCTAACCTTCAGAGCCGTTTCGGCAGATACCGGCTCGATTGGCGGCTCACAAAGCCATGAGTTTCAGGTCATTGCAGATATTGGTGAAGACCTGATCGTCTATGACCCCGCGTCAGACTATGCGGCCAACATCGAACTAGCGGTTGCACCCTGCCTGCTTGACACGCGCGCTGCTGCAAGCGCGAATATGAAGCTTGAGGCAACGCCCGAGGCCGCAAAGTGCGAGGCCGTTGCCCAATTGCTAGGCGTGCCACTGACTCAAACTGTAAAGTCGATCGTGCTCGCCACCGAGCGTAAAGATCAGCCCGCCCAGGTTTGGCTGCTGTTGCTACGAGGCGATCACGAGCTCAATGAAATCAAGGTGGGCAAGATCCCCGGCCTGACACAGGGCTTTAGGTTTGCCACTGAGGCAGAGATCGTTGAGTACTTTGGCTGCAAGCCCGGTTATCTGGGCCCGGTCAAGACGAAGCAGCCCTTAACTGTGATCGCCGACCATACCGTTGCCAAGATGCATGATTTTATTTGTGGCGCTAATCAAGAAAACGCCCACCTCAGCGGAGTCAACTGGGGCCGCGACCTGCCCGAACCGGCTGTGGTGACTGATTTACGCAACGTCGTTCCGGGTGACCGCGCACCCTCAGGCACCGGTCCATTAGCGATTCAGCGCGGCATTGAAGTCGGCCATGTGTTTTATCTGGGCACCAAGTACTCCGAGGCGATGAAGGCGACCTTTCTTGACGAGACCGGCAAACCCGCCCTCATGGAAATGGGGTGCTACGGAATCGGCGTCACCCGCTTAGTCGGGGCGGCGATCGAACAGAACCATGATGCAAAAGGAATTGTCTGGCCAAGAGCCTTAGCGCCTTTTGAAGTGGCGATTTGCGCAATCGGCTGGGGCAAAAGTCAAGAGGTGCGTGAAGCTTGCGAGTCTTTATATGCCGCACTCAAAGCGCAAGGGGTCGATGTTATTTTAGACGACCGTGATTTGCGACCTGGCATTATGTTTGCAGAGTGGGAACTCATTGGCCCCCCCCTTAAAATTACAGTGGGTGACCGTGGCCTGAAAGACGGGATCGTCGAGCTGCTTGGCCGCACTGACGCTGACGCTGCACGGATCCCACTTGCAGATGCGGTCGCGCAAACACTCGCCCGCCTAGCCTTAGCCTAGCCGCTGATGTCGACTCAATTGCCACCATTCAAACATTTTTTTGAGCTCAGGGTCTATTACGAAGATACCGACATGGGTGGTGTCGTTTTTTACGCAAATTATCTTAAATACATGGAACGCGGTCGCACTGAGTGGCTGCGCGCGCTCGGAGTCGAGCAAGCCGAACTTGCCGCGCAAACGCAACGGGCGTTTATGGTGACCCAACTCGATATTCGTTATGTTAAGCCCGCACGACTCGATGATTTGTTACAAATCGAAAGCCAAGTCACATGAATGGGCCGAGCTTCGTTACACTTCTACCAAACTATTCGCCGTCAAGGCGAACTGTTAACTCAAAGCAATATCCGGGTTTGTTGCGTAGAAACCGTTAACATGCGGGTCGTGGCAATTCCAGCTGCTGTGCGCTCAAAATTTGCTGTAACAATTCAGGAATAAGTGATGCCAACTAACTCTGACATGTCAATGCTCACACTGGTTTTAAATGCCAGTATCCCCGTGCAACTGATTATGCTGTTGTTGATCGTAATCTCGATCGTGTCGTGGACCTTCATTTTTTCAAAACGCGCGACTATAAAAAAATCGCTGGCGCAAACGCGTCGATTTGAAGATGACTTTTGGTCGGGTGGCGATTTAAATAGTCTTGATCAATCTGTCGCGGGCCGTCTAAACGACAGCGGTGCCTTAGCCCGTATCTTTCATGCGGGCATGGAAGAGTTCACTAAAGCGCGTCGCTCGGGTGCCACGCCCGGCACAGCACCCACGCTTGACGGCGCCAGACGTGCGATGCGTGCGGCGTTTCAACGCGAAATGGATGAGCTCGAATCGCACCTAAACTTTTTAGCCTCGGCGGGTTCTGTCAGCCCCTACATTGGCCTGCTAGGAACTGTCTGGGGAATCATGCACGCCTTTGTCGGCCTGGCGAACGTCCAGCAAGCGACTCTGGCCTCAGTCGCCCCAGGTATTGCCGAAGCCCTCATTGCAACAGCCATTGGCCTGTTTGCCGCAATTCCGGCAGTCGTGGCCTATAACCGCTACACCCACGATATTGATCGTCTGTCGATCCGCTTTGAAACCTTTGTCGATGAATTCTTAAACATTCTGCAGCGGCAGGTGCGTTAATGTCCTCCGTACGCTCAAGCTCTGGGCGGCCTGGACGTCGCCTCAAAAACGAGATCAACGTTGTGCCATACATCGACGTGATGCTTGTATTGTTGGTGATTTTTATGGTGACTGCGCCGTTAATTACGCCCGGGGTCATCGAACTTCCCTCTGTGGGACAAGCCGCTAATGTGCCGCTCACTCCGCTCGAGATCCAAATCAATGAAGGCGGCAAGATCGAATGGCGCAAACGCGAATCCGGTCAAACCTTCAAACCGGTCGAACGCAACGCTCTGGCGCAAACGATTTTGTCTGAGCTCAAGCCAGACCAGCCAGTCGTCATTGGTGCGGACGGAAAAGTGCCCTATGACGTCGTGATGAAAGTCATGGAAGATTTGCGCAAAAACGGAGTCACAAAACTTGGTTTACTGGTGGATCAAAAGGGCAATACTGAAGCTGCTCCTAACGCCAAGCCTGTCAAACGTTAAGCGAGTCGATGCTGCTCTCGGTCAAACGCCCTCACCCTTATGAAGCCGCGTAACTCTTCACAGGCGCGCGGCCCCATTCTGCCGCCTCGGCAGGCGACGAACCTGCGCGCGCTCGCCTTGGCCTTGCTGGCCCATCTGGCTTTAGTCATGGTGCTGGTGTTGGGTCTTGCCTGGAAGACCGAGTCCAATGGCCCGCTACAGGTCATGCTGATTGCCGAGGGCAATAGCCCCGCCAACCCACCGCCACAGGCCAAGCCACCCGAGCCTACTCCCACGCCTAAGCCAGAACCAAAGCCCGAACCAAAGCCTGAACCTCCACCAGAGCCCACGCCACCACCACCGCCGCCACCGCCTCCGCAGGTGGCGCCGACCGCGGCACCTGCGCCGCAGATCGATCCAGAGATTGCGCTCGAACAAGAGGCCAAACGTCGCCGCGAACAAGAGCGACTAGAGCGCGAGAATGCGGCGAAGGAAGCCGCCGACAAGCGCGCGGCCGAGGACGCCATCAAAGAAAAAGAGCGCATCAAAAAAGAGCTTGAGCTTGCCAAAATCAAAGAAGCCGAACGACTTGAGCAGCGACGACGCGAGGCCGAGCGCGCCGAGGCGGATAAAAAAGCTAAAGAAGACGCTGCTAAAAAACTAGTGGCTGAAAAGCTAGCAGCCGAAAAGAAAGAAAAAGAAGACGTTGAGAAAAAAGTAAAAGAAGAGGCTGC
>JABMMM010000081.1 GCA_013205565.1 Alcaligenaceae bacterium | reverse complement strand
TGAAAGCGCTCGTGATCGCGTACTTGCGAATCGCTATTTAATTGCAAGGGTATAAAAAAATACGGTGTGTGTTGTGTGATCAACTGGTCGACCGCGTGCTTGTTTGCAGGCGCAACGCGTTTTAGCAGCCGAAGGCGTTGTATGTACCCCGCGTATTCAACTGCCACGCTCATGCTGAGGTGACTGCGGTATTTGGAAAACAACAGCCGATTCAACACGCCCGACGCTTGATACGCGATATCGTGCATGGCGCGCAACCAGAGCGTTGACTTGAAAGCTTGTAATGGTGGTGGAGGTGGCAAGTGCTGTGCAGCCCGCACAAACCATTCAGTCGAGCGTGGTAACTGCGAACGTGCATTGACGCCCTCTTGCTCAAGTGTGATCAAATTAGGTCTGAAATAACCTTCTTCAAACACATGATTGCGCACGTTGCTGAGTCGGCCATGTTCAAGCGCTGCGACGTGCAAGGGCCGCTTATCACCAAACAGTACTTGATCGGTAATGCCGTGTTGCACGTAAAGCCGACTTAAAAATCCGGGCAACTCGCTGAGTTCTTGCCGAAACCAACTTGAGCGGCGTGGTAACCAATAAACCACATCCCCCGCATTAAAACTAACCTTATGAACTTGATGGCCTTGTTTGCTTAGGGCTGTGGCCAAACGAGCGAAAAACGGTGAACTCACGCCTTGCAAAAACAAAAAACTACGTGGCTTGAAATCCATGCTTACGCGACGCGACGCAAATCCGCTAGGGGTAATTTGAGTTTGCTAACCTGGTTTAAGACCTCGATCAATACCATTGCGCGCATTTCGCCATCGCTCATTTGAAAGGTGGCGTTTAAGCCGGCAAAGGGCCCTTGCGCGATCACCACCTGATCACCCGTTTTAAAGAGCGGAGTCACTTCGTCGGCAACGCTCAATTCGCGCTGTTTGAACAGGGGGATGAGGCCCGAGTCAACGCGGGCGGGTTCATTGCCAAACACAACTAATTTAGACACGCCTAAGGTCGAGCGAATCGGCCCCCAGCTTTTGCCGGATAAATTGGTATCTAACTGGATGAAAAGGTAGCGCGAAAACAAGGGCTCAGCCTGCGTAACGACCGCAGCGCGTCTAACGACTTGTTTTTTGTGCATGGGCAAAAAACACTCGTAGCCCTGATTGCTAAGATTAAGCAAGGCTCGCGCCTCTTGCTTGGGCTTGGTGTGAATCACGTACCACCAACTGCGAGTTTCAGTGCTCATACTGCCTTTGACATGCTGAAAAGCTTAGCGTTCTGCTTAGCTTAGGTTCTGCGCAGGTGCTATTTTGATTCATTAATCGACGCGAATGACCACCAAAACGAGCATTTTTGCTGTCTTTATTTATATAAAAAGCGTCTTTGCGTGGACGGGGTATTGTTTGCGTTTTATGATCTCGTTGTATCTTTTCAATTTTGTGAGAAAACCTTGAAAAAAACCCTGAATACCGTCCTGTTAGCCTCAGTACTTGGCGTGGCTTTGCACGTGCAAACGGCCAGCGCTCAAGTGGTGTACTGCACGAGCCCCGGCATACCTGTTCGCTGTGTGGCTCGCCCCGTTGATGTTGGCGCACCCGGTGTTGGAGTGCTGCCAGGCGTAGGTGTAGGTGCGCCGGGTGTGGGTGTTGCACCTGGAGTCGGAGCACCGGGGGTTGGTGTCGCGCCTGGCGTGGGTGCACCGGGAGTTGGCGCACCGGGTGTGGGCGCAGCACCCGGTGCGGGCGCCGGTCGTGCAGGTGTCGGACGCGGTGGTGTTGGTGTTGATCGCGACGGCGCCGAGGGCCCGGGTGCGGGGCCGAATCGAGGCGGCCCAGCTAATCGTGGTGGTGCGCGGTAGCGGCCTAACCCCTTTAGATTCTTTGCTTTGAGGCGCTAAAGCTCGTCGCCTTAGCGCCTCAAAGTCTTGACAAGGCTAGCGCTTGAACACGCGCGACGCCGTCTTTAAGATCAAAGTTGAAACAACCTCGCTGCGGGGTTCTTTAAAATGCTCAGCCAGCGCGTCGAGCGCGTTTGAGACATTGCGATCCAAAATCATTTCAAGCCGTTTTGCCCCCGCCTCAAGCCGCTTGCGGCGATGTTCGGCGGTGCGTTCAACAGCCGAAATAGGCGTGTGCAAGCGTGGGCGTCCTCGTCTGGACAAGCCCGGCAAAAAGCCCTGCCCCGCCAGTGCGGCGGCTCTGGGCTCGGGTTGAGTTTGTTTGGCTTTTGCTTTTTTTGCCGGACTCTTGACGGCTTGCGCTGCGATATCAAGCAAGGGCAACTCGACATCTAAGTCACCGAACAAGGACTGAGGCGTTGGCGTGATCTTTGGCTGCTTCATGGCCGTCTTATTATCATTAACCAGATATGAATTATATCGGATCGGTTTGATCCCCCTCGCCTAACGCACGTTGCAACATCGCCGTGTCGCGCCAGGCACCAAATTTATAACCCACGGCCTTAAAGGTACCGGCAACCGTAAACCCGTGGCGCTCGTGCAAGATGACTGAGGGCGGGTTTGAATCCCCCACGACCGCCATCATCTGCCGATAGCCTTTTTCTGTGCAAATCTTGATGATTTCAGCGAGTAGCAGGCTTCCAATCCCCTGCCCAGACAGCCCTTCTTGCACGTACACAGAATCCTCAACCGTAAACCGATACGCCGGTCGCGGCCGATAAAGCGTGACATAGGCGTAACCCACCACGACACCATTTTGTTCAGCCACCAGATACGGCAAAGCTTTAGCCACAACCTCTGCCCGCCGCTGCCGCATTTCGTCAACCGTAGGCGGGGTCAACTCAAACGACGCCGTTCCGTGCAAAACGTGATGCGCATAAATCGCTTGCATGGCCGCAACGTCGGCTTCAACGCTATCGCGGACAAGCACTGCGGGCTGTGTAGGTGACATTGGAGATCTGTTCATGCACTCGAAGGCTAGGCTGCCTTCTTGATTGGCCTAGAACTTCCGCCAACACTTTTTGTTTGAGCAATAGATTTTTTCTTCTGTGACGCCAAACCAGAACTCACAATCGATTTGAGTTCTGCTGTAGCAAAGCGTTGTAAGGCATCGCGCATCAAAGGTTGGTAGCCAACACCGTGATGCTCGCCAATCACTTTAAAAGCGGCGATTAGCTCTTGATTTAGACGAATCGAGATCATCTGCAAACCGAGCGACTCATCGATGTTCAAAGCAAGCTCAGACTTTGCACGCTTTGCATATTTAATGTCGCAGCCAAGGGTTCGCGAATCCCATGCCTGCTCGGTACCTAATATTTTCTTTTCTTTCGTCATCATTATCTTTGCCATAAAAACGAACTATTTTCCAAGATCTTCGTAGATCGCAACCTCAATACTGTTTGCCTCATACGCCGACTTAATATGTACATTGCCATCCAAAACTAGAAAAACGACCTTTAATAAGCGTTTGTGATTGGTCTCGGCGACGAACCACAGAGTTGGCGGATCAGTTTGGTGATCTTCTCGAGTATCTTCAAGATAAACACCACAACGATTTTCAAAACATTGCTCGACCTCTCGTCGAGAAACCTGATGTTTGTTTTTAAGTTTTTCTAGGATATTTGGGCAGATGATTAAGGTATGCAAAGTGTATATACAAAAAAAGTGGCAGTCAAACAGAAAGTGCTGAGACCCGAGCAAGCCAAACGCACAAAACGTCGTATCTTTTGTACATCCAGCATGGCAGCTAAAAGCAAATTTTAACCGTTCAAAGCTCTAAACTCTGTTACTGCTATCTAGTACATTTGTAAATACTGTTACTAAACAAGTCGAGTTGATAGCCTACGTACCCGCGCCATTCGCTCAACACCCGCCCTTCTGTTCGGGCTCGATGATGGCCCAGTCGATTTTGATTGGGTTTATTTTTTTGTGGCGGTTCCAGTAGACCTCAAACGAACCTTGCTTAGTTGCGCGATCGAGAAAGGCTTGAATGTCGGGGCTGATGCGGTTGCGCATCTCTACGAGGTCGAGCACGACCAGCGCGCCGCAGCGTTTGATTAACTCAGGCGTCACGGCTCTAGTTTGACTATATAGGCCATAGGGCAGCACGAGTGGTTGGTACTTAGACACCACCGACACCGTGCCCGCCGTCCAGGTTTCACCGATCACGATTTTTAGGGGGCCAAGCTTTTGCTCATCCCAGATTTTGTCTAGCGCACTGGCTAAGGGCTTCGCGGGGTAATTGGCACGCGCTGTTTTGCCGAGCACGTCTGCAATCACACCGTAGTACAGCGCCATCCCCAAGCCCATTAACACGTTCAACGTCAAGCCTACCGTCAACACACGGGTCAGTGTTATTTTTGCATCAAGCGCGGGCACCCAACGTAACGCATATAAACCCAGCATGACAAAAAAAGCAGTCGCCCAATTAGCATTAAGAGTAATAAATACAGTACCAAGCAACGACGTTAAGATCACCGGCCCAAGCGCTGCAAAGCTGATAAAACGCCATTCAGAATTTTGAGCCATAGGAATTGACGCGACTGGATTTTGCGCTTTTTCTTTAAAGCCAAATCTCAGCATCAACAAGACTATGAATAACGGCGAAAGCTTGCCCGCCTGACTCGCTAAAAAGCTCAGTACGCGTTTAAAGTGATTGACCTCAGCCCCGACCTGCTTTTGCATGTATTGCAGAGTGGGCGCGTTTTCGCGCAGCATCCATTCAATATGCGGGATCAAGGCAATACCGCCCGCCACAATCGCCACGACAATCCCCACGATTGCAAAACGGTGTCGACTGCGAACATCTTGCAGTAACCACATCCCCATCACGGCAAACCATATCCCCGCACTATATTTTGTCAGCAGGCACACGGTGCCGGCGACCCCTACCAAGGCCCAACGCCACCACTGCGGCTGGCGCATGGCAAGTAATAATGCCCAAACAAATAAGGCGGTAGGTAAAAGCTGCAACAGATTTGAACTGACCTGCAAGCCGTTGATGTTGTGATAGACAATCAGGCTGGTAAACACCACGGCCATCAAGGCACGCGCCGGGCTCACGCAGAGCAAACTGATGCGCCAAACTACCAATAACATCAACGCAACATTGACTTGACCGGCCACATACGTCACCCAAAACGAACGCCCAAACACGGCGGCCCAGGCGTGCACCCACCAAGTGCCAATCGGGCCAAATTTTGGATAGCCCCAGGCAGGTGACTGCATCCAGAAAAGTTCTTCGATGCTGTCTTTATGTGGCGCGGTATAGCTGATGATCGCCATCAATGCCCAAAACACAGCATGAAACGCGATGTATGCAAACGTCAAGCGCGCTAACTGACGCGAGTCGTTTGGGTCGATTCGGCTTAAGGCGTGATCGATACGCTTGCAGATTGCTAGATTCTTAAACATTGACTGACTCAGGTGGTTGACTTCACTTGGGTTGGGCGCTCGATTGGATCAGTTCAAGCACAGCTTGCGCAAACACTTCTGGCACTTCTTGTGGCATGTTGTGCCCCACGCCTGGCACCACCCGGTGTGAACGCGCCCCCGTAAACCGTTTAGCGCTCGCCTCAGGTGTAGACGGGCCACGCACGCCGTCATCCGCGCCATCAAACGTAATGGTTGGCACAGTAATCACCGGTTCGGCCGCCAAGCGACGCTCGATGTCAGCGTAGGCTGGGTCGCCCTCAACCAATCCGAAGCGATGGCGATACGAGTGAATCACCACCTCGACAAAGTCAGGATGTTCAAACGACCGCGCGCTGCGCGCAAAGGTTGCGTCATCAAACCCCCAGGTCGGCGACCACAAACGCCACAGCAATCGAATCAAGCCGTGTCGGTCTTTTTGCAAACCGGCGCGGCCACGTTCGCTGTGGAAATAATACTGATACCACAGCCGATGCTCGCACTCGGGCGTGTCGGGCACCAGCGCCTGCGCGATATTTTGAATGTTATAGCTATTAAATGACACCAGCCCTTTACAGCGCTCGGGCCAACACGCAGCAACCACGCAAGCGGCTCGGCCGCCCCAGTCGTAGCCTGCCAAGTAGGCGCTTGGGATACGCAAGGCATCCATCAACGCTAATAAATCTGCCCCCAAGGCGGCCTGTTCACCCGAGCGTGGTGTGGTTGCATCCAAAAATGTCGTTGAACCATACCCCCGCAAGTACGGCACGATCACGCGGCACCCCGCGGCAGCCAAAAGAGGAGCCACCTCGGCATAGGCTTGGATATCGTACGGAAACCCATGCATCAAAAACACAGGGGTGCCCGTAACCGAGCCCGACTCGGCGTAACCGATGTTTAAAACACCTGCTTGGATTTGCTTGTTAGCTTGCATAATCAAGATGATTTCCGATTGATCAGTAACGACTTCAAAAGCTGTGAGCCCTGCTTGGATGAGGTTCGTCTGTTTAAGTCTTTGCTTTCTAATATCCTCTTAGGGAATACCATGGTATCCACATTATTCCACGGGTGTTACCTTCAAAAGCGTAAACCGTTTCGAACGCATCCTTACCTAAGGGGAATCCACGTGTTTAAAAAAATATTGCTGGCAGCCGTGTCTAGTTTAGTGCTTTGCGGCGTCACGTTTGCACAAGACAAGCAAATCAAAATCGGGATCGTATTCGACTTATCTGGCGCGTTAGCCGCCGGCGGCTCTCACGCTGCCTATCTTGGCACCAAGCACGCAATCGACATCATCAACGAACGCGGCGGCGTCGAGGGCTATAAAATTGTCCCAATCTTTGTCGATGCCCAAAGTAAAACCGAAGTGGCGATTAACGAGACAGAGCGTCTGGTGAATCAAGAGAAAGTCGATATGATCTCGGGTGTCTTTTCTTCTGCCCATTGCGTACCGATTGCACAGCGTTTAGACCAAGCCAAAAAATTCATGTGGGCAAGCGTCTGCGTGGCCTCGGCGGTATTTAAAGATAAAAACCTTAAATATGCATTTCGTGCACAAGTGCACTCAGACCAGTTTGGCGAAGCTTCGTGCCGCTTTATTGCTGAAAATGCCAAGGCAAAACTTGGTAAAGACCCCAAAGACATAAAAGTTGCCGTGATCTATGAAGACGGCCCCTATGGTACGGGCGTGGCCATGGGTAACGAAACTTTCTGTAAACAACTCGGCATCTCGGTGGTACTGAAAGAAGGTTACGCCGCGACCTCGCCTGATTTATCGCCCTTGGTCACTAAATTGCGTCGTGCCAAGCCCGATGTCATCCTGCACACAGGCTACAACCCGGACATCACCTTGTTTTTGCGTCAAGCGAAAGAGCAAAACCTTAAATGGGGTGCTTTGATCGGTCACGGCGCTGGCTACGGTCAGTTCGACAAACTGTTTGCCACGTTTGGCGCAGATGCGAATTACATCTATAACGTAGACCCAGTGGCTGCGCAGTTGCTAGACCCAAAGACTCTGAAGCCTGGCCTCGGAGACGTCACCGCGGAAATGATGAAACGCTATAAAGCAGAGACCAAAGCAGACCAAGTCCCTCCGCATGTATCGATGGGCTTTAATCAAACTTGGATTTTTCTGACTGATGTCTTGCCCCGTGCCATCAAAAAACACGGCGGCATCGACTCTGAAGCACTCAGAAAAGCGGCGCTCGAAACCGATATCCCTGTGGGCGGAACGATTCAGGGCTATGGGGTCAAGTTCTTTCAGCCCGGCGAGTCAATGGCGGGACAAAATCAACTCTCTTCCCCTGTTGTGCACCAATACATTGGAAAAGAGACCTATGTTGTTTGGCCTAGTGCGATTAAAAGCAAAGACGCTGTGCTGCCCCTGCCAAAGGGCCACGGTTACGCCAATTAATCGTGTTAATTGTTAAGGAACTCACCAAACGTTTTGGCGGCTTCACGGCCGTCGATCGCCTTTCCTTTGAAGTGCAATCGGGCGAGATCATCGGACTGATCGGACCCAACGGTTCTGGCAAGAGCACGACCTTTAATGCGATTGCGGGCATGCTTGCACCAAGTTCAGGACAAGTCCATCTCAATGGCGTCAGAATCGACGGACTTGCACCCTTTCAAATTTGCCAGCGCGGTTTGGCGCGCACGTTTCAAATTCCTCGTCCGTTCTATAAGCTCTCAATTTTAGAAAATGTAACCTTGGCGGCTTACTTTGGTGCGAGTGAGCCTATCACGCGCGCGCAAGCACTGCATCGCGCGCATGACGCACTCTCATTAATTGACCTGCCGACTAATGCCGAACAACAAGTCGAGGGCCTGGGTGCTGCCGGCTTAAAAAAACTAGAAATGGCTCGTGCCTTGGCGACACAACCAAAGTTGCTCTTGGCCGACGAGAGCTTGGGCGGCCTCGATGAGACCGAAATGGAGCAAGCCGCTCAGATGCTCAAACGTATCCGCGACGATCGCGGCATCACCATCATTTGGGTCGAGCACATCATGGGGGTGTTGATGAAAGTGATTGACCGTTGCTTGGTGCTGGATCACGGTGAACTCATCGCCCAGGGGACGCCTTCAGAAGTTGCCCATAACCCTCGCGTAATCGAGGTGTACCTAGGTACGGATGCGCAAACGTTACAAGATCAAGTCGCAAAAAACACCAGCACAGAGGTCGCTTGATGCTTGAGCTCAAGAACGTCAACGCGGGCTATGGAAGTTTCCAAGCAATTTTTGATATCTCGTTAAGCGTCAAGGCGGGTGAGGCCATCGCAGTCATTGGGCCAAATGGTGCGGGCAAAACCACCCTACTGCGTGTGATCTCGCGCCTGCTAGAAGCGACCTCTGGTGATATTTCCATGCAGGGGCAATCTTATATAAATTTGCCGGCGCATGAAGTGGTTGGTTTGGGTATTGCACAAGTGCCCGAAGGGCGCCGTCTGTTTCCGCGCTTATCGGTGCAAGACAATCTCAAGATGGGCGCCTACACGCCCGCTGCCCGGCAAACGTACGAAGAGCGACTTGACTATGTGTACCAGTTGTTTCCGCGCATGGCCGAACGTCGCAATCAACTAGCCGGCACCATGTCTGGCGGTGAGCAACAAATGTGCGCGATTGGCCGCGCGCTGATGAGCAAACCCAAGTTGTTGCTTTTAGATGAACCTTCGGCAGGGCTCGCCCCCGTCATCGTGCAATCAATCTTTGAACTGATGCATAAAATTCGTGCCGAGGGTTACACCGTTTTAATTGTTGAACAAAATATTAAGCAAGTTCTAAAAGTGGTGGATCGTGGCTACTTGATTGAGACCGGAAAACTGCGTGCAAGTGGGACGTCGGCCGAACTCTTGGCAAGCGATGAAGTGCACAAAGCCTACTTAGGTGTGTAATGGACTTTTTTGATATTTTTTTAGTCGAAGCCATTGTCAACGGGCTGTTGCTTGGCGGCTTGCTTGCCTTACTTTCGCTCGGCCTGAATCTAATTTTTGGCGTGATCGACGTCGTATGGATTTGCTATGCCGAAATGATGATGATTGGCATGTACGTCATCTATTGGTCTTTTTCGGTGATGGGCTGGCCCTTGTACATCGCGATTATTCTTGGCGTGATAACGGTAGCCCTTCTCGGCGCACTGATGCACTGGTTTATTCTAAGACCGGTATTGTCAGCAGCACCCATTAATCAGCTACTCGTCACCGGCGGCGTACTGTTTTTTTTACAGGCGGTTGCGACCGTTGCCTTCGGGATTGATTTCAAAAATATCGGTGTGCGTCTGCCAAGTCTAATCGTGGGTGACATCAGCCTGTCGATGGCGCGCTTGATCGCCTTTGTTGTCGCGATGATTGCCATCGCTGCAACGTATTTCTTTTTAAATCGAACATATGCCGGCACTGCAATACGCGCAATCAGCCAAGATCGTGCCATCATGCCGCTGATGGGGGTCAGCCCCGGAAAAATCTATTTGCTGACCTCTGCTGTTGGCGGAGGCTTAGCCGGCTTAGCCGCCTGCCTCCTTGTTTTGCAATACGACATCCACCCCGCAATCGGCCTATCGTTTGGTCCCATCATTTTTCTAGTCTGTGTGATGGGCGGACTTGGCAACCTAGTCGGAGGCTTTGTGGCAGCGTTTATTTTTGCGCAATTTATCTCTGTCGGGGGTTTTGTGCTTGCGATCGAATGGGGCTACGTTCTAGCCTTTGTTTTCTTTATCGTAATGATGTTTTTGCGACCTGAAGGCATATTGAGTAGAAGGCGCTAAACAAGATGAATTCGATCTTCACAAAAAAAATGCTGTTACTCATCGGTGTATTAGCTTTGGCGCCGTGGCTAGGCTTAGGTAAGTACCCCCTGCACTTAATCATAATGGCCTTGCTCTTAGGGTTTATATACACCAGTTGGGCGCTGATGGGACGACTCGGTTTGGTCAGCTTAGGGCATGGCGCGTTTCTTGGCATTGGCTCGTACACTGTCGTCTTGCTCTGGAATCAATTCGGCTGGCCGCCCCTTCTAGGCACCGTCATCGCTGTGGGCATCAGCATCGTCCTCGCTTTACTCATCGGCTACCCCTGTTTTCGGTTCAAAATTGTTGGACATTATTTTGCGCTCGTCACACTTGCCCTCTCAGAGGTCGTGCGACTATTGATTGTCGCCACACGAGACGTGACAGGCGGTTCTTTAGGCGTGACGCCTGTGCCGGGTATTCCAGAGGGTTCGACGGTTTCGCTTTATGCGATGCAGTTTTCAGATCGGACCGTTTGGTTTTATCTCATCTTGATCGCTTGGATCTTCGCACTTTGGGTGTGGACTAAAGTCGATCAAAGTATGCAGCGCGATGCCTTACAAGCGCTCAGCGAAGACGAAGAGGCTGCCGCTTCAATCGGTATTAACGTCACGCGCACCAAATTGCAGATCACCGTCTTATCAGCAGTCATGACTTGTTTAGGTGGCGCGCTGTACGCACAATATCAGCTCTATGTAAACCCTGAAACGGTCTCAGGTATTGGGATTTCTTTGCAAATCGTTTTTGGTGCAATCGCCGGTGGTCTGTTTGTGATGCTCGGGCCGACGTTTGGCGCAGTGTTTTTACTGGCACTTCAAGAAGGCTTGCGTGTCGTAGTTGGCAATCAAATTCACGGCCTGGATTTGTTGATCTATGGTGCGTTGTTAGTTTTTTTCATTATCAAAATGCCCAAAGGAATCTTGGGCACTTGGTTAGAACGCAAACACTAGACCTTTTGCCAAACCTCTTGCCGCACACTACGCACATCCATTTCGAACTCGATTTCGCGAATGGGTGGACGACAGAGATGCCATTGCAAGCCTGCATTCAACATCAGACGTTGTGAGAAGTCACTTGCAATCGTTGCTGAAAAATCGTGAACGGTATACACCTGTGCCGCGCTGAGGTCAGCCCATTGCGCGTTGATCGCCGCTACACGAGCTTGCATGGTGTCTAAAACATAAGCCACTTTTTTTCTCAGGCCCGCTTCGCTTAAGTCGCCACGCGCCACAATCCCTTCTGGGAAAGGCTGATCTTCAGGCCATTCGCCGCTTCCCGCTATCACCCAATCGCAAGAACTGTCTTGCTGCGCTACGGTGTACGTAAAGGCGTAAAAGCCCGGCGCCTCTGGCGCGGCATACTGAGGTGCTAAGTTGCTGCGCGCAACGGGATTACGGCCTTCAGCGCTCAGACCCCAGTCACGCAACACGGCCACGTAGTCAGCGTTGAAATCCTTAAAACCATCGAAGGTAAAAGGCTCGGGCGAACGAAGTTCGCAGGCGCAGAGCGCAGTGGTTGGACGCTGTTGTTCTGCTAAGTGTTGCCGGATCCAGGCAAACCCTTCTGACAAAGGCAAGGTTCGCGACAGTCGCACCCTACGTAAGGCAAAACCAGGTTGCGCAATGACCGCCTGCGAGTACGGAAACCCGCCCTCTAAAAACTGATATCCACCCGCGTTGAAGTCGTACACTTTTGACATAAGGCCTCACTGTTTAACTGCTAACTTGAGCAAAAAATGATCGTTAAAATCACGTTTGAGGGCGCTTAGCCCATGGATAACCCTTGTAGACTGAAACCGCAGCGCGCCTTATCTTTGTATCGACTCAGTCTTAGAACCAAACCAATCTCACTTTACCTTTAAATCACGGACTAAACGATGAAAAAAGCGTTCACGACCACGTTCCTGGCTCTCGTCTTATACGGGATCTCCTGTACGAGTTGGGCGCAAACTTACCCAAATCGCTCAATCAAAATGATTGTTCCCTTTCCTCCGGCAGGTGCAGCCGATCTGACCGCACGAATCGTGATGAAAGCACTATCAGAAGACTTGGGGCAGCCCGTCATCATTGATAACCGAGGGGGTGCGGATGGTGCGATTGCCGGAATGGCTACGATCAACTCCATTGCAGATGGCTATACGCTCTTGTTCGCGACCACAACAGGAATGAACGCCGCACCAACGATGCGCAAGATCCCCCCCTATGACCCGTTAACCGCTTTTACGCCAATTTCTTTGGTCGGAAAATTTGGGTTCTTTTTATTTATTCACGCCGATTTACCAGCCAAAAACATGACTGAATTTTTAGCCTATGTGCGAGCAAATCCGGGCAAAGTTAACTATGGCAGTGGCAATGGCACCAGCATTTTGACGACAGCGCAGTTCGCCCAAAAGGCCAAGCTTGATATGGTCCATGTCCCCTACAAGGGCGATGCGCCAGCCACGACAGATTTGATTGCGGGTCGGATTCAAGTTCTGCTCGGCACGCCGGGCAGTGCCCTCCAACAGGTCGAAGAGGGGCGCTTACGGGTCTTGATGACCTCTTTACCTAAACGCAGTCCTTTGACTCCCAGTACTCCAACCGCAGAAGAGGTTGGTATTCAGGGCATGACCATCGTACCTTGGGCGGGTTTATTTGGCCCCGCAGGCTTACCAAAGGAAGTTGTTGACCGTATTGAAAAGGCCATGCGCAACGTCGCCAACCGTAAAGATGTTCGCGAACAACTTGAGAAAATTGCTTTCGAGATGCAAAGCTCCACCCCGGCTGCGATGGCAAAGTTCAACCAGGAGCAACTTGAGACTTGGAAAATTACGGCCGACTCGGTCAATCTAGAACGAAACTAATTACGTCTTTGAGGAAAGCTCGGGGATGGGGATGACGCCCTCTGGCAGCGGTGAGCGGTTGACGTTTAAGGCCATTGCCACCATCACGTAATAGCCGCTAACCATCATCAAGTCTACAACGCCTTGTTCACCAAAAAGCTTGAGCACGGCGTTGTAGTTTGCGTCGCTCACGCAGTGACGGGTATGAAGTTCATGACAAAATTCATACACAGCTTCTTCATCTGGTTTCATCTTTGAAGGACGTTGCCCTTGTGCAAGTTCTTCACCGATTAAAGGATCGAGCCCCTCTTTAAGTGCCAAACGTAAGTGTGCGTACCATTCGTATTGAGCGGTCCAGGTGCGAGCGGTGATCAGAATCGCAAACTCATTTAAGCGTTTTGGGATAGCACTTTCAAAGCGCAGATATTCTCCGACTTTGCGCATCCGCTCAGCCAAGACAGGGCTTCTTAACAAAACGTTGAAAGGAGCCCCTAAGCTTGTTGCTCCCTGCACCACACCCTTGCTGCCAGTCCCAGAAATGGGACCAGCCATCAGGGAGTTGAAATAAATCTTTTGCTCGTCAGTCATTTGATCGACGTGAAGGCGCGCAAAACGTTGTTCTTCTGCAGAGGGAGTTGTCATGTTTAGGGCTCCGGGATCGAAAACTACAATATAACGACAAAGCACTCTAAGACTTTAGCGCAGATCAAACAATCTCATATCCCCGCTTACGTTCAAATTCTGCATAGCCGCTCGCCACCTGTGGATCGGCGTACCCTGCAGCCGCATCAGCTTCAATATTTATGCCATCTAGTCCAGGCATAACACCCAGTGCGGCCTGCCATTGTGCTCGAGGTATCGGCGCACCGACGAAAGGAAGCAAGTAAGTGTCCAAGTGACCTGCGTTCGGCGACTCAAGTTCCTGCGTGAGAGCCCGCAAATATGGATCCTTTTGCGTGCGAGTCCAGTCAACCGACATCCCCGCGCGAAAACATAGTTCAGAATGCACCAATAACATGGTACGTCCGTTTCCATCAAGAAAAGGATGTCCATAGGCAAACAGCCCCATGATGAAGCCGGGACGGGTAGACATTTCGCCTTTTCCCTGTGCCCAGCGTAACCCATCCTCCACGGCGCGACGGCAATCACGCGGATGACAGAAATAGACGGGCCCCTTGGAAATAGCCTTCTCTGGTATCACTGCCGCACGGTCCCGCCCAGCCCATGGATATAGTCCACTGAAAAGCAGACCATGTACGTTAAGAAAGTCTTCGTAGGTGATCGTGCGGCACTTCGCCAATAATGCGAGCGCTTTTGGTAGCTGGGCGCGGAACAACGTATGCTCTACCGCCTTTACGACAGCGAGGTCTTTCTCCGCGCTCGTATTACGCAAATAGCCTGCCGTTTCGAAATCACCAAACGGATCAAACATGCGCCCTAAGCATACGGTGGTGCTCGATCGCCATCTTAGCCATGTCAGTCGGCGACAACTTACCGGCACGCGTAAGCGCAACTAGCAAGTCATCCGTGCGATCGCTCGAAACGTCGTCGCCAGCAAGCCGAGTGACAGCGATGGCCCAGCGATCGCCAAAAGTAGGCGTGTAACTGATTCCCAGGCGCTTTGCCAAGGCGTCCACGTGGCGGGCTGTAGGCGTTAAGGTCAGCGCTTCTCGCCGCTGAAGCATGGACAATTTTTGACGCAACGCCGCCTGCCGTTGATGAGCTTTGTCAAGAAGAACTTGCTTACCAAGTAATGCTAATTTTTGAGGCGTGACGTAGACGCCTCGCTCGATCCGCTGAATTAAGCCCTTGGCACATAACGCAGAGAGCGCGACGGAAACCTGGCTACGACCGCCGATCGCACTCAAATCGGAACGCAACAAAACCCCATCCCGACGGGGGCGAATTGATTGAAAAATCCGACCTTGAATATCCATATGGTTTATTATACACAACAAAAATTTTCTATTTGTATCATGGACTTAGTTAAACTAACAATGCCGACAGAGGCCACCTCATTTTACCTAATCAGAATCGATTTTTTTAAGGTTTGACTGGCTCCAACCTGAGCAAAGCCCCTTGCGCTTCGTCAGTCAACAAGTAGACAAAACCGTCTGGCCCCATTCGCACATCTCGTAGACGAGACCGTCCTTGAAGCAAACGCTCTTCGCCCAAGACTTTCTCGCCCTCGAGCGTCAGACGAACTAACGTCTGCCCGCGCAAAGCGCCCACAAGCAAATTGCCCTGCCATTGGGGAAACTGGGAACCACTCACAAAAGCCATGCCCGATGGCGCAATCGAGGGCACCCACACGTGCAAGGGCTGCTCCAAGCCAGCCTTGGCCTGGCCCTC
>JABMMM010000080.1 GCA_013205565.1 Alcaligenaceae bacterium | reverse complement strand
CGTCAGGACCTAAACCTGGTGCGTCTACCAATTTCGCCACCTTCGCAGTAACCGATCATTGTAGCGCACCCTGTTGGGGTTTCCCGCCCCCATGTTGCAACCAACTGGTTAAAATACGTAAATGAATCCACGTCTCGACACCTTGCAGCCCTATCCGTTCGAAAAACTACGCCTGTTACTGGCTCAGGCGGGCACCGCAGCAACTGGTCTGCGAGCGATCAATTTATCGATTGGCGAACCCAAACACGCCGCGCCACAGTGCGTCAAAGACGCCCTCGTGGGCGCGCTGGACGGCTTGTCGGTCTATCCGCCTACCAAGGGTGATCCACGTCTGCGCGAGGCGATCAGCCAATGGATTGGCAAACGCTACGGCATCCCCTGCCCAAACCATGAAACACAGGTATTGCCGGTTTTGGGTTCGCGTGAGGCGCTTTTTGCCTTTGCCCAGGTCGTGCTCGATTCGACTAAAAGCGGCATCGTGGTATGCCCAAATCCGTTTTATCAAATCTATGAAGGTGCGGCCCTTTTGGGTGGCGCCACGCCCTACTACGTCAATTCAGATCCAAAACTGAACTTTGGCTGCGACTGGTCAACCGTGCCACCCGAGATCTGGGCGCGCACGCAACTGCTGTTTGTGTGCTCGCCAGGCAACCCCGCCGGCAATGTCATGTCACTGGCCGAATGGAAAACACTTTTTGAGCTGTCAGACCGCTATGGGTTTGTAATTGCTTCTGACGAATGCTACTCAGAAATCTACCTTGACGAAGCGAGTCCGCCCCTAGGTGGTTTACAGGCGGCCTCAAGACTAGGGCGCACTGATTTTCGCAACCTCGTTAGTTTTTCAAGCTTATCCAAGCGCTCAAACGTGCCGGGCATGCGTTCTGGGTTTGTCGCAGGCGATGCCGCCCTGATGGCTAAATTTTTGCTTTACCGCACCTACCACGGCAGTGCCTTGTCACCCGTGGTGTCTGCGGCCAGCATTGCTGCCTGGCAAGACGAGGCGCACGTCATCGACAATCGGCAGCAGTACCGCGCCAAGTTCGATGCTGTGTTGCCAATTCTTGAGCCTGTGCTCGATGTCAAGCGACCCGACGCCTCGTTTTACCTTTGGGCTGGCACCAAAGGCCCTGATGCAGAGTTCGTGCGCGACCTGCTGACCCACACCAACGTCACGACCTTACCCGGCAGTTATGTTGGCCGCATGGTCAACGGTGTGAACCCTGGCCAAAATCGTATTCGGATCGCCCTGGTCGCCCCGCTGGCCGATTGCGTCGAGGCGGCACAGCGCATCGCAGACTTTGTGCGCAAAACATAATGTTCGTTTAGTCATTTCGTTATTTAGTTAACCGCTCGTATCACTCACTCTTTTATTTTATAAAGGCCTGTCATGACCTTAGATTTGCAAAACGCCATTGAAAGCGGTTGGGAAGATCGCACCAACTTGTCACCGACCGCAGCCGGCGCGAGCGTACGAGAGGCTGTCGCTCACACCCTTGATTCGCTCGATACTGGCAGTCTTCGGGTTGCTGAAAAAATCAACGGCAGCTGGGTGGTGCATCAATGGATAAAAAAAGCCGTTTTGCTGTCGTTTCGCCTGAATGACAATGGCCTCATGGGTCAGGCTCCGATGCAGTTTTACGACAAAGTACCGCTTAAATTCGCTGACTTTAGCCAGGCTGATTTTCAAGCGAGCGGCTATCGTGTTGTGCCGCCTGCCGTGGCGCGGCGTGGCTGCTTTATCGGCCGCAACGTGGTGCTGATGCCGTCTTACGTCAATATCGGCGCTTACGTCGACGAAAACACCATGGTCGACACCTGGGCCACCGTCGGTTCGTGCGCGCAAATTGGTAAAAACGTACACCTGTCGGGTGGCGTTGGTATTGGTGGCGTGCTCGAGCCTCTGCAAGCCAACCCCACCATCATCGAAGATAACTGCTTCATTGGCGCACGCTCTGAAGTTGTCGAAGGCGTGATCGTCGAAGAAAACAGCGTCTTGGCCATGGGTGTATTTTTATCGCAAAGCACCCGCATCTATGATCGCGAGACCAAAGAGATTCACTACGGCCGTGTGCCTTCGGGCTCAGTCGTGGTACCCGGCTCGTTGCCTTCGGCCGATGGCACACACAGTTTGAACTGCGCCATCATCGTCAAACGGGTCGACGCGCAAACGCGTGCAAAAACCAGCATCAACGATTTGCTGCGAGCCTAAAACAACCATGGATGCCTCGCGCGAAGCCCTGCAAACCGTACGCGACTTAATTCGCTACGGCGTCTCGCGCTTTAATCAAACCAAGCTGTCGTTTGGCCACGGCTCAGACAACGCTTGGGATGAGGCTGTTTATCTCGTGCTCAGCGCCTTGCATCTGCCGCCCGATCAACTCGAGCCCTTTATGGATGCGCGCGTGCTGCCCGAAGAACGGCAACACGCATTGCAATATATCGATGCGCGTTGTGAGCGACGGGTGCCAGCGC
The DNA here is from genome assembly GCA_013205565.1 of Alcaligenaceae bacterium. Classification (GTDB taxonomy): domain Bacteria; phylum Pseudomonadota; class Gammaproteobacteria; order Burkholderiales; family Burkholderiaceae_B; genus Zwartia. The sequence goes on along the minus strand of JABMMM010000080.1, from coordinate 26,311 downwards.
CCTACCTCACCCACGAAGCCTGGCTGCAGGGTTATGCGTTTTATGTTGACGAACGGGTGATCGTTCCGCGCTCACCCATCGCCGAATTACTCATGACGCAACTGAGTCCGTGGATCCTCGATCCGTACGAGGTCACGAGCCTCTTAGATCTGTGCACGGGTTCAGGGTGCTTAGCCATTATTGCCGCCCATCAGTTTCCTGAAGCCTTTGTGGATGCCACTGAGATTTCGTCGCAGGCGCTCGAGGTCGCCGCCCGCAATGTCACCGAACACGTTTTGACCGATCGCTTAACGCTGCACCACGGCAGTTTGTTTGATCCCCTACCCGTCTCAGCGCGTTACGATCTGATCCTTTGCAATCCACCCTACGTCAATAGTCAATCCATGCTTGCACTTCCCCCCGAGTATCAACACGAGCCCGCTCTCGCGTTGGCCGGTGGTGACGACGGCATGGATCTCGTGCGCACCATTCTCGAGCAAGCGCCTGCTCATTTAAACGACCAAGGTATTCTTGTGCTTGAAATTGGACACGAACGCGCGCATTTTGAAGCCGCCTTTCCTGAACTTGAGCCCGTTTGGCTTGATACGGCGCAAGCCTCAGATCAAATTTTATTACTGACGCGTGAGCAATTTTCGTCGTGATTCGTGCAACTGGTTTAACCGTTAGACGCGGCGCAAAAGTACTCATCGATCAAACCGATTTTGTGGTTCACCCAGGCGAGCGTGTTGGCTTTGTTGGCAAAAATGGTGCGGGTAAATCGACCTTGTTTGCCTTAATCCAACACGAAATCGATGCCGATGCCGGTCGGCTTGATTTTCCGACGGGGTGGCGCATTGCCAGCGTCAGGCAAGAGATCGCAGACAGCGCTGACGCTGCTCGCGAGTTCGTGATTGATGGCGACACGCACCTGCGGCACTTACAAACCCAACGCGCACTGCTTGACGACACTGCGCACACCAGCGATGACCACGCGCAAGAGCAAGGCTCACGCATCGCCGAACTCGAAGCCGAACTGATCGAGGCCGATGCCTGGACGGCTGTGTCACGAGCCGAACAATTATTAGCGGGTCTGGGCTTTACACCCGAACAATGGTCAGAGCCTGTTGATAGCTTTTCGGGCGGCTGGCGTATGCGCCTGGCTCTGGCGCGCGCGTTGATGGCGCCCTCTGAGTTACTACTGCTTGACGAGCCAACTAACCACCTTGACCTTGACGCCATGCTGTGGCTTGAAAAATGGTTGGCAGCCTACCAGGGCACCGTATTGTTGATCTCGCACGACACCGAGTTTTTAGATGCTGTCGCGCAAACGATTTTGCACTTTGATCAGGCCAAACTGGTTCGCTATAAAGGCGGCTATGAGGATTTTGTTACGCAACGGGCCGAACGTCTGAGACAAACCAAAATGGCGTTTGACAAACAAACGCGCGAATCCGCACGACTGCAGGGGTTTATTGACCGCTTTAAAGCTAAGGCATCGAAAGCCAAGCAAGCACAAAGTCGCGTCAAAGCGTTGGCCCGCATGGATCTCATGGCACCGATTCGTGCCGAATCGGGAATCGACATTCGAATCCCCTCGCCCAAAAGCATGCCAGATCCCTTGCTTGTGCTTGATGATATGTTCGCGGGCTACACCACTGAACACGGTAAGCAAGTGTCGATCTTACGCAACGTCAAACTGATGGTGCGTGGTGGCGACCGCATCGGCGTTCTTGGTGTGAATGGTGCAGGCAAAAGCACCTTAGTCAAAACGCTGGCCGGCGAGCTTGAGGTGCAAGGCGGCACCCGCTTGGCGTCACGCGGGCTTGAGGTGGGCTATTTTGCTCAACATCAGCTTGATATGCTCGACTTGGCAAGCAGCCCCTTGCAACATTTATCGCGTATCGCGCCCGGCACGCGCGAACAAGAGTTACGTAACTATTTGGGTGGTTTTGGCTTTGGAGGTGACCGTGTCACGGATACCGTCGAGCCCATGTCGGGTGGCGAGAAAGCGCGCTTAGCGCTCTCGTTAATCGTCTGGCAAAAGCCAAACCTCTTACTGCTCGATGAACCGAGCAACCACTTAGATGTCGAAACCCGTGAAGCCTTAACCACCGCCTTAGCTGAGTTTGGTGGCAGCATGTTGCTGGTCTCGCACGATAGACATTTGCTACGAACCACAGTGGACAACTTTTGGATCGTCGCCGATGGGGGTGTGCAAGAATTTGATGGTGACCTAGAAGACTATCGCGACTGGCTGGCACAACACCAGGCGCGCGCGCGCAAACAAGAGGCGGCTGCCCGCACAGCTAGTCGTGCCGCTGGCAAAATGACAGTCTCTGAAAAAGCCGCGCTAGCCGCCCAAGTTGCTGCACAAGAAGCTGCACAGCGGGCGACGCTGGCTTCACCGTCTACGCAAGAGCGCAAACAGAACAAGCGCGAAAACGCCGAACTCAGACAACACGCCGCGCAGCTGCGCAAACCGCTCGAACAGCAAGTCACGAAACTTGAAAAAGAGCTTGAACAGGTTCAAGGCAAACTCAAAGCGCTAGATGCCTCGATCGCCGATGCCGAGCTCTATACCGAGGCCCGAAAAGACGAGTGCGTCCGAATTTTGGCCGAGCACGGCGAGCTCACCAAACGCGCCGCAAACTTAGAGCAAAGCTGGCTTGAATTGCAAACGCAACTAGAGGCCTTTGCTTAGACGCAGGACTAACTTTGTGTAATCTCGAGCTTGGCCACGCCAAGCGCAAGCGTTTTTGCGCCAACTTCGCGAAACTGAATCTGCGCTTGTGCATCCAGGCCGCTGCCTGACAAGCCGATGATGGTGCCCTCGCCAAAGCGGCCGTGTCGTACGCCTTGACCAATGCGAAACTGTTGCGCGCCAACCGTGACACCTGTTGTCACTGAGCGCGGCGCAACCGCAACATGCGCCGCGGCACCTTGCCGACCGTAGGTTGCGCTACCAGCATCACCGCTTGTTTTCCAGCGCGGCTCAGAATCAACCAAGCCCTGTTTGGGTGTCAGCCATTTAAGATGCGCGTCTGGCACTTCAGATAAAAATCGCGAACGCATCGCATAACGCGTTTGCCCGTGCAGCATGCGGCTTTGCGCCAAACTAAAATACAACCGCTCGCGCGCACGCGTGATCGCGACATACATTAAACGACGCTCTTCTTCGAGCCCTGCTTGCTCGAGGATGCTGTTTTCGTGTGGAAACAGCCCTTCTTCTAAACCGGTAATAAAGACTGCGTCAAACTCAAGCCCCTTGGCTGCGTGTACTGTCATCAGTTGTACCGCGTCTTGGCCAGCTTGCGCCTGATTGTCACCGGCTTCAAGCGACGCGTGCGACAAAAAGGCCGTCAAGGGCGATAACCCACCAAAGCCCCCTTCGAAGGCGATAAAGGGGACTTCTGCGACAGCGGTGCCAGACTCGTCAACACCCGAGCCTGCCGAACGCGTTAAGGACTCGGCCAAGTCGGAGTCAGCGGGCGTTGACTCAAGAGTACTCGTCCGCGCATCAGACACCATCACGACGCCTCCCGGCAAACCAGATACGTTTGCCTCTGTGGCAAACGCCGCCGCCGCAGACACAAGTTCGTTTAGGTTTTCGATGCGATCCGCACCTTCGCGATCTTGCTGATAGTGTTCGATCAAACCGCTTTGGGCAATGACGTGTTCAACCATCTCTGGCAAAGGTAGATCACGCGTTTCGTGTGCCAGGCGTTGAATCATCAGCGCAAACTGAGCAAGATTCGATCCGCCTTTGCCCGCCACACGCGCCACCGCAGCAGACAAACTGGTATCAAAAGCTTTTGCCTGATCGCCAAGTTGCTCAAGTGTGCGCGCGCCAATGCCGCGAGGCGGAAAATTCACCACTCGCATAAACGAAGTGTCATCATTGGCGTTGGCCATGAGACGCAAATAAGCCAGTGCGTGCTTAACCTCTTGTCGCTCAAAAAAGCGCAAGCCACCGTACACTTTATAGGCGATACCCGAAGAAAATAATCCGTGTTCGATCACACGCGACTGAGCATTGCTTCGGTAAAGCACCGCAATTTGGCTGCGATCGCGCCCATCAGAGATCAATCCTCTGACCTCATCCACTAGCCACCGAGCCTCAAGTAGATCGGTCGCTTGCTCAACCACCCTGATCTGCTCACCTTCGCCCTGCTCTGTCCAAAGATTTTTACCTAGCCGCCCGTCGTTGTGACTAATCAGCGCATTGGCAGCATCTAAGATGTGGCCAAACGAGCGGTAGTTTTGCTCAAGCCGAATGACCGTACCATGGGCATAGTCGCGCTCAAAGTCAGCCATGTTGCCAACGTTTGCCCCGCGAAACGCGTAGATCGATTGATCATCATCACCCACTGCAAACATGATGGCGCCGCCACCAGCCAACAGAGTGAGCCATTTGTATTGCAGTGTGTTGGTATCTTGAAACTCGTCCACCAATACATGACGAAAACGCCGTTGGTAGTGCGAGCGAATGGGTTCGTTGCGCGACAGTAGTTCGTAGGCGCGTAATAACAACTCTGGGAAATCTACCACCCCCTCACGCTGGCATTGCGCCTCGTAGAGGGTATAAATCTCAATCATGCGCCGACGAAAACTGTCAAACGCCTCAACATCGCCCGGGCGTTGACCGTCTTCTTTTGCGCCGTTGATAAAACGTTGCACGTCGCGCGGGGGATACTTTTCATCATCGACCGCGTTGGCTTTAAGCAAGCGTTTGATCGCGGCGAGCTGATCGGACGTATCTAAAATCTGAAATGCTTGAGGCAAGCCAGCATCGCGGTGATGCGCCCTGAGCATACGATTACACAGCCCGTGAAAGGTGCCAATCCACAAGCCACGCGGATCAAGCGGCATGAGCGCTGCCACGCGCGCTAGCATTTCGCGTGCTGCTTTATTTGTAAAAGTTACGGCGAGCAAGCCTTGCGGACTGACTTGACCGGTTTGAATTAACCAGGCCATGCGTGTGGTAAGCACACGCGTTTTACCACTACCCGCACCTGCCAGTACTAACGCATGTTGCGCGGCCAGTGTGACTGCCTCGCGCTGAGGTGCGTTAAGTTTGTCTATCATGCCGCATAGCGGCGTAGGCGTAAGGCGAACTCTTCAAGGCTAGCGATACCGCTTTGCTGGGCGCGTTGGCACCAGTTTTGCAATTCGTGCAGCAGTTGCTCGCTCGAGGCGGTGGAGCTGTCCCAAAGTTTGGCTAGCTCGCGTCGCATTTGCACCAAGGTTGCAAGCGCAGCGGTCTGCGATAAGGCCTGATCGATGCGCGCACGTTCAACAGCGGGCAAGGTCTCATCGCCACGCCCTAGCCAGTGCGTGGCGGCAGCAAGCGCATCTGTGTGGCTGGTATCTGAGTCTTGCGCCGGTGAAGTTTTCAGGCGAGCGAGCTCAGCACGACAAGCGACTTTCATGATGCTGGTGTAGCGCTCAAGAATCTCAAACCGATGGGCAATCACACCTTGCAGGGTGCGCGCATCCACCCCAGCTTTGCCGCTCGCCTCAAGCCTCAAACGGGGGGCGACTTTTTTGACCTTAGCCAAACCGACGGCTTGTAAGCCCAAAATATAAACCCAACCAATGTCAAGTTCGTACCATTTGCTTGAGAACTTAGCTGACGTGCCGAAGGCGTGGTGGTTATTGTGGAGTTCTTCGCCACCGATCAAAATACCAATCGGGAACACGTTGGTGCTGGTGTCGGGCGAAGCAAAATTACGATAGCCAAAAAAGTGACCCACGCCGTTGACAACGCCGGCGGCCCAAAACGGAATCCACGCCATTTGAATCGCCCAGACCGTCAGGCCCAAAGCGCCAAAAAGCGCGACGTCAATTGCTAGCATGATCAAGATCCCGCGGGCGCTGTAGCGAGCATAAATATGTTGCTCAACCCAGTCATCAGGCGTTCCGTGACCAAACTTTGACAAGGTTTCAGCGTTTTTCGATTCGTGCCGATAGAGCTCAGCACCGCTAAACAGTACCTTGCCGATGCCATAAATCATCGGAGAATGAGGGTCCCCCTCGCGTTCGCAGCGCGCGTGGTGCTTGCGATGGATGGATACCCACTCTTTCGTGACCATGCCAGTCGTTAGCCACAGCCAAAACCGGAAAAAATGCATGACGGCCGGATGCAAGTCTAGCCCGCGATGCGCTTGGCTGCGATGCAAAAAGATGGTAACCGCCGCAATTGTGACGTGGGTGAGACCCAGCGCAATCAAAGCAACTTGCCACCAAGACGCCTGCAACAAACCACCGGCGACAAAGGAAATGATTTCATTCATAAATAAATAGACCGCCTACGACAAAATAGTCAGGTGCATTTTAGCCTACCCCGTCGCTTTGACCCGACAAAACCCACAAGGTTTTTGCGTAAAATCAAACGATTAAGCCTTTTTTGTGCGCCCTGCGGCTTGACTGGCTCTTGGCTTTTTAGCAGGCTTCGAGGGTTTTGAATCCTCAGAGTCTGCCAGGCCTGACTGATCCGCTCTGTCCTCTTCTTTAGCAAGAAACGCTGCAAAAGCGTCGATCGCCGAGGCGGGTGCTGGGACCAGCGCCGGCTCAACGGGCGTGGCCAGGTCTGGCGGTGGTGCCGCTTCTGCAACTTTTACCGCTTCTACCGCGTCTGTCGCGTCTACAGCGACACTGGGCGCCGACCCGACTTCTTTTTTAGGCTTCTTTGTTCGACTTGGTTTCTTCGCCTCGCCGCTCGCCTGGGCAATCACCTCAGACACCTCAGACACCTCAGTCGGCTCGGACATAAGCGTCTGCCCCACTTCAGGCGTCTGGGTTTCAGGCTCGATCAAAGCACCGGCCTTGCGGCGTTCAAAGACTGCAGCAAAAAAGCCATCGGTCCCGTGCACGTCTGGCCTGAGATTCAAATAAGGACCTTCAAGCTGCAAGGGCGTGCGCGCTGCAAGCAACTGCGCAGCGTCAAGCAAGACAAAATCTGGATGTTCTGCCAAGAACCGCTCGGCTTGAGCTTGATTTTCTTCGATCAAGACGCTGCAGGTGGCGTAAACCAAACGCCCACCCGGTGCAACGCAGCGTGAGGCACTGGCCAAAATCCGAGCCTGCAAAGCCGTGAGTTCTTGCAAACTTTGTACCGACTGGCGCCATTTTAGGTCTGGATTACGACGCAAAGTTCCAACTCCACTGCACGGTGCATCAACCAGGACGCGATGGGCTTTACCGGCCAGGCGTCTGACGCGCGTATCGTTTTCGTGTTCAAGCACGACCGGCACAATATTTGACAAACCACTACGGGCAAAGCGTGGTTTAGCTTTTGCGAGTCGGGTTGCCGACACATCTAACGCGTACAGGCGCCCCGTTGAACGCATCAGTGCACCCAACAACAAGGTCTTACCGCCCGCACCGGCGCAAAAATCAACCACCATTTCGCCACGCTTCGGGCCAACCAATAAAGCGAGTAGTTGGCTGCCTTCGTCTTGTACCTCGATTAAACCGTGTTCGAACTGATGCCATTTATTCATGGTGGGTCGGCCGGTCAGACGAATCCCCCAGGGTGAGTAAGGCGTCGCAACCGGCGCGTGCCGCACTGCGTTACCACGCGTTAAATCGGCCAACATCTCGTCGCGCTCAGCCTTCATTGGGTTGACTCGGATATCGAGCGCCGCAGGCTGATTCAAAGCGTGTGCCAGCTGTTCGAGGTCGGGCATGTGTTGCAGTCGCTCAAACAGCCAGTCTGGCAGACTTGTGCGCACCTCGACGGCCAAGGACTGCTCGTCAATTTGCGCCAGACGATCGAGCCAGGCGATTTCACCCGGATCGAGCACTTCGCGCACACGACCGTTGTCAATCATCACAATGGCGCCTTGAATCGCCAGGCGGCGCACCGCATTACCGACACCGCTCTCGGCTAACTGTCGGTAACGTCTCAAGTTGCGCAGCACGTCGTACACCACCTCCGCCACCTCGGCGCGATCGCGCACGCCAAGCTTGGGATGCGCTCTAAACCAGTGCGACACCACAGAGTCTGCCGCAAAACGCCAGGTTAAAACCTCATCAAGCACCTGCCGAATCTGGTCTAAGCGAATCGTCATGGGCGGCAACCGGGGCTTCACCCGCCCGGTGTAGGTCGACTGTTGCGGTTCGCCGCGCAGGCCGGGCGCTCGGTCGCCAGAATAGCCACCGCCCGAGCGCTGCGCAAACGGCGTCGCGTTCATGAGTCGTTCGGTAGCAGAGCCTTTGCGGGGCAAGGCCGTGCCGCTGGCACGCGCGGCCTCTCGTGCCGCCTCTTTTGTGCCCGGGCGCGAGGCTCCTGTTATGCCATTTTTTTTCTCTGACCCAGTTGGTGAGGGGCTACGTTTTGTTTTTTTAGAATCAATCACTGAGTGTGCTCCGATACAAATAAGCGCCTGGGCACACCTTCAACCTGAACGCGCTGATCGGGCATGAGTTGGACTCGCGACTGTGCGAGCCAGATTGCAACTTGAGGATACACCTGGTGCTCAACGGTCAAGACCCGTGCCGCGAGCGTTTCGGGGGTGTCATTCGCTAAGACGGGCACCACACCTTGCGCAATGATCGGCCCGTGATCAAGCACCGACGTCACAAAATGCACGGTGCAACCGTGACCTTGCACGCCTGCTGCTAAGGCTTGCGCATGCGTGTGCATGCCCGGGAAGGCTGGCAATAGAGACGGATGAATGTTCACGAGGCGCGCGGTGTAGTGTTCAACGAAGGCCGGCGTCAAGATGCGCATAAAGCCAGCCAGCAGCACGTAATCTGGCGCGTAGCGGTCGATCACAGCAGACAGCGCCGCGTCAAACGCTTCGCGTGTCGCAAAATCGACATGAGGCACCACTTCAGTGGCCAGCCCCAGATCCTGGGCCCATTTCAGACCGCCTGCCTGAGCCCGGTTAGAAATCACCGCAACCACCTCGCCCGCACACGCCTTTGACCGGCATGCGTGCACAAGCGCTTGCATGTTTGACCCCTGGCCAGAGATCAAAATAACGAAGCGACAGCGCAAAATTTGGGGTTCGGACATGGGTTTTCATAAACAAGACAGTACGAAATTGTAAACTGTCGCTCGTGAATACCTCTTTCAGCATTTTTCGCCAAGCTCGCGCCCCGCTTTTGCGTCGGCCCACCGCGTTGTCTATCGGTAACTTTGACGGCGTCCATTTAGGGCATCTCGCCATGCTCAGCCAAGTTGCGGACGCCGCGCGCGGGGGTGCTTTGGTGCCAACCGTTTTAACGTTTGCGCCGCATCCCCGACAATTCTTCGCTGAGCAAAACCGACGCCCTGAGCTGTCGCCGCCTCAAATTAACGGCCTGCGCGACAAACTCTGTGCACTCGAGCTGGCCGGCATTGAGCAAGTCGTCCTCGCACGTTTTAACCGGGCATTTGCCGAGATGTCGGCGCAAGACTTTATCGAAAAACTCTTAATTCAGGGCCTTCAGGCGCAATGGCTCATCGTTGGCGAAGACTTTCGCTTTGGCAGACAGCGCTCGGGCGATGTCTCGCTGCTTAAAAAAATCGGGGCCCAACATGGCCTGCACGTCGATACGCTGTCGGAAGTTAAAGACCTCAACGGCCATCGTGTGTCAAGCTCTGAGGTCCGTGCCGCGCTGGCGACCGGCGATCTGACACAGGCCCAAAGCCTGCTCGGGCGCCCTTACACCATGACCGGTCACGTCGTGCACGGTAAAAAACTGGGCCGCACTCTCAACATGCCCACTTTAAATATGCGCGTCACCCCTCGGTGTGCCGCCCGCTCGGGGATCTATGTTGTACGCGTTCATGGCTTAGCGCAAACCGCGTTGTCTGGCGTGGCAAGCTTGGGCGTACGTCCAACCGTCGAAGACGATGGCCGCATCTTGCTCGAGACCCATCTTTTCGATGTCAATATCGATGCATACGGTAAACTCATCCGCGTTGAGCTTCTCAAACATCTTCGAGACGAAGAGAAGTTTCCTGATCTCCCAACTTTGACTGCCGCCATGCATGCCGATGCACAGCATGCGCGGGCTTATTTTGCGCCCCATGGACTATAAACAAACACTCAATCTGCCCGACACTCCGTTTCCGATGCGTGGCGACCTGCCTCGTCGTGAGCCCCTGTGGGTGGCACAATGGCAAGAAAAACGCGTCTATCAGGCAATTCGCGAGGCCAGCAAAGGGCGCCCCACGTTTTTACTGCACGACGGCCCGCCCTACGCGAACGGTGACATCCACATTGGGCATGCGGTCAACAAAATCCTAAAAGACATCATCGTCAAAAGCCGCAACATGGCCGGCTTTGATGCAGCCTATGTGCCGGGCTGGGATTGCCACGGCATGCCGATTGAAATTCAGATTGAAAAAAAATTCGGCAAGCATTTGCCGGTTGCTGAGGTGCAAGCCAAGGCGCGCGCCTACGCTCTTGAGCAAATCGAACGCCAAAAAAAGGATTTTGAACGACTCGGTGTGCTGGGCGACTGGAACCGCCCCTACATGACCATGAACTTCAGCAATGAGGCCAACGAAATTCGTGCGCTGGGTCGAATCCTAGACAAAGGCTATGTCTTTAGGGGCCTTAAGCCCGTGAACTGGTGCTTTGATTGCGGTTCGGCTTTGGCCGAGGCTGAGGTTGAATACGCCGATCGTAAAGACCCCGCTGTGCACGTCGCGTTTCCGTTTATCGATCGTACTGCGCTGGCAAAAGCCTTTGGCCTGCAAGACGTCGAGCCCGGCGCCATCGTGATCTGGACAACCACCCCCTGGACCATCCCCTCAAACCAAGCATTAAACCTGCACCCTGAGTTTGAATATGCCTTGGTGCGCGTGAGCCCGGCACCGGCCACAGGCGCGCTGCTGCTGATCGCGCTCGATCGTGTGCAGGCTTGCCTCAAAGAATGGAACCTGCAAGGCGAAGTCATTGCGCGTTGCCTCGGACAAGCGTTAAATAAACTCGAGTTCGAACACCCGCTTGCGCGCTTTGACGCGGGTTACCAACGTACAGCTCCCATTTACTTGGGCGATTACGTCACGCTCGATACCGGGACAGGTGTCGTGCATTCGGCACCCGCCTATGGTATCGAGGACTTTTTATCCTGCAAAGCCAATGGCATGAAAGATGCCGACATCATCAGCCCTGTGATGGGCGATGGTAAGTTCGTGCCGAGTTTGCCCGGCTTCGGTGGCTTGACCATCTGGGCGGCCAATCCAAAAATCGTCGAAGCGCTGACGCAAGCGGGTACCCTGCTCAAGCAAGAACCGCACGCACATAGCTACATGCATTGCTGGCGCCACAAGACGCCCATCATCTACCGTGCGACCAGTCAGTGGTTTGCCGGAATGGACGTGCCTCCTAAAGACGACGCGCCGACGCTGCGCACCCGTGCGCTTGCCGCCATCGAAGCCACTGCGTTTTACCCAGCCTGGGGTCGCGCGCGCCTACATGCCATGATTGCGAATCGACCCGATTGGACCTTATCGCGGCAGCGCCAATGGGGCGTACCCATAGCCTTCTTTATTCACAAAGAAACCGGCGCCCTGCACCCTGACACCCCTGCCTTGCTTGAGACCGTCGCCAAGTTGGTTGAACAGCGCGGCATCGAGGCTTGGCAAGCGGTTGAACCAGCAGACTTGCTGGGCCCCGATGCCGATACATACGAAAAAAATCGCGACACACTCGATGTGTGGTTTGATTCTGGTACCACGCACGCGACCGTGCTAGGTGGTTTAAACAATGCGCAACAAGGCTCACACGGCGAGTTGCCTTGGCCTGCCGACCTGTACCTTGAAGGCTCAGATCAACATCGAGGCTGGTTTCACTCGTCGCTGTTAACCGGTTGCATGCTCGAAGGCCGTGCCCCTTACAACAGTTTGTTGACACACGGCTTTGTCGTGGACGGCCAGGGTCGCAAAATGAGTAAGTCGGTGGGCAACGTGATTGCGCCACAAAAAGTCTCTGACAGCCTGGGCGCCGAGATTTTGCGCTTGTGGGTCGCCAGCACCGACTACTCTGGCGAACTCTCAATCTCTGATGAAATCCTGAATCGCGTAGTAGAAAGCTACCGTCGTATTCGTAACACCTTGCGTTTTTTACTTGCCAACCTAGCTGACTTTGACGCGGCAAAAGATGTCGTACTAACCGAAAGCATGCTTGAAATCGATCGGTACGCGCTGGCGATGACGGCGCAGATGCAAGCTGAGGTGCTCAAAAGCTTTGAACAATACGAGTTTCAACCGGCCATGTCCAGGTTGCAGCATTTTTGCTCTGAAGATTTAGGCTCTTTTTATCTTGATGTTTTGAAAGACCGTTTATATACCTCAGCGCCTAAGAGTCTGGCGCGTCGCTCGGCGCAAACGGCATTACTGCACATCACCCAGACCCTGCTTAAGCTGATGGCACCAATCTTGTCGTTTACGGCCGAAGAGGCCTGGGGCCTGCTGGGCGACAAGACCTTAGCCAGTCTGCCAGCAGACCAGCGTGTCACGATCTTTACCGAGTGCTATCACGTCGTGCCTACAATCACCGACGCTGACCTGTTGCAACAGCGCTGGGGTCGTCTGCGCGAAATCCGGGCACTGGTCACACGCAAGCTTGAAGAGCTTCGCACCGCTGGCAGCATCGGTTCATCGCTACAAGGCGAAATCGACCTGACCGCTTCTGGCAGTGACCTGGCCTTGCTACAGAGCGTGGCCGAACAATTACCTTATGTTTTTATTGTCTCGCGCGTGAGTGTGCGGGCCGCTACGGACGCCGGTCAAAATGAGCTTTCAATCAGCATCGCACCCTCTCCTCATAAAAAATGCGAACGTTGTTGGCACTGGCGCGCCGATATCGGTCTTGAGGCTCAGCACCCAGATATTTGTGGTCGTTGCGTGAGTAGCTTAAAGGAAGCGCGCGAAACGCAAGACATGCGGGCGAGCGACTAACCACGATGACAGACACGACTGAGCCAAAGCGCTCGCTTAAAGATCAAGCGACCCTCACGCGCTGGCTGTTGCTGTCAGCAATTTTACTTTTGGCCGACCAGTTGACCAAAATATGGTTCGACACCACCTTTCGCTACGGCGAACGTTCGCAAGTTTTGCCTTTTTTTGACTTTACTTTGCTGTACAACCGCGGGGCCGCGTTCAGCTTTTTAGCCGACGAGGCCGGTTGGCAGCGGTGGTTTTTTTCAGTGCTCGGGCTAGGCGCCTCAGGTTTTATGCTTTGGATGATGCACAACAATCGCACGCAACCACGCTTGCTGCTTGCCTTGGCGCTGATCTTAAGTGGGGCGCTTGGCAATGTCATTGACCGACTGCTCTACGGTCATGTGATTGATTTTTTATTGTTTTATTGGCAAGACTGGTATTACCCCGCCTTTAACGTCGCCGACTCCTGCATTACACTCGGTGCTATCCTATTGATTCTAGACGAAATTCTTCGTCTGCGAGGTCGCCATGCAAGAGCTTCATGACAAACGAATCGTTCTGGGCCTAAGCGGTGGAATCGCTTGCTATAAATCTGCCGAACTGGTGCGCCGGCTCATCGAGCAAGGTGCGACCGTTGATGTTGTCATGACCGACGCCGCAACGCATTTCATCACTGCCGTGACAATGCAAGCACTCAGCGGACGCCCGGTATTTAACGATGCCTGGGATCCTCGTATCCCTAACAACATGGCTCATATCGACTTAAGCCGCGGCGCCGATGCGATCTTAATCGCACCGGCCTCGGCTGATTTCATGGCTAAATTGGCACAAGGCCGCGCCGATGATTTGCTTTCAACCCTTTGTCTGGCACGCGCTTGCCCACTGCTAGTCGCACCCGCCATGAACCGCGAAATGTGGTCGGCAGCTCCCACGCAGCGCAACGTCGCGCAACTTAAGCAAGATGGTGTCGCCGTATTGGGACCCGGTTCTGGACAACAAGCATGTGGCGAAACGGGCGATGGCCGAATGCTCGAAGCTCTGCAAATTTTGGCAGAGCTCGTTGCGTTTTTTCAGCCTAAGCTCCTGCAGAACAAACGCGTCCTGATCACCGCAGGCCCAACCGTCGAGCCGATTGATCCGGTGCGCGTGATCACTAATCGTTCATCGGGTAAGACAGGCTATGCACTGGCGCGAGCCGCCTTTGAAGCGGGCGCCGAAGTCACCTTGATTTCGGGTCCGACCGCCCTGCCTGAGCCCTATGGCGTGCCGTGCATTCACGTGCAAACCGCGCAGCAAATGCACGAGGCCGTGCTGTCACAGATCGCCAGAACAGATATTTTTATTTCTGTAGCTGCCGTGGCCGACTGGCGGGTGACAAACGTTGCGAGCGACAAAATCAAGAAAGATCCTTTGGCTGCCAGCACACACACGCCAAGCTTAGAATTTGCGTTAAACCCCGATATTCTGGCAACTGTCGCAGCCTTGCCGAATGCGCCCTGGTGCGTTGGCTTTGCAGCCGAAACCGAGCGACTCTCTGAATTCGCACAAGCCAAACGCCTGCGCAAAGGAATACCGATGCTAATCGGCAATCTGGCGCAGCACGTGATGGGCGCTGAACACACCACCGTCAGTATTTTTGACGAACAAGGCGAACACCCGCTGCCGACAAGCGCTAAACAAGACGTCACGCGCCAGCTGATCGCTGCGATTGCCGCGCGGCTTCCTCAAAAAACTTAAAGCTCACACTCAATGGATGCACTCATTTTAGAGGCCGGGCAATTTATTCAGACGCATCAGGCGTGGGCCGGCCCGATCATTTTTTTAATGACCTTTGGCGAGTCGATGTTAATCATCGGCATCTTCCTACCCGCCACAGTGTTATTAATGATGAGCGGCGGTCTGGTCGGCGGCGGTACCCTTCCAATCGCGCCAATTCTGCTTTGGGGCATGGCCGGAGCCGTGCTTGGCGATGCTTTGTCGTACTGGCTGGGTAAGTGGCTCGGGCCGAGCATCTTGCGTCTGAAGGTGCTAAAAACGCATCGTCGTTCTGTGGCGCGCGCCCGACTGCTTTGTTATCGGTATGGCTTTTTAGCTGTCTTGATCGGGCGGTTTTTAGGGCCGGTACGCTGCCTGATCCCCACCGTCGCGGGCGTCATGAAAATGTCTGAAAAAAAGTTTCAACTGGCAAATGTTTTGTCAGGAATCTTATGGGTCCCGGCTTTGCTCGCTCCCGGTTATTTAGCGGCAATTAGTGTCGATGCCGCCAAACATTCGCGCGAATCACTGATTTATTCAGCGCTGGGTTTTGTCGTACTGTTTAGCGTCGGCCTCTTAGTCTGGCATACACGTCGCGCCGAGCAAGACAAACGCCGCCGCACCGCTCCGAGGAAAATGCTGTGAAAGCCGTCGAATTAAAAATTCTAGACCCACGCATGCGCGAACATCTACCGGCCTACGCAACGGCGGGTTCAGCAGGACTGGATCTGCGTGCTTGTCTGGAGGCGCCCTTGGTCTTAGAGCCCGGCGCTACCCACTTGATCCCGACCGGTCTGGCGCTTCATGTAGCCGACCCAGGCTACGCGGCTGTGATTTTGCCCCGCTCAGGGCTTGGTCATAAACACGGGATCGTCTTGGGCAATCTGGTGGGTCTGATCGACTCAGACTATCAAGGCCCTCTGATGGTCTCTGCTTGGAATCGCAGCCAAACCGCATACACCTTGCAGCCGCTTGAGCGGCTGGCACAGTTAGTGGTCTTACCCGTGGCGCAAGTACAGTTCAGCGTCGTAGACGAGTTTGAGCAAAGCTCGCGCGGCACCGGTGGCTTTGGTAGCACCGGCAAGGCTTAGCGTAAACGTGCACGCAACGTTCACGTGCGCGTACACGACGCCTCGGACGGGGCTTTACGAGTGCTCAGTGCCTGCGCAATTTGGGCAGACAAGAGTTGCGTATTTTTTTGTTGACCCAAAACCAAAGCACTGACACCGATCTCGACGTTTTGTTTAAAACGCGAGAAACAAGTCAAGACTTGCGCACCCTGCTCAAAGCGCAGACGCCATAAGGCATCGAGCGCGACATACTGCCCCGGCACCAAGTCAAAACGTTGTACATCAACCTGAACCAGCGTCGCAGTTGTCAGGGTCAAGGCCTGCGTAATGTTTTGAAGCGGCGGCATCCCCAGCGCCTGCGTTAACTCAAGGCCCAGAGCGCTTTGAAGGTGTGCAGACAAGGGTGCTGTCCAGCGATCGTCGCTCAAGAGCAGCAAACGACCATTGGGCTCACGCGTCACGAGCATCGTACTGTCGACCTCAGCGGGCACAGTCACGGGGCCCAGTACGTACGCCTTCGCAGCGCCTGGAGTGGGTAACACGCTAAGTGCTGCGCTGGGCGCCCGATCCGCCGCAGAGCTTAAGGTGTAGTGATAGGCCGGTGGGCTTGAACAGCCCCCCAAAAGCACCAGCGCCGAACAAAGCAAGAAGGATTTCATTGTAAAGGCGCTCCAAGCGTCTCGCGTGAATAGGGTTTGGGCTGACGCCCCCTGAGCAACGCGTCGGGTTGTGCCTGCAACGCGTCGGTGACGCCTCGCAACGAACTCAAGCTGCGCCTCAGATCTTCGAGCATGGCCTCTGCGCTCGCCGTCATCGGACTGCCAGGCGTGATCAGCGTATTGAGATTTTTTATCGTCAGTTCCATTTGTGTGAGCGTCGTAGCAAGCTTAGGCACAACTGACTTGTCAAGTGTGATGCTCAGCAACTTGATCTGCTTAATCATCTCGTTGACTTCGTTACCGATTGACTCGAAAGGGATTTTATCGAGCTTGCCAACAATACTAGCGACCTGCTGCTGCAGTTTATCCAAGTCATCAGAGGCTACGGTCGGCATCTTAAACGGCAACTCAGCCTTGACCGTCGCAATCTTGGGCGCCTTAGGAAAATCTTCGAGCACAATATATAACTGCCCGGTCAAAATATTAGACGTACGCAATTGCGCACGCAGGCCGCGGTTCGTCATCAGTGCGAGTGAGCTGGCGAGTTGGGCGGCCGAGCGGCGTGCCATATTCATCTCTCGGTAGACGGTTCCCAGACGCTCGGGGTACAGCGTGGCGTTCACCGAGGTAAAGAAGCGGCTGGTCGTCACATCAAAATCAAGCGCAACACTATTGACCACACCAATGTCGACGCCATTGAAGTCAACCATTGCACCGGCCTTCAGACCGCGGGTGGGCTGATCAAACCGCATATAGATCGGCACCGCAAGACCCTGCGGTTCGATTTCAGCGGTGCGACGGTTGTCATACAGTTTAAAGACTCGCCCGATCTCATCAATATCACGGGGCTTTCCAAACGACCCAAAAGAGACTCCCCCAGAGATCAAAGAGACAAGCGACTGCGTATTGATTTGCATGCCATCGGCCGAAAGGGTCACATCGATGCCGCTTTCGTTCCAGAAACGCGTACTGCCATCGACATAACGATCATAGGGTGCGTCGACAAAAACCTCGATTTCGACAAACTGCCCAGCAGGTTCAAGCTTGTAGCTTGTCACCATACCCACCTGTAGCCGACGCATATAAACCGGCACCCCAACGCTCAAAGACCCTAGGTCTTCACTGCGTAAAGTAAAGCGCGAACCCGGCCGATCGCTTGTGATTGGCGGCGGATCTTCGAGGCCAACAAACTGTTTTTTCGTCGCGTTACCCAGCGCGCCGTGCTTGGTGTCAGTCTCAATGTATGCCCCAGACATCAGCGTCGACAACCCCGAGACGCCACTAAAGCCGATCCGCGGCTTCACCACCCAAAACTGAGTCGACTCATTGGCCATCCCCGCCGAATCTTTGTTGAGTTCGGCCTCGACCACGACTTGTTCGCGCGACTCAGTCAGGCGAATGTCTTTAACTACACCAATCACAACATCGCGATAACGCAATTGCGTCTTACCCACTTCAAGGCCCGTCGCAGACAAAAACGTAATGAGGACGCGTGGGCCTTGCTTAGACCAGCTGTGATAGACAATTGAGAGCCCGATCAAGGCCGCCACAATCGGGATCAACCAAACCCACCCCATATTGCGTGTCGGGCGCTGGCTGACGCGCGGCAAACGCGCGGTCTGATCTTGAGTCGACTGCTCCGGCATGCCGGACTCCTAAAAAAAGGGCTTACGTTAAGCAACAGGAGCTATTTTGGCAGACTCTGGATAAAGATGCCTGCGGTGGCCAGCACGCCTCCAGGCCAAACGGGGATCAAAACCCAAGGCCGCCAGCATGGTCAAAATCACAACCCCAGCAAACGCGACGGCTCCGGCGCCTGGGTCAATCGTCAACAAGGCGCCGAAACGCCCGAGTGCAGAGAGCAAAATCACAACAAACACGTCAAGCATCGACCACTGCCCAATAAATTCGACCACTTCATAGAGGTGCGTGCGCGCTCTTAGGGCGTGCGTCGCACGTTGCTGGGCCAAGTACACCAAGACGGCCAAACAGACCAGCTTGAACAAGGGCACGACCACACTAGCAATAAACACCACGGCGGCGATACTGTAAGACCCCATTCCCACGAGTTCGATCACGCCCCCCATGATCGTGTGAGCGGAGTTGCCCGCGATAGAGTTAATCTGCATAATCGGCAATAAATTAGCCGGAATATAGAGAATGGCAGCTGCAAGAATCAGAGCCCACGTCCGGTTAAACAGCGTGGGCGATGGTGCCTTGGGCAGCGGTTCATGCACCACCGGCAGGCTCAAGTCGTGCGCCAGGCAAAGAATCTTGTGTGCAGACAAACGGGTCAGAGCTGTTATAAAAATCGCAGACACTGCGGTCGCAAATAAACCCACGCCAGGCACCAGCGAGGCCAAGCCCACTAATTTCACGACTGACACCAAAATACCCACTAAAAATACGGGCACCATGCACCACGGCTTGAGCAGATCAATCAGTGCGATCAGCCTGTCAAAGAACAGAGGCAGGCGCCCAAGCGACAGCGCGAAGAACACCCACAATAAAAGCAGTAATTGCACCGCCGGCAAAAAAAATCCTGCGGCAAAGGCAACGACGGCCACCTCGGGGTAGCCGGACTCCCAGGTAATCACGATGGCATCAAAAAAAGAAGCGGTTTGCCCTTTGCCAGAAATCAGCAGCGTGGCGACCGGATACGCATTGGCCAGCGTGAAGATCACTAGCGTCGCGAGGATAACGGCTAACCAGGCGCGCGGACTGAAAACCGAGTAAGTTTCGAGCACGTGATCGCAGCGCTCACACTGCGCCCATTCGCCAGGCGCCAGAACCGGGCGCTGGTAAGCTGCCCCGCAATGGTGACAGGTCAGCAAAAAACTCGCTGACGGCGCAGACGCGTTCATTGATGCTAAGCCCCAGACCGCCCGCTCAGGTTAATGAAGGAGTTCAGCTTCTTGGTCGGATCCCGAAACCGACTTTTGCGACTTGTCTGGGCGCAGACCAAAGGTCAATAACACCTTGCCCTCTGCGTCTATATCCACAATCACCGAGCCACCGTCTGTGAGTTTGCCAAACAACAGCTCGTCGGCCAACGCGCGGCGAATAGTATCCTGGATCAAGCGCTGCATGGGGCGTGCGCCCATCAAAGGATCAAAGCCATTTTTACCCAAGTGCGCACGCAACGCCTCAGTAAAGCTGGCCTCGACGCGTTTGTCGTGCAGCTGATCTTCGAGCTGCATCAAAAACTTGTCAACTACACGCAAAATCACAGCCTGATCAAGCTGAGAAAATGGCACGATCGCATCCAGTCGATTGCGAAATTCGGGCGAGAACAAGCGTTTGATGTCACCCATTTCGTCACCACTGGCGCGGGTATTCGAGAACCCGATATTGGGTTTATTTAACGCCTCGGCGCCCGCATTGGTGGTCATCACCAAGATCACATTACGAAAATCCGCTTTGCGGCCGTTGTTATCAGTCAGCGTGCCATGATCCATGACTTGCAAAAGAATATTAAAGACATCCGGATGCGCTTTTTCGATCTCGTCGAGCAAAAGCACGCAATGCGGCTGTTTAGTGATTGCCTCGGTCAGCAAACCGCCTTGGTCAAACCCCACATAACCTGGCGGCGCACCAATCAAACGCGACACCGTGTGGCGTTCCATGTACTCTGACATATCAAAACGCAGCAATTCGATGCCTAGCGTAAACGCCAGTTGCCGGGCGACTTCAGTCTTACCTACGCCTGTCGGGCCTGAAAACAAAAAGGCACCGATGGGCTTTTCAGGGCGTCCCAGACCCGAGCGCGCCATCTTGATCGCAGACGACAGCACCTCGATCGCACCATCTTGCCCATACACCACCGTTTTCAAATCGCGGTCGAGTGTCGCAAGCTTGCTGCGGTCATCGTTCGAAACCGACTGTGGCGGAATGCGTGCAATCTTAGAGACGATCATCTCGATTTCAGTTTTGCCGATCACCTTCTTTTGCTTTGAGCGTGGCAACAAGCGCTGTGCGGCGCCCGCTTCATCAATCACGTCAATGGCCTTGTCAGGCAAATGGCGATCGTTGATATGACGAGCCGACAGTTCGGCCGCTGCAGTCAGAGCCGCCGACGAATACTTCACGCCATGGTGTTCTTCAAAGCGACCTTTTAGGCCGCGCAAAATCTGAATGGTCTGAGCCACACTAGGCTCTGGCACATCCACTTTTTGAAACCGTCTAGAAAGCGCAGCATCTTTTTCAAACACCCCGCGAAACTCTGTATAAGTCGTCGCGCCGATACAGCGTAACTGCCCAGACGATAAGGCTGGCTTGAGCAAATTCGAGGCGTCTAATGTGCCGCCCGACGCAGAGCCCGCGCCAATGAGTGTATGGATTTCGTCAATAAATAAAATTGCCTGCGGATTATTGCGCAACTGTTTAAGGACGCCTTTTAAGCGTTGCTCAAAGTCGCCACGGTATTTGGTGCCCGCGAGCAGAGCGCCCATGTCAAGCGAGAACACTTGCGCGTCTTGCAAGATCTCGGGAACCTCATTGCGAGTGATTCGGTAAGCCAGGCCTTCGGCAATAGCAGTTTTGCCCACGCCCGCCTCGCCCACTAAGAGCGGATTGTTTTTGCGGCGACGGCACAGAGTTTGAATCACGCGTTCAACCTCGTGCTCACGACCAATCAGCGGGTCGATACGCCCCGCTTTTGCAAGCGCATTCAAATCCTGAGCATACAGGTCAAGCGGCGACTGGCGCGCTTCGCCACCCTGCTCGTCACCGTTGCCAGAGGCCTCTTTTGAAGCGGGCGCTTCTGCTGGTGTGGCCTTGCTGATGCCGTGCGATAAAAAGTTTACGACATCTAAACGAGAGATACCCTGCTGCTGCAGGTAATACACCGCATGCGACTCTTTTTCGCCAAAGATCGCGACCAACACGTTCGCACCAGTCACCGGTTTTTTGGAAGATCCGCCCGCCGACACATGCATGATCGCGCGCTGAATCACCCGTTGGAAACCCAAGGTCGGCTGTGTGTCGACTTCGGTGCCCGCTGGAATCACAGGCGTGTTGTCGGTGACAAACTTGCGCAAATGACTGCGTAGCTCGTCCAGATTCGCGACACAGGCTTTTAAAACTTCGATCGCGGCTGCGTTGTCAAGCAGCGATAGCAGCAGGTGCTCGACCGTAATAAATTCGTGGCGAGCTGAACGTGCCTCGACAAACGCCATATGTAGGCTAACTTCAAGCTCTTGCGAAATCACAATTCCTCCGTCCTTCATCAGTCATTAACGCCGTTGATTCATATTCTATGCTTTCCGCGGCGCAATCGTTACAACGAGTAAAAAAGCTTTTCAAAATGTATTTGTTTTCGCCTCTTTTTGCGTGTTTCAGGCATCATCTGCGGGCTCTAACACGCATTGCAAAGGGTGCTGACGGGCGCGCGCATATTGAGCCACCTGCGCCACCCTGCTTGAAGCAATGTCAAAAGGATAGACTCCGCAGACGCCTTTACCTTCGTGGTGAACTTGCAACATGACGCGAAACGCATCCTCGGAGTTTTTACCAAAAAACTTCTCGAGGATGTGAACGACAAATTCCATAGGGGTGTAGTCGTCATTAAGCAAAATCACCTTGAACATCGGTGGAGGTGCGGTCTTTGCGGTGAGCTTTTCGACCACAAGATCCGGGGGAAGCGAGGTGCGGGTAGACATAATCGGGTGGCAAATCCAGGCTAAAATGTTCATTTTTGTGACATATTCGGCGCTTTCGTATCCTGTATTACCCTTGGTTTGGGCTTTGTGACTTGACGTCTGACGCAAATCTGCTCAATATCTTGCAATACTCAAGAATCTTTGGGTAAAGAAACGCCGAAAGCATCTTGATAATAAAACAAAAAATCAGTTCGCTTTCGTTTAGTTCCTATATTGCTTAAAGAGGCAGGCGCAATGTCAGACTCAGCTACAAGTAACGGTCCTAAAGTGACCGGCACAGTGAAATGGTTTAACGACGCAAAAGGCTTTGGCTTCGTGACCCCAGACGATGGTGGAGAAGATCTTTTTGCTCACTTCTCAGCCATCGAAATGAACGGCTTTAAAACCCTGAAAGAAGGCCAGAAAGTGGCTTTTGAAGTCACTCAAGGTCCTAAAGGCAAACAAGCAACAAATATAACCGCGGCTTAAACTATCGGGGTGAATAACCCCTTGGATAGTAAAGATGCGAAATGTGCTCATGCTTGTCAAGCAGCGCGGTTTTAGGGCTGCGCTGTTGCTTTGTGCTGCGTGCCTCGTGGGCTACACCACGCAGTCGGTCGGCCAAATCGCTCAAGCCCCTGGCCCACTGGCGATCAAACAACTCGCGGCCGGTATGCACCTGATTCAGGCCGAAGTCGCCTCCACTGAGGCCAGTCGCTCACGCGGTTTGATGTTTCGTAAAGAGCTTTCACCGAATCACGGCATGTTGTTTGTCTTTGAGCAACCGAGCGTGCAGTGCTTTTGGATGCGCAACACGTTTCTTGCACTCTCGATCGCTTTTGTCTTGGACGATGGCACCATCACCAATATTGCCGATATGGCGCCTCTGACTGAAAACTCGCACTGCTCGAGCGTGCCAGTGCGCTACACGCTTGAAATGGAGCAAGGTTGGTTTGCCAAACGTGGTGTGAGCGCAGGCAAAAAGATCACCGGCCTTCAATAACGCGTTCTGGGCACGCGCAAACCTTTGCGGCGCGCCCAGCCGCACACTCAAAGATTAGACGCGCTCGATCACCATGGCGATGCCCTGGCCCACACCGATACACATCGTGCACAGTGCATAGCGCCCTTTGATGACCTCGAGTTGATGGACAGCCGTCATGACTAAGCGTGCACCACTTGCCCCGAGCGGGTGACCCAACGCAATCGCACCTCCGTTGGGGTTCACGCGAGGATCGTTGTCGGCTAGGCCAAGCAAACGCGTGACAGCGAGGCCTTGAGCCGCAAACGCTTCGTTCAACTCAATGACATCCATTTGCGCAAGCGTCAAGCCGGCCAACGCCAACACCTTTTGACTGGCTGGTGCTGGACCAATCCCCATCATGCGCGGCTCAACGCCAGCCGTTGCCATTGCGACGACACGCGCACGCAGCGTCAGACCATGACGCTTGGCCGCAATATCGTTGGCCAGCAACAACGCCACCGCCCCATCGTTCACACCCGATGCATTGCCCGCTGACACCGAACCGCCCTCGCGCACAACGCCTTTGAGTTTTGCGAGCGCCTCGAGACTGGTTTGACGCGGATGCTCGTCGCGGGTAACCAGTAACGGCTCGCCCTTTTTTTGCGCGATTGCGACCGCTGCGATCTCGCTGTCGAAATACCCTGAGGCCTGCGCGGCAGCCGTTTTTTCTTGACTGGCCATCGCGAATAAATCTTGATCTTCGCGCGAAACTTTAAATTGGTCTGCCACGTTTTCTGCCGTTTCAGGCATTGAATCCACCCCGTACTTCGCTTTCATTAAACGGTTTACAAAGCGCCAGCCAATCGTCGTGTCATAAATCGAGGCACTGCGCGAAAACGCTGAGTCTGCCTTGCCCATCACAAAGGGTGCACGCGACATACTTTCAACGCCGCCGGCCAACATAAACGAGGCATCGCCCGAGCGAATAGCGCGCGCTGCCGTGCCCACAGCATCCATCCCCGACCCACATAAACGATTAATCGTACCGCCGGGCACCTGCACGGGCAGCCCCGCCAACAGCGTCGCCATGTGGGCCACATTCCGATTGTCTTCGCCCGCCTGATTGGCACAGCCCATCAACGCATCGTCTAGTTCTGCCCAGTCGATGCTAGCGTTACGCTCAGCGAGCGCTCGAATCGGTATCGCAGCCAAATCATCTGGGCGCACCGACGACAGCGAACCTGCATAGCGACCAAAAGGGGTCCGTAACGCGTCACAGATGAAGGCTTGGTTGGACATGACAGAAATCCTTAAATAGAATTGTGAGTAGAAGCTCTTTCGTTGCTACTGTAGCCCAAAACTGCACCCGAAAAAAAACCGACCCTCGGGTCGGCTTTTTTTATATGCAGCGAGGCTTAGCCGAAGTTTTTGGCAGCGAAGGCCCAGTTAGCAAGCGTCCAGAAACTTTCGAGATATTTCGGACGTGCGTTGCGGTAGTCGATGTAGTAGGCGTGTTCCCAGACGTCACAGGTCAGCAACGCTACATCCGTTGTGGTGAGCGGTGTTGCTGCATTGCTTGTATTGACAATGTCGAGTGAGCCGTCAGGCTTTTTAACCAGCCAAGTCCAACCCGAACCGAAATTACCGGCGGCAGACTTGTTAAAGGCCTCTTTAAACGCAGCCACACTGCCCCACTTAGCCTGGATTGCCTCGCCAAGCTTACCGCTAGGCTCAGTACCCGAGGCCGGCGCAAGTGAGTTCCAGTAAAAGGTGTGGTTCCAAATTTGAGCGGCATTGTTAAACATGCCACCTGAAGATTTTTTAATGATGTCTTCGAGCGAAGCGGTTTCAAATTCGGTGCCCGGAATCAGATTGTTCAGGTTGGTCACGTAAGTTTGATGGTGCTTACCGTAGTGAAACTCGAGCGTTTCTTTTGAGATAGTAGGTGCCAAAGCGTCGATGGCATAAGGCAAAGCTGGGAGCGTATGGGCCATTGCTGCAAAATCCTTTTTGAATGTGGGTCAAACAAATAACCACCGTTATTGTATCGGACACGGGACTTGCCGCAAGGCCAGCCTTGTTGAGAACAGGGTTAAAGAGATTGAATAATTAGTTCACTTTGACTGTTAACGCACCTTTGGCGAGCGTGAGCGCAAGCGTCTGCCCGAATTGAGCATTCAGCGCGTCTCTGAGGATTTGGCCCTCGGTGGTTCGCACAATCGCGTAGCCACGCGCCAAAGTGTGCTCGGGGCTGAGCGCGCGTAGTTGCGCGCTCGCACTTTCGAGCCGGCCTTGCTGACGCAATAACAAACGGCTCTGGCCGGCCTGAAGTTCGGTTGCCGCGCGCAGCAGGCGCAGGCGCACCGGACTCAAATCTGGCAACGCAGAGCTTAACCGCAGGTGCGCACGCGCCTGACGCGAACGCGCGTATTCTCGCTGCTTGTAAAACGCCGACGCCAGACGGCGCCCAAGACCAGAGACTTTTTCGAGCTGGTGTGCCAAACGCTGGCTAGGTGCCACCACACCAAGCGCGGCTCGGTCGACCCGTTGGGCTAAACGCTCGAGTAGGCGCGAGAGTAACTGGTCTGTTTGCCTGGCGGCAAGCCAAACACGCTCGCTGAGCGACTGGCGCGTCGCGCACACAAGTTCTGCTGCCGCGGTGGGAGTCGGCGCGCGCACATCCGCCACAAAATCTGCAATCGTAAAATCAGTTTCGTGTCCAACGCCTGACACCACCGGGATCACGCTTGCGGCGAGATCGCGCGCCAGTGCCTCATCGTTAAAACTAAACAGATCCTCAAGACTGCCCCCGCCCCTGACCAACAACAAAGTGTCGACCTCTTTTCTGTCGTTGGCCAGTGCGAGCGCCTGACGCAGCTGCACGGCCGCAGCAGCGCCCTGCACCAACGCCGGGTAAATAATCACGGGTACATGGGGCGCTCGGCGCGCCAACGCCGTTAAAACGTCGTGCAACGCCGCCGCCCCCAGCGACGTGATGATACCGATCGCTTTAGGGTAAGGCGCAAGCGCGCGCTTAGCCTCAGCGGCAAACAGACCCTCAGCCGCCAACTTATTTTTGAGGGCAACAAACGCCTCGAACAAAGTGCCTAACCCTGCACGCCGTAATTGTTCGACCTGCAACTGGTATTCGCCGCGCGCCTCATACAGTGTGACCCGAGCCTTGAGCTCGACCGAATCGCCCACCTTAGGGGTAAACCCTGTTGCCACCGCGCGACCGCGAAACATCACGGCACGCACCGAGGCCGCCTCGTCTTTTAAGGTGAAATACCAATGCCCAGAAGAGGCGTTGGTGAAATTTGAAATTTCGCCCCGAACCCAGCACATAGCAAAACTGTCTT
>JABMMM010000079.1 GCA_013205565.1 Alcaligenaceae bacterium | reverse complement strand
TATTAACTCGCTTGACTTTGACGTTTGCTGAACAAGTCGCTGGCGCAAACTAAACAATTGCAGATAGAATCAAAGTCAATAAGCGCTGGACTTACGGCGCGCAGACCTCCAAACATTTAAAACCTGACTGAGACGAATACCAAATGCCTGTTCCTTTAAACGCCAAAGGCGTCTTCACGATTTGCCCAACCCCTTTTGACAATCAACTAAAGGTCGACCCCGCAAGCATCTGCACACTTGTTGATTTTTTGATCGATACCGGCGTCACGGGTTTAGCGATTCTCGGCTTTTTAGGCGAACTACACAAACTTTCTAATGCTGAGCGACGCTTAGTGATCGAGACCTTCGTCAAACATACCGATGGCCGAGTGCCTGTCTGGGTCGGTGTACGCGCGCACGGCATCACCGGCGCAATTGAACAGGCACTCGAAGCGCAGGCGCTTGGCGCCGCTGCAGTGTTCGCGGCCCCGCTCGATCATGCCAACGATGCGCTGTTATTTGATTACTACAGGGCCGTGGCCGATGCACTTAGCATTCCGGTGGTGATTCATGATTTTCCGGATTCCTTCGGCACAGAGATACGCCCCGAGGTAGTCGCTCGTTTAGGTAAAGAGGGCGGCGTGCAGATGATCAAAATGGAAGAGCCCCCTGTTGGTCAAAAAATTAGCCGGATCCGCGAATTGGCTGGCGACGAGGCAATGAAAATTTTTGGCGGCTTAGGTGGAGTGTATTTTCTTGAAGAACTCGAGCGCGGCGCCGTTGGCACTATGACCGGCTTTGCTTATCCCGAAGTCTTGGTCGGTATCTATGACCGCTTTGCCTCAGGAGATGTAAAAGGTGCTGCAGCAGTCTTTGATCGCTATTGCCCGTTAATTCGCTATGAGTTTCAACCAAAAATTGGCTTAGCCTTGCGTAAATATATTTATCAACAACGGGGGGCCATTCGCAGTAACGCCCTCCGAGCACCCGGCATGAAAATCGATTCTCTGACTATTAAAGAGCTCGAGGCGACCGTCGCGCGCGTCGGACTGTCCTTGACTGCACGAGGACGTCAGCCCGTGCTGGCCTGATACTTGCTTGGATAGGTCCAAACAGAAACGACGTTGACAGCGTAAACAGGAAGTCATAAAAATGGTAGAGCACCCTTGAACAAACGCCCCTTTGGCCTCGCAGTCGCGCAACTCGGCCCGATTCAACCGCAAGACACGCGCGCGCAAGCGGTTAAAAGACTGCTTGAGCTGATGAAAGAGGCGGCGAGCCGCGGCGCTAGACTTGTCGTATTTCCAGAAATGGCACTCACGACGTTTTTTCCGCGCTATTGGATGACAGAGCAAGAAGCGATCGAACGCTATTTTGAGCCAACCATGCCGGGCCCCGATACACAAATACTCTTTGAGACGGCACGGCAACTCAATATCGGCTTTTACCTTGGCTATGCAGAACTCACCCCAGAGGGTCGTCGGTTTAATACTTGCATCATGGTTGATCAGCAAGGCAACATTGTCGGACGCTATCGAAAAATTCACTTACCAGGCCACAGTGATCACAAACCTGCAGCGCCATTTCAGCATCTAGAAAAAAAATTCTTTGAAGTCGGTAACGAGGGCTTTCATGTCTGGGAAACCATGCAAGCAAAAATTGGGATGTGCCTATGCAACGATCGCCGTTGGACAGAAACCTGGCGAGTCTTGGCCTTGCAAGGTGCCGAGATCGTCGCACTCGGCTACAACACGCCAAGCTTTAACATTCACTGGGATGAACCCGGCCACTTACGTATGTTTCACCACCTGCTGTCCCTGCAGGCAGCCGCCTATCAAAATGCAGTGTGGGTAGCTGCCGCGGCCAAAGCCGGTAATGAAGATGGCAATCACCTGATCGGCGGCTCGGCCATCGTCGCTCCGAGTGGCGAAATCGTGGCGCAGGCACAAAGCGTTGACGACGAATTGATTTATTGTCTAGCTGATTTAGCGCTAGGCGATGCGTTTAAGCAGCATATTTTTAATTTCGCTGCTCATCGGCGTCCCGAACACTACCAACTCATCGTCGAGCGAGTCGGGCCCGGGGCACCATTAGGTAAACTTCCACAATCTTAAAAAGGAATTTCGATGAAACATCACTTTGCTTTATCACTACGCTCTTTTTGCGCCGCCCTCGCGCTTGTGGTCGGTTCAAGTTTAACCTTTGGTGTCTTGAGCACTGCCCACGCAATTAAACCCCTAGTCACCGGTGTCGATGCCACGTTTGCGCCGCACGCGATGCCCAAGCTTGGCGGCGGCATCGACGGCTTTAACGTTGAACTTGGACAAGCACTCGCCAAACAACTAGGCACAACAATCACCATTGAAGGCACAGAGTTTTCGGCCCTGATCCCAGGCATGAACGCCAAAAAATATGACTTTGTCTTAGCCCCAACGACAGTCACTGAAGAACGATCCAAGGCGATGCTTTTTTCAGAAGGCTATTTGAACACTGACTTCGCCTTTGTCGTCGCAAAAGGCGCAGCCGACATGAAGGGCGTTGAAGACTTAAAAGGAAAAACTATCTCGGTCAACAAAGGTTCTGCCTACGAAAACTGGGCGCGTGACAACATGACGAAATACGGCTTCAAGTACGACGTCTATGCCACCAACGCTGATGCCATTCAGGCAGTCTTATCCGGACGCGCCTACGCAAATATGGCAGGCAACACTGTCGCCGCCTGGGTCGCCAAACAGAATTCTGCCGTGCGCGTGACCTACACTCTGCCTACGGGCTTGGTATGGTCTTTGGCGTTCAGGCTTGACGATAAAGCCGGACGTGATGAAATTTCGATGGCGCTGAAGTGTTTAAAGAAAAACGGGACCGTGTCAAAGCTTGCGCAAAAGTGGTTTAGCTTTACACCCGAGGCCGGTTCGGCCGCTGTCACGATTGTGCCAGGTCAAGGTGTGCCAAACATGCCTGGCTATGACCCCACACCGGTTGAACTCAAGTGCTGAACCGAACTACAGCCAACTGAAGTCAAACACTGACAGGTCGATTCTTTATGCTGCGCATCACCGACTTACGCAAATCTTATGGTGACCACGAAGTCCTAAAAGGGGTCAACTTAAGCGTGGCGAAGGGAAAAATGGTGTTTATTATTGGGCCCTCGGGCTCAGGTAAAAGCAGTCTGCTGAGGTGTTGCAACCGACTTGAAGACGCCAACGCTGGCACCATCTTAGTAGAGGGCGAAGACATCACTGCAGCTAAGGCCGATCTGAATCGAATCCGACAAAATATCGGAATGGTGTTTCAGCACTTCAATTTATATCGCCACTTGTCGGTCTTGAGCAACGTGACACTTGCACTGAGAAAGGTGCAAAAACTTTCGCGACAACAGGCCGACGAGCGCGGCCTTGAGGCCTTGGCTAAGGTCGGCCTGTCCGACAAGTCTCAGGCATACCCTGATCAATTGTCAGGCGGTCAGCAACAGCGTGTTGGCATTGCCCGTTCGTTGGCGCTGCGGCCCAAAATTGTCTTGTTCGATGAACCGACTAGTGCGCTCGACCCTGAGTTAGTGGGTGAAGTTCTCAAAGTCATGCGCGCACTGAAAGAAGATGGCATGACAATGGTGGTGGTGAGCCATGAAATGAGCTTTGCGCGCGCGGCGGCAGATCACGTCGTTTTTATGGATGCAGGCCTAATCGTTGAGCAAGGCCATCCCGAGCAGCTTTTTGGTGCACCGACTCAGCCGCGTACGCAAGCGTTCTTAGCCAATTTGTCTACTCACTCTGGCCATCAAACACTTGCCGGCCCTGTTATCTGAGAACCTAGACGAATGGATCTCAAGGCCTTAGTTTTTTCTTTCTTTAATCTTGAAATTGTCATCAAGTATGTGCCCGACATTTTGGCGGGAATGCTCGTCACCGTTCAACTCGGGGCGGTAGTCACAGCAACTGGGCTTTTAGCTGGCATGCTGCTAGCAGTGTTGCGCGCTTTAAAAAATAAACCACTAAATTTTTTGATTATCTGTTTTGCCGACATCATGCGTGCGTTGCCGCCACTCGTGGTCATCATGATGCTGTTCTTTGCCTTTCCTTATATCCAATTATCTATGTCCGCGTTTGTGGCAACGTGGCTAGCACTGTCTTTAGTGCTTACCGCCTTTGTCGAAGAAATTTGTTGGGCTGGCATCGTATCGGTTCCGAAGGGACAAGCTGAAGCGGCACGCTCAACGGGCTTAACCTGGTTACAGGCGATGTTGCACGTTGTGGTGCCACAGGCTTTAAAGCTCACCGTCGCGCCGCTAACCAATCGAGTCATCGCCATCACTAAAAGCACGGCCTTGGGCTCGGTCGTCGGTCTGAGCGAAGTTTTGAACAATGCACAATCCGCCATGAGTAACTCGGGTAATGCCACCCCTTTGATGATGGGGGCTGTTGGATGTTTGCTTATTTTTATTCCAGTGGTGATATTAGGCCGTTGGATCGAAACACGGTTTCGCTGGAAGCAATAAAAAATTATGGATGCGTTGCTTCAAAATTTTTTTAATATTCCGATCTTTATTCAGGTCGCGCCTTACTTATTACAGGGTTTGCGCACAACCCTCTTGTTATCGGTATTGGTGATTCCGTTCGGCCTAGCTTCAGGCTTGTTAGTAGGCGTGCTGTCGATTACGCTCACTGGCCGCTTGTCGCGCGCGCTGTTAACCGTCTATATCGATCTGTTTCGCGCTTTGCCACCGCTGGTGCTGTTGATTTTTATTTACTACGGCACGCCCTTTTTAGGCTGGGATTTGCCTAAACTCGTGGCGATTGTGATCGCCTTTATTTTGAATAACTCATCGTACTATGGCGAAATCTTCAGAGCCGGACTTGAAAGCGTACCGAAAGGTCAAATTGAAGCCGCTCGCTCAACGGGGTTATCAAACTGGCAAAGTCTTTTATACATACAGATTCCGCAAGCCACGCGCAATGTCATGCCCGACCTCATCAGTAACACTATCGAGGTCATCAAGCTCACCACACTCGCGAGCGCCGTCGCCATGCCAGAATTACTGCGGGTCGCGCGCGACGCGCAGTCTTTGGTTTATAACCCCTCGCCCATCGTTTTAGCGGCGATTTTTTACTTGATTTTGCTTTGGCCTATGGTGCGATTCTTAAGCCGTTTTGAACAACGCAAAATGGGCGGCGGTCATTAGGCGTTAAGCCCCGGCCCCTTCGTGGGTACAATCCCAAAGACAAGAAATAAAAAAAGGGACGGCAATGCGAACAAACTTAAGAACGGTTAGCACTTTAAAATTCTATTTTTTTCTTGCCTCGGTTCTCTTTATTTTTAGTTATTTGGGTGTGAGCTCCGTGCACGCTCAAGGCCTTTACCCAGAACGCCCGATTCGCTTAATCGTCAGCTTTGCCGCGGGCGGTCCGACCGATATCTTCGCGCGACTAGTTGCTGTCCGTCTTGAAAAAGAATTGGGGCAGCCCATCATCGTCGAAAACAAACCCGGTGGTGGCT
>JABMMM010000078.1 GCA_013205565.1 Alcaligenaceae bacterium | reverse complement strand
GGCGAATCCAAGACGAGTCTTGCTCAAGCTCTGCCCGTACCCAACCTCTGGGCGCGGGGAGTTCGTTCAACAACTTTACAACTGACATCTTTGCTCCTGCGACTGCGTCTATGTATATTTAATTTTTACTTTGACTGCTGGGTGACGACCCACTGCGACATCAAACCCTACTCCACTCAATCACCCTGCAAATTAATTTTCTTAGCCAAGTCTTGTAAAAACGCAGCTTCTTTCTTAATCCTCTCGTTAAACTCATCAACAGGTTGCGCAACAGGCCACGCAGCTTGATCGGCCAAGGCTGCTTTCATATCAGGCGACATCGCCACTTGATGCACGGCTTTTTGCATAGCATTCAAAATATGCTTTGGCGTTTTTGACGGTGCATACATTGCATAGCTTTGCGTAATATCAAAATCTTTGACGCCGGCCTCTTGCATGGTGGGCACGTTGGGTACGGCAGCCGAGCGCTGCGAGCTGGTGACCGCCAGTGGGGTCAAACGGCCGCTATCCATAAAGTTACGTGCGGTCAAAATACTAGTGATGCCAACTGTTGTCACGCCTGACACGACATCTGTCATCAAGGGCGCACCACCTTTGTAAGACACGCTGACCATGTCAAGCTTTTCGGAGTTGGCATACATGGCACCCACCAGCTTGGTCATATTTTCTGAACTGCCGTAAGAGTACGTCGCTGGCTTAGCGCGCATGGCTTTGGTGAACTCGGCCATGGTTTTGGCCGGAAACTGCGACGACGTCACAAAGATCAATGGTGAATCGGCCACCACGGTGACGCCAATTAAGTCTTTAAAAGTATCGTACGGCAGATTTTTAATAACCAGTGGGTTAATGAGGTGGGTAGACACCACCATGACATAGGTATGCCCGTCGGGCTCTGCCTTCGCCGCCAAGTCCGTGCCAATAATGCCGTTGGCACCGGGCTTATTGTCAACAATGACGTTCTGTTTGAGCAACGGCCCCAAGCCTAGCGCGAGGCGCCGCGAAATAATGTCGGTGCCGCCACCCGGTGAATACGGCACGATGATTCGCACGGGCTTGGTCGGCCAGTCTGACAGCTGAGCCTGAGCACTCGCGCTCAAGCCTGCGCACGTCAGTGCTGCGCCTAGCGCAAGCCACCCTAAGCGCTGGCGTTGGGGGTTCAGAATGGTGCTATTTTTGATTTTTTTCAAGTCAGTCTCCGGGGCTTGGGGCGCTTAACGCGCGCTTAAAGTGATTGGTGCAGCCTTCATTGGCTTATTGTCCCCGAAACTGTACGCCTCAGGAGTGCTATCCTGTCTGTATTGGTGTTAACCCCTAAGCTTTACGATGCAGCGCCCCGAACCAACCCCCCCGTCGTCCACCCCCTCTGAACCCACGCGCCGCGACTTGGTGCTCGCCATGTCAGGCATCGCCGCCGCCGCCGTGGTGGTGGCCTTTGACTCAACGATTGTTAGCACCTCGTTGCCACAAGTCGCGTTAGCGCTTGATGGTCTGAGCCTTTATGCCTGGGTGGGAACCGGCTACTTTTTAGCCTCGGCAGTCAGCATTCTAATTTTTGGGCGGCTGGGCGATCTGTATGGTCGCAAACCTCTGATGCTGTGTTCGCTAGCGATTGTGGTGGTGGCCTCGGTTTTAAGCGGGCTGTCGCAAAGCATGGTGCAACTGATCTGGTTTAGGGTATTGCAAGGGGGGGGCGGGGGCATGCTGCTGGCCACCGCCTTTGCCGCCCCAGCCGATTTGTTTCCGGATCCGCGTCGGCGGGTGCGCTGGATGGTTCTCACCTCGTCAAGCTTTGCGGTCGCCAGCGGTTTGGGCCCCGTGATTGGAGGCGCGGTCACCGAGGCTCTCGGATGGCGCGCGGCCTTTTTAGTGACGCCTCTTGCGGCTTTGGTCGGAATCTATACCACTTGGCGATATTTTCCTTGGATCAAGTCGACCCGCAGCGTCGCACCTCGAATCGATTGGCTGGGATCACTCACACTTGTCATTGCCGTGGGCGCCCCCTTAGCGGGGATTGAGCTGGTGTCGAGCAGTACCGACACGACCGTTCAACTTTGGGCGGTAGGCTTGATTGCGTTGGGTTTGGCCGCGGGTGCGCTGCTGATCCCAATCGAGCGTCGCGCTGTCACGCCGATTTTTCCGCTGCGCATTTTGCAACCACGCGAGGCGCGCTTGCTCAACCTCGCTGGCCTAATGTCAGGGGCCGTCATGTTTATTTTGATTTATTACCTGCCCTTGCTACTGCAAGACGAGTTTGGCTTTTCGCCTACTTACGCGGGTCTGTTGTTAACACCCTTTGTGGCGGTCATGCCACTGGGCAGCATCGTCAGTGGCCGTCTGTTTGCCCAGCAACGTGAGCCCGCACGCCTGATGATTTTTGGCAGCCTCATGCTGGGCGCAGGCTGCTTACTCACCCTTACCTTTTCAGCCACGAGTCCGTCCTGGTGGATCGTGCTGACGATGTCGCTTTGCGGCGCGGGCCTTGGTTTTTTGTTACCCAATTTCACACTGTTCATGCAGATGTTGGCAGAACAGCGCGACGTGGGCGTTGCCTCTGCCCTGATTCAAACCACTCGTGCCCTAGGCAGTGCGCTGGGCACCGCGTTGGTCGGTATCGCCGTGGCTAAAATCTCGATCGCAATGGGGGTGCGACTGGGGTTGGTTTTTTGCGTCCTCATGTGCGTGCTGATCGGCTGGGTCTGCTCGCGCATTCAAATGAAAAATATCGGCAAGTAGCTTAGACG
>JABMMM010000077.1 GCA_013205565.1 Alcaligenaceae bacterium | reverse complement strand
GCCCGACGGCGTCTTTAACGTCGTGCAAGGCGATAAGGTCGCCGTCGATGCACTGCTCGAGCATCCAGACGTCAAAGCCATCAGCTTTGTGGGCTCAACACCGATCGCGCAATACATCTATCAACGTGGTGCCGATTTAGGCAAACGCGTACAAGCCTTGGGTGGCGCTAAAAATCATATGGTAGTCATGCCGGATGCCGATATCGATCAGGTAGTTGATGGCCTAATTGGCGCAGCGTATGGCTCGGCAGGCGAACGCTGCATGGCAATTTCAGTCGCCGTACTAGTAGGCGATGTGGCAGACAAAGTCGTACCCTTGCTTGCCGCTCGTGCCAAAACACTCAAAATCAAAAATGGTCTTGAACTCGACGCCGAAATGGGCCCTATCGTCACACGTCAGGCACTTGAACGCATCGAAGGCTATATCGAAGTTGGCGTCAAAGAAGGTGCCAAACTTGTCGTCGATGGGCGCGGGATTAAAGTGCCGGGTCACGAGCAAGGCTTTTTTACTGGCGGTAGTTTGTTTGACCACGTCACCCCCTCAATGCGTATTTATAAAGAAGAAATTTTTGGCCCTGTGCTCGGTTGCGTGCGCGTCAAAGACTTTAGCGAGGCGGTTGACCTGATCAACGCCCACGAGTTTGGCAATGGCGTGTCTTGCTACACACGCGATGGCAACGTCGCACGCGAATTTAGTCGCTGCATTCAAGTCGGCATGGTCGGGATCAATGTGCCAATTCCGGTACCCATGGCCTGGCATGGTTTTGGCGGTTGGAAGAAGAGCCTGTTTGGCGATATGCATACGTACGGCGAAGAAGGCGTGCGCTTCTATACCAAACAAAAATCAATCATGCAGCGCTGGCCCGAAACCATCGGCAAGGGTGCTGAATTTGTGATGCCGACAGCGAAGTAAAAGGTCACACGTCTTATGTCTAAGAAAGCAGTCTGTTTATTAAGTGGTGGTTTAGATTCAACCACCGTGGTGGCGATGGCTCAGCACGAAGGCTTTGAAGTTTATGCGCTGAGTTTTCGTTATGGCCAACGTCACTCGATTGAGCTTGAGCGGGCTGCCGCCTTTGCCAAGTTGCGCGGCGTGGCGCGCCATGCGATTTTGGATATCGATCTACGCAGCTTTGGCGGCTCGGCGTTAACCGCCGATATTGACGTGCCAAAAGGTCACTCTGTGGATGACATCAGCGCGGGGATCCCGATCACCTACGTACCCGCACGAAACACGATATTTTTAAGTTTTGCCTTGGGCTGGGCCGAGGTGCTGGGTGCGCAAGATATTTTTGTGGGTGTCAATGCAATGGATTACAGCGGCTACCCCGATTGCCGCCCTGAGTTCATTGAGGCCTTTGAACACTTAGGCAACCTTGCCACCAAGGCGGGTGTCGAAGGTGCACAACGGCTCAAGATTCGTGCACCACTCATCAGCATGAGTAAGGCCGATATTATTCGTAAGGGGTTAGAGCTGGGGATCGATTTTTCAGAAACGACTAGCTGCTACGATCCGGCGCCCACTGGCGCGCCCTGCAAGCAGTGTGACTCGTGCTTGCTGCGGGCCAAGGGGTTTGCGCAGGTGGGGATCAAAGACCCGCTGGATGCAAAATTTGCGTGATAAGCCGCTTGGGCGCCTTTTACCTATTGCAGCGCTAACGCAAAGCCAGGCACATACGTCACTAACATCAACACAATCAGCATCACCCCCACAAACGGTAGCATCACGCGCGATACATCTGTGAGTTTTAAGCCACTAATCGCCATTCCAACAAACAAACAATAACCAATCGGTGGCGCCGCCATACCGATCGCCACGTTCGTGACGATAATCGCACCAAAGTGGATTGGGCTAATTGCAAAACTATTGGCAATCGCAATCAGCAGCGGACCAAACACGACCATGATGGCGATTTCATCCATCACCGCGGCCACCAAGAAAAACACCAAATTCAAGACCAACAACATAATCCATTTTTCTTGGATATTTGCGGCGAGCCAAGTCGCTGCCTTAGGTGCGAGCTGCTCTTGAGCAACCAAAATACCAAAGCCGGCCGAGAATACAATAATCGACATGACAATCGCAGTGACTTTGGTTGAGCGCCACACAATGTCGGGCAATTCGCGCCATTTCAAACGCTTTTCAACGACCGTGCCCACAAAGAGCGCATACACACAACTGACAACTGCCGCCTCGGTCGGGGTAAAGACACCACCATAAATGCCCCCTAAAACAATGGCGGGTGCAAGCAACGCCCAGATACCATCGCGCAGGGCCGCGCGGATTTCTGCCATTGTCGCGCGTGGTTGCGTGGGGATCTTATGTTTTTTGGCATGCCACCAGCAAACCACCATCAACCCAGCTGCCATCAACAATCCAGGCAAAATCCCTGCACTAAACAAGCGCGAGATTGACTGCTCGGCGATCACACCCCAGATCACAAACGCAATCGACGGCGGGATCAAGGGGGCCAAAATGCCGGCGCTCACCGCAACCGCCGTCGCAAAAGGTTTGCTATAGCCGCGCTCGGCCATGGCCGGAATCATAATCGCGCCAATTGCCGCGGTTGTCGCAGGCGCAGAGCCAGAAATTGCGGCAAAAATAGCGGCGGCCAACACCGTGACAAGCCCCAAGCCACCTGTCAGATGGCGCACAAACACTTCGGCTACTTTGATTAAGCGTTGCGACAACCCGCCCGCAGACATCAACTCACCCGCTAGCATAAAAAATGGGATCGCCAACAACGAAAACGATTGCGTGCCGGCCACAACCGTCTGCGGCAACAGCATAGGTTCAATGCCAGAGACCAATAAAGACAGCGCCACGACGATACCGATCGCAAAAGCAAACGGCACCCCCAGCAACATCAAAACGCCAAACCCTGCCGACAACAACCAAGCGGTGCTACTCATTTAACGACTCCGCCCAGGGCAGTAAACGTTCAAAAGAAAACAAGGCAATTAACACCCCAAAGGTGGGTGCTGCTGCGTACAAAAACTCAATCGGAAATCCAATGGCGGCCGAGGTTGCGCCGCGTGTTTCGAGAAGATAGTTCCAGCCTGCGTAGGCAATAAAGATGCCCAAGGCACTCATTAAGAGCGCCACCAGGGCCTCTGCTGTGCGATGCAAGGACTTGGGCAACAAGCCAATAACCAAGTCCATGCGTGCGTGAGACATTCGACGAATACCAATCACCGTCGAAATCACCACGACCCAGGCAAAGCCAAGCAAGGAAAGCTCTTCGCTCCATGACAAAGCTTTACCAAACACATAACGCAAAAAAACTTGTGCGCTCAGCGTCAAGAGCATCAGCAGCACAATCACGACCGCGGTCATCTTTAAAACGCTTTCGAGCCTGTCAAAAAACTGCCGCATCGCGCTGTTCCAATCCAAAAGTACTGTTAAAAAAAAAGCGCCCGTCGCCGAGCGCTTTTTTAAACCCGCTTATTTCACTGCGTCGAGTGCTTGATTAATCAAAGCATCACCGACAGCGGCACGCGACTTGTCGTAAATCGGTTGAACCGATTTACGGAAAAGTGCGACATCGGCCACTTTGTTAATAATCATGCCTTTTTGCGCCAGGCCTGTCAGCAAAGCTTTCTCGTTGACCAGCGCCGCTGCGCGCTGCTCAGCCGTCGCGGTCTTGCCGGCTTCGAGCACCGCTGTCTTTTGCTCGGGAGTGAGCTTATCCATCGAGCGTTTTGAGATCAAGAGCGCAATCGCCGAATAGGTGTGATTAGTCATCGACAAAAACTTTGTCACTTCATACATTTTTGAGCTGTCAATCACGGCGACCGGAATCTCAAGACCGTCAATCGTGCCCTGCTGAACGGCAGTAAAGACCTCACCCCAAGCCATCGGCACGGCTGCGCCACCCAACGAGGTGAACATGTCGATATACATCGGATTTTGCATCACTCGATATTTAACGCCGGTCACATCAGCAGGCACACCAACAGGCTTTTTGTTGTTGATCATCTGGCGAAAGCCACCTTCCATATACCCTAACACAAGCATATTTTTCTTGGCCAACAGCGCCGACAAATCATTGCCAAGCTTGCCATCTAATGCCTTGCGAGCTTGTTCTTCGCTCGAATATAAAAAGGGCAAATCGTTGACTTGATAGGCGGGCTCGATTTGAGCAAGCACAGCGTTGGTCATAATCGTCATATCGACCGTGCCGAAACGTACGGCCTCCATGACCTGCTTTTCTTCGCCGAGTTGGCGATTAGGATAAAGCTGAACCTCGATCGAGCCTTTAGAATTGGCTTCAACAGCCTTCTTAAAAGCCTTTGCACCCACTGTGTAAGGATCAGTCGGGCTGTCGACTGTGGTCCAGCCGAATTTTAAAATAGTCTTTTGAGCCAACGCTTGGGTAGGTGCGCCCAACGCGAAGGTTGCGGCAACCAGGGCCGACAGCGCAAATAAGTGACGACGTTTCATAGAATCTCCGATTTTGAAGGTTGAACATTTTTAAAAGTGTTGTGAATAAAAGGAGCGAAGTCATACAAAACTTCAGGGTTTTTTACAAGAATCTGGTGCCGTAGCACTGCCTCGGGCAACCATTTAAACACCGCAGCGGCAATATCACCATCATTTGGCATCGGTGCAGCGATATTTGGGTGCGGCCAATCTGTGCCCCATTAATGTCGGCACGATATCACAGTGAAGCCTTCCGTAGCTAGGGGTTCGTGGGTACGGCCTGAGACAGGCACGTTCAGCCGCTTTGCACGTGACGCACGAGTCTTGCACGCCCTAGCGAAAACCCTTACAAGCGCAACCCGGTGTGCGCGTCAAACAAGTGCAGGCGGTCTGGCCGCGGTCTGACATAGATCGTCGCGCCCACTTTCGGTGCCTGTTGCTCTTCGTGAATACGCACAATCAGCGATTCGTCTTGCAAGCGACAATAAAGCAAGCGTTCTGCGCCAAGCAGCTCGATACCCTCGACCGTTAACGCCCAACCTTCGGTGCCAAGCTCAAGATGCTCGGGTCGGATCCCCAAAATCGAGCCCTCTGCCACGCCCGGTGCCGCTTTCAGTAAATTCATGGGTGGCGAGCCGATAAAACTGGCCACAAACGTGCTTGCTGGCCGGTTATAAACCTCTTCCGGGGTGCCAAACTGTTCCATCACTCCACTATTCATGACCAACATGCGTTGCGCCAAGGTCATCGCCTCGACTTGATCATGGGTCACAAACAACGACGTGATCCCCAACTCACGGTGCAGCTTTTGAATTTCAAGTCGAGTCTGCGCACGCAGTTTTGCATCTAAGTTTGACAAGGGTTCATCAAATAAAAATACTTGGGGCTGACGCACAATCGCTCGCCCCATGGCCACGCGCTGGCGTTGCCCACCCGACAGCGCGCGCGGCTTGCGCTCTAAGTACGGCATCAACTCAAGAATACCGGCCGCCTTCTCGACGCGGGCTCGGATCTCGGCCGTTGGCACGCGGGCAATCTTTAAACCATAAGCCATGTTGTCAAACACACTCATGTGCGGATACAACGCGTAGTTTTGAAACACCATCGCGATGTCGCGCTCGGCCGGTTCAAGGTCATTGACCACACGCGGGCCGATTGAAATGGTGCCTGCGGTGATCTCTTCAAGCCCAGCCACCATGCGAAGCAAGGTTGACTTGCCGCAGCCTGAAGGGCCCACGATGACCACAAATTCGCCATCGCCGATTTCAGCCGAGACGTCATGGATCACCTGCACCGCGGCTTTACCTACGCCATACTGCTTCACAAGATTTTTTAAAGAAATGGCAGCCATGTCGATTTACGCTTGAGGGTTTGTTTACTGGGTGGTTGTTTGTTTAGGCATTGTTGAGCGTGAGCTCACTCAATGCTCGCTTCATTTTTCAGAATCTACCAGTCCTTTGACGAACCATTTTTGCATCAGCACCACGACTAAGGCTGGTGGCAGCATCGCCAGCATTGCGGTCGCCATCACGACGTTCCACTCGGTGTAAGCGTCACCCGAAATCAAGCGCCTGATTCCCATCACCACCGGATACATATTCTCGTTGGTGGTCACCAGCAAGGGCCACAGGTATTGGTTCCAGCCATAAATAAACTGAATCACAAACAGCGCAGCAATACTTGTACGCGAAAGCGGTAGCAGCACATCCCAAAAAAATCGCATGGGGCCCGCGCCATCCATACGCGCAGCCTCAACCAACTCGTCGGGGACTGTCAGAAAAAACTGCCTGAACAAAAAAGTCGCTGTAGCGGATGCCATCAAGG
This sequence comes from Alcaligenaceae bacterium, assembly GCA_013205565.1. Lineage (GTDB taxonomy): Bacteria > Pseudomonadota > Gammaproteobacteria > Burkholderiales > Burkholderiaceae_B > Zwartia. The sequence continues at coordinate 35,785 of JABMMM010000077.1, read as the reverse complement.
GCACCGTCAGTCCCGCGTACGAGTTCAGCATGCCAAGATTGGACACCACCTCGTAGGTGGGTCCGATACGCACCTCCACCGGCAGCATTAGGGTGATAAAAATCATCCAAAAAACAAGCCCCCGAAACGGAAACCTGAAATAGACAATGGCAAAGGCCGAGAGCATTGAGATGGTGATTTTTCCGAGGCTGATTAAAAGCGCGGTGACCAGGCTGACCCACATCATCGGCCAGGCCGGTGAAATACGCCCACCCGACTCAGTGCTGCCGCCAAACAACGCGACGCGATAGGTGTCGAGCATATGCTCGCCGGGCACCAAAGACATCGGAATCGCTTGCGTAATTTGTGCAGTGGTTTGGGTTGACGCGACGATCGTCACATACACCGGAAACGCCACAATCAAGACACCTAGTAGCAATACCAGATGAGACAAGACGGTCAGGCCGGGGCGTCTTTCAATCATGATGATTTTTTGTGGTGCTCAAGCATATTGCACTTTGCGTTCGATAAACCGAAACTGCACAATGGTCAGACACACCACGATGACCATCAAGATCACAGACTGCGCAGCTGAACTTCCCATATCCAGCGCTTTAAAGCCATCGTAATACACCTTGTAAACCAAGATTGACGTGGCTTTGCCCGGGCCACCATGCGTCGTGGCATCGACGATGGCAAAGGTGTCAAAAAAGGCGTACACCACGTTAATCACCAGCAAAAAAAACGTGGTGGGTGACAACAACGGAAACACGATCGTACGAAAGCGGTGCCAGGGGGTTGCGCCGTCAATCGCTGCCGCTTCAAGCAATGACTTTGGAATCGACTGCAAACCAGCTAGAAAGAATAAAAAATTATAAGAAATTTGCTTCCAGACTGCAGCCACCACGATGAGCGTCATCGCATCACGGCTATCCAATAGATGATTCCAGTCCACACCCAACCAACGCAGGGCAAAAGCAATGACCCCCATCGGCGAGGCAAATAAAAACAACCACAACACGCCGGCCACGGCGGGTGCGACCGCGTAGGGCCAGATGAGCAGCGTCTTATACACACTGGCCGCCCGCCACACCCGATCGGCCATCACAGCAAGCAACAGTGCCAAACTCAAGCCACAAACTGCCACCAACACTGAAAACAAGGCTGTAGTTTGAAACGACTCTAAATAAAGCGGGTCGTTAAAAAGTCGCACGAAATTTTGCATGCCTACAAATTCGCGTGACATACCAAAGGCGTCTTCTTCGAGCACGCTTTGATATAACGCCTGGCCTGCGGGCCAAAAGAAAAAAACCAAGACGATCGCCAACTGGGGTGCGAGCAGCACCCAAGGCAGCCAACGCGACTTGAAGCGTACTTTTTTTTCTATCACTTCAAGCCGCTTGCGCTCTTAACGGTTGGCTTTTTCAAAACGCTCAAGCAACTCGTTGCCGCGCTTGACGATTGAGTCGAGCGCATCCTTGACAGGTTTCTTACCAGCCCACACCTGTTCGAGTTCTTCATCGACCGCAGTGCGAATTTGTAAAAAGTTACCCAGCCGAATCCCGCGCGAATTGTCGGTTGTTTTGCGAATCATCTGCGTCACCGAAATGTCGGTGCCTGGGTTCGCCTTATAAAAGCCCGACTTTTCAGTTAGTTCAAACGAGGCGAGCGTCAACGGCAGATAGCCGGTACGCTGATGACTTTTTGCGGCTTCTTCTGGACGCGACAAGAAGTCAAAGAACTGCGCAACACCTTTGTATTCATCCGCTTTACGGCCCGCCATCACCCACAAGCTCGCGCCCCCAATCACAGTGTTTTGCGGTGCCCCTTGCACGTCAGCGTAATACGGTAAGGTCGAAGTCCCGAAGGCAAACTTCGCATTACGTTTAACGTTACCGTACAGTGCCGAAGAGCCCGTCGTCATCGCGCATTCGCCCGCAACAAACGTGGGGTCAGCCGCGTTGGCTCGGCCTTTATAAACAAACAAGCCTTCTTTGGACATGTCTGCCAGGTTTTGAATGTGACGCGTCTGCAAAGGGCCATTGAGAGTCAGGCGTGCGTCATTGCCCTTCATGCCATTACCTTGCGTGGCAAATTCGGTATTGTGCCAGGCGCTAAAACTTTCGAGCTGCGTCCAACTGACCCAACTGGTCGTAAGCGGACATTTGTGTCCAGAGTCTTTTAATTTTCTTGCCGCCGCAGTGACTTCAGGCCACGTCAGTGGTGGTTTTTCGGGATCCAGGCCGGCCGCTTTGAACGCGTCTTTGTTGTACCAAAATACGGTTGTTGAGCTGTTGAATGGAAAACTCAGCATCTGACCATTTGGCGCGGTGTAGTAACCGGCCACGGCCGGCACGTAGGCCGCAGGATCAAACTTGATGCCGGCTTTGCTCATCACTTCAGTGACCGGCACGATCGCGCCTTTACTGGCCATCATCGTGGCGGTGCCCACTTCAAACACTTGCAAAATATGCGGGGCGTTACCGGCGCGAAAAGCTGCCACCGCCGCCGTCATAGCTTCGTCATAGGTGCCTTTAAAAACAGGCATGACTTTGTAATCTTTTTGGCTGTCGTTAAAGTCTTTAGCCAGATCGTTGACCCATTCGCCCAAGGCGCCACTCATGGCGTGCCACCATTGAATCTCGGTTTGCGCTTGGGCGGGTGTAAAAACTGAGGCGCTTAATGCAAAAACGGTCGAAGCCGTTGCGATAGAAAATTTGAATTTCATGGCATCCCTCATTTAATGAATGATCGAGTTCTTAGCTTAGCTTTTTATTATGACAGTTCATGTTAACCGCGCATGGGGCGCTTATGATGAGACATCTCGCCATTGAGCGACCCAAAATATAAATAATATTTAGCCCTTAAACTCTTGAATATGACCCACATCCTCGCGCTAGATCAAGGCACCACCAGCTCTCGCGCTATTTTGTTCAACGCGCAGGGAAGCGCGGTGCATCGTGCGCAGCGCGAGTTCAAGCAGATATTTCCCCAGCCTGGCTGGGTTGAGCATGACGCGCTTGAGATCTGGCAGACGCAACTGCAGGTGATCAAGCAAGTGCTGGCCGACACCAGCCCTAAGCAAGCGATTGCGGCAATCGCCATCACCAATCAGCGCGAAACCACCGTGCTTTGGGATCGTAAAACTGGTGAACCTTTGGCTAACGCCATCGTCTGGCAAGACCGTCGTACGGTTGAACACTGCGACGCTTTAAGGCAACAAGGCCATCAGGCGTTGATCCAAGAAAAAACCGGTTTAGTCTTAGACGCTTATTTTTCAGGCACCAAGCTCGCTTGGCTGCTCGACAACATTCCCGGCGCACGCGCACGTGCCGAGCGTGGCGAATTAGCCTTTGGCACCATCGATAGCTGGCTGGTCTGGAATCTGACCAAGGGCCAGGCGCACATTACCGACCCGAGCAATGCCTCACGCACGCTGCTGTTCAATTTGCACACCCTTGCCTGGGATGACGAACTGCTGGCCTTGCTCAAGATCCCACGTGCGCTCTTGCCAGAAGTCGTGCCGAGTTCGGGTGTCGTGGCGCACACTGAGCCAAGCCTGTTTGGTCGCGCCATCCCGATCGGCTCATTGATTGGTGATCAACAGGCCGCAACTTTCGGTCAGGCCTGCTTTGAACCTGGTATGGCGAAGAACACCTACGGCACCGGTTGCTTCATGCTGTTGAATACCGGGCATGCGCCGGTGGTCAGTCAAAACAAATTACTTACGACGGTCGGTTGGCAACGCCTTGAAGCCTCTGCTCAAGCGCCCGCCACCACCTACTGCCTTGAAGCCTCGGTATTTATGGGCGGCGCCACCATCCAATGGCTACGCGACGGTTTAAACATCATTGCGTCAGCCTCTGAAGTCGAAGCCTTGGCGGCAAGCGTACCCGACGTTGCCGACACCTATCTGGTGCCTGCCTTCACCGGTTTGGGCGCACCCATTTGGGATGGCAACGCCCGTGGCACGCTCATCGGCATGACACGCGGCACGACTAAAGCCCACATTGCCCGCGCAGCACTTGAAGCGATTGCGCTGCAGGTGGCCGATGTGTTTGCCGCCATGGCAAAAGACTCTGGGATTGCACTGGCCGAATTGCGGGTAGACGGCGGCGCATCAAACAATAATTTATTGATGCAGCTACAGGCAGACTTTCTGGGCGTGCCAGTTGTACGCCCAAAGGTAACCGAAACCACAGCACTCGGCGCGGCCTATCTGGCAGGCTTGGCTGTTGGCTTGTGGTCAAGCACCAAAGACATTGCCACGCAATGGTCGGTTGACCGCAGATTCGAGCCTAGCATGGCGCCTGCCGACCGTGAGGCAAAAATGGCAAGATGGCATCAAGCACTCGAACGCGCAAAAGGCTGGGCAAATTGATGGCACCGCAGACGCTACAGACACCGCAAGCGACACAGCTCTCGCGCGCACCAGGTGCACCACTTCGCACCGATCGGGCGCCGCATCCGCCGCTACGCACCGATCGCGCGCAGCTGTTTGCACGTCTGGCCGAAAATCAAACCTACGATCTAGCCATCATTGGAGGAGGCGCTACAGGCTTGGGCTTAGCGCTCGATGCGGCCTCGCGGGGTTATTCCGTTGTACTGCTTGACGCGACCGATTTTGCAAAAGGTACCTCATCACGCTCAACCAAGCTCGTACACGGCGGTGTGCGCTATCTTGCTCAAGGCAACGTCTCGCTCGTTTACGAAGCATTACACGAGCGTACAACCTTATTACATAATGCCGCACACTTAGCGCAACCACTTGCCTTTGTTTTGCCTTGCTACAAGTTTTGGGAGCTCCCGTTCTACGGCGCCGGTTTAATCCTGTATGACGCACTCTCGGGCAAACGCAGCTTAGGGCGTACCCGCTTTTGGGGTGCACAAGAAACGCTCAAGCACGTCCCTAATCTTCACACTCAGAGCTTAAAAGGCTCGGTTAAATACTGGGACGGTCAGTTTGACGACGCGCGCCTGGCGCTGGCGTTGGCGCGCACCGCGGCACAACGCGGCGCATTGCTGATTAACTATTGCAGCGCCCTTGAACTGACGCACAGCAATGGTCAAATCACAGGCTTAGTGGCACAAGATCACGACACGCAACAAACCTATCAAATTAAAGCTAGCTGCGTCGTCAATGCGGCTGGGGTTTGGGTCGATGCACTACGAGCACAAGATGATGGGGCTGCGGGCAGAACAAGTACCGCTATGGTCGCACCAAGCCAAGGCGTACACGTGGTGGTCGATCGCGAGTTTTTAGCAGGCGAGCACGCCATCATTGTGCCGCACACCTCGGATGGACGCGTACTGTTTGCAGTACCGTGGTTAGGCAAAGTCATTATCGGCACGACAGATACACCGCGCCACGATTTGAACCGTGAGCCAGATCCTTATTCAGAAGAACTCGAATTTATTTTGCGCGAATCTGCCCGCTACCTGACGCGCGCGCCCACGCGCGAAGATATTAAAAGTATCTGGGTTGGCCTGCGACCCCTGGTCAAACCACCAAAAGATGACGATGGCAACACCAAAGCGATCAGTCGCGAGCACACTGTTTTAATTAGCCAAAGCAAGATGGTGACAGTCACCGGCGGCAAATGGACGACCTATCGTGCCATGGCACAAGACGTGTTGAAGCACTGTGTGGACGCCAAACTTTTACCCGAACGCCAAGCCTGCGTCACAGCCAACCTAGCCTTAGTCGGTGCACAAACGGGTCGCAAGGTCGATCACCCCATGTACGAGGCTCCCGGTTTAAAAGCTTATGGCGACGAGGCAGAGGAGGTCACTCAGTTACCTGGCGCCGAACGTCACCTTGGTGGCGGTCTCACCGAGGCCATGGTGCGCTTTGCCGTGCGCCACGAATATGCGCGCACAGTCGAAGACGTACTTGCACGGCGCTCACGTTTATTATTTTTAGATGCGAAGCTTGCCGGTTCGATGGCTGAGTCGGTCGGCGAAATTATTGCCGATGAGATCCTCGCCCACGACCCGGACATTGAAGCGTTTAAAGCACTTGCGTTGCACTACTTGAAATTACCTGGGTAGCGATGGTCTGAGCACTCTATTGGCTCTTGCAGCATTAGTTCGTATTCGAATCGCGCGGCTTTAATGCTTTGCTGACTCTTTGAGCATCAGCTTGTATTCGACTCACGCAGTCTTAGCGCTTCGCTGCATCTTCAAGAATCAAATCTGCACCGCGTTCGGCCACCATCATCACGGCCGCTTGGGTATTGCCCGACACCATGGCTCTAAACACCGAGGCATCGACCACACGCAAGCCACGCAAACCCTTAAAGCGCAGGCGAGTATCGACCACCGCCTCATCATCAGAACCCATACGACAGGTGGCAATCGGGTGATACGTCGTCTGGCCATTCTCGCGCGCGAAATGCAACCATTGTTCGTCGGTTAACACGCTGGCGCCCGGACTCATTTCAGAATCAATGTAGTTTGCCAGCGCCGGGCGTTCGACAATCCGCCGGGCGATTTTCATCCCTTCAATAAGCGCCTGCTGATCTTCGGTGTTAGCTAAAAAGTTCGGCTTAATCGCGGGCCCAACTAGCGGGTCCTTAGACTGGATATGAATGCTGCCTTGCGATGTTGGGCGTAACCCCGAAACCGCCATCGTCATGCCTGGAAAATTATCCAATTTACGAATAGCGGCGTTCGCGTAAGTCGCGTGCATGAAAAAATATTGCACATCAGGTGTTGGCAACGCTACGCGTGTTTTCACAAAGCCGTGAGCCAAACCTGTGCCCAGCGACAAAATCCCTTTGCGTGTTGCAAAATATTGCAACGCTGCCAGGCCAACACGCCAGCCTTGCGCCAACTCGTTGAGCGTCTGCGTATTTTTAACGCGCCAGTTCATGCGTGTCGCGTAATGATCGATATAGTTTTCACCCACGCGCCTAGCCGCATGCACCACGGGGATCTCAAAGCGCTGCAACAGCGCAGGGTCGCCAATACCAGACAACTCAAGCAGCTGCGGAGTCTGCACCGCACCAGCCGACAAGATGACTTCGCGTGCAGCGCGCACCGTGAAGCGCTCGCCTTTTTGTTGATATGTCACACCGGTGCAAGCCCCCGCCTCGACATTGACGCGGGTGACGTGGGCGCGCGTGTGCACCGTTAAGTTATTTCGGTGTCGAACGGGTTTCAAATAGCCATCAAACGCGCTCCAGCGCCGGCCATTTTTTTGCTCGACCTGATAGTAGCCAAAGCCTTCTTGGCCTGCACCGTTGTAGTCTTCGTTCAAGGGCTGGCCGTCTTGCACTGCGGCCTTGAGTAACGCATCGACCAACGGATAACGCTCAGTGACTTGGTGAATGTGCATCGGGCCACTTTTGCCTCGTGGCGCCTCGCCTTTCGAATAGGTTTCAAGCTTGGCAAAGTAAGGCATCAGCTCTTTAGAAGACCAACCGGTCGCCCCCAAGTCTGCCCAGCGATCGTAATCTTCACGCTGACCATGCACATAGATCATGCCATTGATCAAGCTCGAGCCCCCCAAGCCCTTACCGCGCGGGATCGCAATGGTACGACCGTGCGTGCCGTCTTCGGGCTGCGTCTCAAAGCGCCAGTTATAAGCGGGATCGTTCAGTAGCTTGGTAAAGCCGGCGGGGATATTGATCCAAATACTTTTGGGTTCGCCACCGGCTTCCAGCAGCAGCACACTATGACGGCCATCTGCGGTCAAACGATTGGCCAAAATACAGGCGGCGGTACCGCCACCCACGATGACATAATCGTACGTCTGCATTATTTTGCCCCCATAAAATCAGCCATCAACTCGATCTGACACGCCAGCATGGGCGCGCCATACTGGATCCGACAGCCCTTGGCCTGTGCCGCGGCAAGCAAGGGGGTCAGCGCAGGCGCCATGATGATGTCGGCGACGGTTTGCTCGGGCTTGAGCAAACTTGCCTCGAGTGGTAACGGATCGGCGTTTGCCATCCCCAGCGAGGTCGCGTTTATGACCAGGTCAACCCCTTGCGGATCGCGTGTGCCCAGCACGAGTTCAACTTTTGGGTAGAGTGTGCTGAGCCGTGCAAACATGGCCCAGACTTTATCCGACGAGCGGTTATAAACTGCCAGTTGCGCGGCACCCGCCTCGGCAAGGGCAAAGGCAATCGCATTGGCTGCACCACCCGCGCCCACTAACAATATTTTTTGGGCTCTAGGCTCAATGCCATGAAGCCGCAGACCCGCTACAAAGCCGCTACCATCCAGAATGTCACCAACTAAACGCCCGTCAGCCTCGCGTCGCACGATATTAACCGCGCCAACTGTGCGCGCTGCGGGCGTGATTTCGTCGCACAAGGCACCGATGGTAGTTTTATGTGGCACTGTCACCACCATGCCACCAAAGTTCTGCATCCCACGAAGCGCTTGCGTAAACGCCGGTAAATCTTTAGGTGCCACGTGCATTGGCATCAGCACACCGTCGATACCGCGCCGCTCAAACACCGTTCGCATCATTTCAGGTGCTTTAACCTGCCCAATCGGATCGGCTACGATGCCATAGAGTTTGGTCTTGCCGCTAACGTCTGCCATACGCTTCTCTTTTATTTTTTAGTGGGCGCTCAACACCCTAATCTGTCTAGCTCACCCTGCACTATCATACAGCTTACTGTTTTGCCTACCGCTTGACTCAGCAAAGGCCAAAAGCCATGACGCGCCTTCAGTCGTCTTTGAAAATTTTTTACTTCACTCTGAGCCTGCTCGCGGCCAGTTGCGCGCAAGCGAGCCCCATTAAACATCATTACTTCAAAACTTCAGACGGCGTACGCTTGCATTATCTAGAAGCGGGCAAAGGCGAACAAACACTGGTGTTCATTCCGGGCTGGGTCATGCCGGCAGCAGTGTTTGAACAACAGTTGCTTGGGCTGGCGGCTCACTTTAGAGTCTTGGCCTTTGACCCGCGTTCGCAGGGGCTCTCTGAGCTCACCACGCTGTCGCACGCTCCAAAAAGACGCCTGCAAGATATGGACGAATTTTTAAAAGCTGCGAAGGTCAACACCTTTGTGTTGGCGGGTTGGTCGCTTGGTGTGCTTGAAGCGTTAGACTACTTAGCAAACTATCACCCAAAAGGGCTGCGCGGACTGATTCTGATTGACAATTCAGTCGGTGAAGGACGTCCACCTGCCGGACGCTCGTCGACTTTTCAACAGACTATGAACGACCCCAAAAAACGCGAGGCCTATTTGCGTGCATTTTGCAAAGATATCTATCGCGAGCCCCCACCACCCCTGTTGGCTCAAGCGGTACTGGACTCGGCTCTACGAGCGCCGCCAACCATCGCGATCCAATTGATGAATCAGCCCTACCCGCGCGAATATTGGCGCGAAACCCTTGAGAAGCAAAGCGTACCCGTGTTGTATATCGCGCGACCCTGGCTCAAAGAGCAGGCCGACGCCTTACTCGCAAAACGCCCAGCGGATTTAATCACGATAAAGATTTTGCCACGGGCAGGTCACGCGTTATTTGTAGACGATCCGCAAACGTTTAATGACGCGACCCGCAGCTTTAGTACCACAGCCTTTGCACGCAAGACGGGACGCTAAAGCCCCGCACGCGCCATAGTTAAACTCACCGTTTTGCCTAACAAGCGAACTTAGTCGGCACGTCGCACAATCTGAACGCTGCGTCGTTCTGTCGTTTTGTTGTAACTAAAGGCAAACGGCAAGGGTTTGATATTTTTAGAGTCCTTATATGCCTGTGCTAACGACTCTTGTTTTTTTCGGTTGAATAATTCGTGCGGATACAAAAAACCACCGTACAAATCAACGGGTCCGATCTGCGATAAGTGCGTGTAATTCAAACCGGTCTCGTCTTGAATCACCATTTTTGCGTTTGCCACCAAAATATCACGCAAAATCGAAAAATAGGTTTCTTGCAATAAGTGCGAGGCGGCCTTAAGCAACACCGGGTTGCGTGACTCGCGCTCGAGCCAAGCGCGAGTGGACTCAACCTGACTGAGATGGGCATCTGACAAATCGAGGCTGACATAATCAAGCATCACCGGTTTGCCCGCTTTGCTCATGATCAGCCGTACGGATTTCCAGTCACCGGTCGTTTGTATAAACTGCCCATTTGTCGGGTCAAGCGCAATCGGATACACCTCTTTTACGTCATAGCCCAGATACAGCGCGAACGTGATCAAGATTGTGGTGACACCAATCTGAGCATGCTTATCACGCAGGTCTTCGTTCAAATCATCTGTCCGAAAAAAAGCCAGTCGACTGAACTTCATCCATTCACGCAAAAATTTTGCCTGAAAATTTTGCGCCCGCGTACCGGACATGTCGCTAAGCGACGCTGGCTCTCCAGCAGCCTGCATCGCAACCATCACAAAGCGACTTGCCTGTGGAAACAACTGTGCTGCCGTCACAAAGTCTGGGCCTGAAAAAGGATAAAAAACTGTTCCACCGGCCGGTTGCTGAATCTCGGTGTGCGCCCAGGTCGACATCGGTTGACCCATATTTTGCTGATAAAACTGCCACGCAGCATCGGCTTGCGTCAGGTTCGCCCCCTGTAAAAATGGAAAACCGGAGCTCGGTTGCGCGCTTGTCGAAAGATATTTACCCTGAACATCGTTTGCAACGACGGGGCCCACGGCGAACAGGCAAGCGCAACTGAGCAGCAGCCTTACGCCGGCAGCTTTAAGCGAGAAAGTAGACAAAACCATTATCGAGCGCCTCAAAATAAAAAATTCGTGCGAAATTAAACCGATTTTTTAGTAGGGTTGGCCAACACAATTCCAGCCACAATCAAAACCAAACCCACCACATGATAAAGCTCAGGAAACTCTCCTAGCAAGACAACCGCCAACAGCGCCGCAAACACCGGGGTCAGATTCAAGAAAAACATCGGCAACTGCGAACCCGTGCGCAAGACCGCCTGTTGATAGCACAAGTAAGCCAGCAAAGCCGGGCCAAGCGCCACGAACAAAATCATGCTGTAGATCTTTGGCGACCACGCGATGGCCGAATAACCGCCCCAAAACCATTCGGCCAAAACCATGGGCACGGCAAACAGCAACCCCCACGCCATCTGCATGATGAGCACGCTGTAGCCCGACATTTCGGCGGGTCGAGCGCGCAACAGCCAGGTGTAGAGGCTCCAGAGGGCAATCGCCAGCAGCATAAACAAATCACCCGAGACAAAGTCGATGCGCGTGGCATTGATCAATTCACCTCGCAGTAGCACCCAAGTGACGCCTATCAGCGAGACCACCGCACCGAGTGTAGCCGCCCTGCTAATCGTTGCCTGAAAAAACAACCAACCCATCAGCAAGGTGAAGATCGGACCCGAGGCGGTAATCAGTGCCACGTTAATAGGGCTTGAGGTCGTGAGCGCAAAATACTGCAAAGCGTTGTAAGTGGTCGTACTCAAAAACCCCGTAGCTGCCAACACCACCCAGGCTTTGCGAGCCAAGGGCCAATCTTGCCGAAGACGACGCCAAACAAAGGGCAACAGCACCAAAATCGCGACCACCCAGCGTAAGAAATTCAAGGTAATCGGAGGGATCGCCCCTGCTGCCATCCGACCCACGATGGCGTTACTGGCCCACATCAAGGGCGGAACCACTAAAAACAACAAAGTAGAGGGACGCATCAGTGCAAAGCAAATGGGTAGGTCGAGCCGCCAAACCGCATGCGACGCAACAAAAACAGAAGAAATCTCAACCGACCTTAGTGTAACGGAATACGTGGAATTCCTTTGCGCCGTGCCGTCTCATGACTGATTGTTTTTACTCAGATTTTTTCTCGTTTACATCAGTATGCCATTCGCTCAACCCGGTCCTGCATCATCAGCCATTTGCCAGGCCCTGCGGTAACCACCAAGGTGCTTCACGTAAGCTAGCAAGTCGACGAAAAACGGATTGGAGGCTAGCGTAGACGAGTCGCCAACCAGTAGCAACTTACGTCGGGCGCGAGTCATCCCAACGTTCAGGCGACGGATATCCGCAAGGAAGCCAATTTCGCCTTGGTGATTACTGCGCGTGAGTGAAATAGCAATGATGTCGCGCTCTTGGCCCTGAAACGAATCGACGGTGCCCACGCTAAGCATGCGGTGCTGCATTAGGCTGTTGAGAGCGTCGATTTGCTCGATGGCGTCCTTCAAATAGTTAATTTGAGCGCGGTAAGGGGCAATCACGCCGATGGTGAGCGGGTCTTGCTCGCGCTCGGCCTGATCGTAAGGCTCCAAGACCTGGGCGAGGCGCTCAAGCAGTAAATCTGCTTCTTCGGGGTTGGCCGTAGAGCGGCTTTCGGAAAGGGTGAACTCAAGGAAGCCGCAGCCGGCCGTGTCGAGGAATTCTACGGGCAGGTCATGTACAAAACTCTGGTCGTAAGCACCCAAGTCGGCGTGGCGCACAGTTGGATGCGGCTTTAATTGACCGCCGTAAAACTGCTCGGAACTGAATCCCATGATTTGCTCGTGCATGCGGTACTGCACGGTCAGCATGCGGGCTGTGGCTGGCTGCCGCTTAATGCACTTTTCAAACAGCGTTTCACGTAGGCCCTCGCGGGCCGCCTTTTCGCTTTTGACAGTGGGTGGCAGCTGATGGTGATCGCCAGCCAGAATCACGCGCGTGCCCTTGGCTATCGGAATCCAACAGCCAGGCTCTAAGGCCTGCGCGGCTTCGTCGATAAAGACTGTCTCAAAGATCAGGTGCCGGATATTACGGTTACTAGCGCCGACTAGTGTGCAGGTGATGACCTGCACCGACTCAAGTACGTCTTCGATAATAAAGCGCTCTAAATTATCTGCTGCCTGAAACAGCAGTCGCGCTTCTTCCCTCAGCAACCGTCGCTGCTGCCGCTCTTCGAAGCCAAAATCGCGGGTGTATTCGTTGGCAGTTTGGCGTTGTTGCTCGGCGGTTTGCCGCATCGCGCGCATTTCACCGTAACTCGAATGCGCCATCACGCGGGCATCTAAGGTGTGCTCGAGCAGCAGGTCTGAGACGCGGCTAGGATTGCCCAACCGGATCACGTTGACACCACGCTCGGCCAACTTTTCGGTCAGCAGATCAACAGCCGTATTCGAGGGTGCACACACCAACACGCGCCGTTCGCGCCGCGTGGTTTCTAAGATGGCCTGCACTAAGGTAGTGGTTTTGCCAGTACCGGGCGGGCCATGGATGATCGCCACGTCTTGAGCCGCTATCACTCGGCGTACGGCCGCTAGCTGCGAGTCGTTGAGGGGACTGGGGTAAAACAGGTCGTCGGCTTTGTGCGCGCGAAATCTCGCCTGCCGGGCGCCCAGCAGCACGTCGCGCAGCTCGGCTAATCGATTTTCATGGGCGTAAATGACTTCGTCAAGGGCGATGTCCATCTCGCGGTAGCTCACCTCGTCGAAAGTGAGGTCAACGCCCAGTTTGCTTCCGTCATGCACCCAGTCGGGAAGCTCTTCTTTGGTTGTGGCCAGCAATAGCTTATTGCGCCGCACGCTGGTAATGACGCCATTGAGCACGGGCCGGTCGGCAGCCAAGTGGGGCGGTGCGTTACTAAATAGCGAAGCATTTTTGCCCACCTGAAACAGGTGCAGGCCCTGCTCACTGGCTGGGCGCTCTAGCTCAAGCACCACTTTGCCGCCAAAGCCGATTTCTTCATTGGTGATCGTGACGGGATACCACGTCAAGCCGCGCCGGATGCGCGCTTTTACACTGGCCTTGGCGTTTTTAAGTTTGAATTGCGTTTGGTCTTCTTTTTGCTCAAGTTGCAGGAGCGCACGCACATGGCGCAACTCTTTTTCAATCGCACCAGGGTCGGTCGGGACAACGTCGAAGACTGCCAAAGGACTAGAAATTTACCTGCTCCGTATAACTGCCAGCACATTTGCCACACACACAGGACACACCTTTGGCTTCGTCGGGTACCTGATCCAACACCTCTTCAGAAATATCAGCATCAAAACACCAACAACGTTCAGCATTGTTACCAGTTACGCGGGCGCGTTCAATGGCACAAGCATTAGGATTTTTGCAGATGGGACAGAGGGCAAGGTCAATAGTCATCATGGTGAATATTATCAGCTCGCCAGCAGACGCCTAGATTTTTGTGCCAATCCACCTAGAATATTAACGGTAAGCAACGGAGTACTAAACGTAGTATCCCGACTCAATGGAGCGAGAAAAATGAAAAGAATCCTGTTAACGCTGATGGTAACGATCGCTGGGTCTGTGAGTGCAAACGCCGTAGTGGCGGGGCCCTCGGTCGGCGTGATCATTGGCATACCGCAGATTGTCATTGGCGCCCCGGTCTATCGCCCAGCCCCTGTGTATTACGCACCGGCACCCATTTATTACGCGCCTGCGCCTGTGTACTCGGCCCCGCCCGTCGTGGTAAGGGCTGCACCTAGATATTACGCGCCGGTGATAGTGGCGCCGAGCAATTACGGGGGCCACGGCTATTACGGCGGCTATCGTGGGTACGGCCACGGACATTACAACCGTGGCTATCACGGTCGGTGAAACCTTTAACCGGCACTTAGTCGCACCACACCACCCATATACGAGCGCAACGCTTCTGGCACCACAACGCTGCCGTCCTCTTGTTGATAGTTTTCTAAGACCGCCACCAGTGCGCGCCCGACCGCCAAGCCTGAACCGTTGAGGGTGTGCACGAACTCTGTTTTACCCGCCTCGTTACGCGTACGTGCTTGCATACGTCGTGCCTGAAAGGCCTCACAGTTTGAAACCGAAGAAATCTCGCGCCACGTATTCTGAGCCGGCAACCAGACTTCAAGGTCGTAGGTTTTTGTCGCGCCAAACCCCATGTCGCCCGTGCACAGCAACAGGACACGATAGGGCAAACCAAGCAGCTGCAACACTTTTTCAGCATGGCCGGCCATCTCTTCGAGAGCCTGATATGACGTCTCCGCCGCCACGATCTGTACCATTTCGACTTTATCGAACTGATGCTGGCGGATCAGGCCGCGAGTGTCACGCCCCCCACTACCCGCCTCAGAGCGAAAGCAAGGGGTGTGTGCGGTTAAGCGAAGCGGCAAATCGGCAGCCGGTATGATGCTGTCGCGCACGCTACCCGTTAAGGTGATTTCGGAGGTTGAAATTAAGTATTGCTCTTCGCGCACGACCGCGTTGCCTTGTTCATCAAGCGTGGGTTCGTCGCCACCCCGCGTCACCCAGAACATATCATTTTTGAATTTAGGCAGCTGACCGGTACCCATCAGCGTCGAGGCGTTCACGATGTAAGGTGTATAGCACTCGGTGTAGCCATGCTGTTCAGTTTGTAGATCAAGCATGAACTGCGCCAACGCGCGGTGCAAACGCGCAAGTGGCCCGCGCATAAAGCTAAAACGCGCGCCTGATAGTTTGCCTGCCACATCAAAATCCAAACCAAGGGTCTCGCCCAGCGAGACATGATCACGCGGTGTAAAGCCCAAATGTTTAGGATCGCCTGATACGGTGTCGGGTACGGGTACCCAGCGACGCACCTCAAGATTGCCCTCGCTGTCGGTGCCCACGGGCACTGAGTCGTGAGGCAAGTTTGGCACCGCGAGTAACACGTCATTTAGTTGCTGTTGAATATCGGTTAATTCTTGCTCGAGGGCCTTGAGTCGCAGCGGGAGCGCCTGCGATTGCGCCATCACGGCTGAAGCGTCTTCGCCGCGCGACTTCAGCGCGCCGATCTGCTTGGCCAACGCATTACGCTGTGCCTGCAAAGTTTCGGTTTCGGTTTGCACCGCCTTACGGCGCGCCTCTAGCGCATTAAACGACTCGAGGGCAAAAGCAAAGCCGCGACTAGCCAGGCGACGCACAACAGCGTCAAGATCTTTACGCAACAGAGCTGGGTCAAGCATGGGCTTTAGGCTTTAAAAACTAATGAAGCACGTATTGTAAACGCCGCAGCAACCACGCGACCGCGCCCAGCGCGCCTACGCTTAACAACCATATCAGCACCAGCCAGCCCCAGCGTTTCAATTTTTCTCTCCGTCGCACTCAGGCTTGCGAGCCGCGCAGTACTTGAATCCAGACATCTTAACTATGAGTGATACTGATGCGAGGGGCCCACTTTACCGCGAAACACCCAATACGCGTAGGCTGTATAAGACAGAATCATTGGCAGCAATACAACCGCTCCGACCAATAAAAACTTCAAACTATTATCGGGCGCTGCCGCCTGCCAAAGTGTGACCGCTGATGGAACGATATACGGAAAAAAACTAACCAATAAACCCACGTAGGACAACACAAACAGGCCTTGCACCGACAAAAATGCCATTAGGGGCCGCT
This sequence comes from Alcaligenaceae bacterium, assembly GCA_013205565.1. Taxonomy (GTDB): domain Bacteria; phylum Pseudomonadota; class Gammaproteobacteria; order Burkholderiales; family Burkholderiaceae_B; genus Zwartia. Next base: position 19,545 of record JABMMM010000077.1, on the reverse strand, counting down.
GTTGCGACAAGCCTTTGAAAAATAGCGCTGCGCATAGCAGCACCAAGGCAGGCACCGGAAGCACTAGCAGTCGATCGGGCCATGCCAGCCACTTTTGCAAAAAGTGTTCATGCAAAAACGGTGTCCACACACTCACCACCAAAATTAAAAGCAACAGCGCCACGCCAAGGCTGCGCGCAGCCCGTAACGCTAGCTTGGCGACGTGTCCCTCGGTTTTTAGCATTAACCAAGTCGCCCCAAGCAAGGCATAGCCAACCACTAACGCGGCGCCCGTGAGCAAACTGAAAGGCGACAGCCAATCCCACGACCCCCCTGCGTAAGCACGACCCGCAACCGGGATGCCTTGCACTAAGGCCCCCATCGCGACCCCTTGTGCAAAGGCTGCGACCGTTGAGCCACCCGCAAAGGCAATATCCCAAAACCATTGATGACGACGACTTTTAAAGCGAAATTCGAAAGCCACGCCCCTAAATACGAGGGCTAACAGCATGACAATAAATGGGACGTACAGTGCCGGCATAAGGATTGAATAGGCTAGCGGAAACACTGCAAATAAACCACCCCCTCCTAACACGAGCCAGGTTTCGTTACCGTCCCACACCGGGGCAACTGAGTTCATCATTTGATCGCGATGCGCTTGTCCTTTGACCCACGGAAACAAAATACCTACGCCTAGGTCAAAGCCATCGAGCACGATGTAAGCCAACACGACAAAAGCAATCAAGGCGGCCCAAATCAGTGCATAGTCGATTGTCATGCTTTCGCCTTTGGGTCGTCAGCCCCGGTAAATCCCGTCAAGACAGCTGCAGGCACAATGCCACCCGCACGTGCGGGTGCGTGCGCCGAGGGTTCGAGCTGCGAATTGTTGGGAGGCTCGCGCATCAAACGCAAGATGTAAACCACCCCAGCACCAAATAGTGCAAAATACACGACAACAAACCCAATCAATGACCCAGCCACGGCGGCTGCGGAGATCGGCGACGCCGAGTCGCTGGTGCGCAAGAGGTTATATACCGTGTAGGGCTGGCGACCGACCTCAGTGACAACCCAACCTGCCAGCACCGCCACAAAGCCCGAAGGGCCCATCCACAGAGCGGCACGGTGCAGCCACACCGTCTCATACAGCCTGCCGCGGTAGCGCAGCCAGAGGCTCCAGAGGCCTACGCCGAGCATGAGCGTACCGATCCCCACCATCACTCGAAACGCGTAAAACACGATCCCCATCGGCGGCCGCTCTGACGGTGGCCACTCTTTCATCCCATGAATCACACCGTCTAAACTATGGGTCAAAAGCAGGCTACCTAAGTAGGGAATTTCAATCACGTACTCCATCCGTTCTTCTTTGCTGTTTGGGATGCCAAACAAAATCAGCGGTGCGCGCGCCTGCGTCTCGTAGTGCCCTTCGATCGCCGCGATTTTTCGGGGTTGATGCTTAACAGTGTTTAAACCATGCTGATCACCCGCCAACATTTGCAACGGCGCAACAATAGCCGCCATCCACATCGCCATCGAAAACATCGTGCGCACTGCAAGTTGCGAGGCAAGTCGCTCGGGTGTGGCAAGCTCAACCTTTTGCAGACGCATTTTTAACAAGTGGTAAGCCGCCACGCCACCGATCACAAACGCTGTTGTCAGATAGGCCGCCAACATCATATGCACTAAACGATAAGGAAAGGACGGATTAAAAATGACGTCAAACCAATTTTCGACCACAAACTGGCCCACCGAATTTTGACTAAAGCCTGCGGGGGTTTGCATCCAACTATTGACCGACAAAATCCAGAAAGCCGACATGAAAGTACCAAGCGCGACCATCGCCGTGGCAAAGCAATGCAAGCGCGGGCCCACGCGAGACCGCCCAAAGAGCATGACGCCTAAAAAGCCGGCCTCAAGAAAAAAGGCCGACATGACCTCATAGCCCATCAATGGACCGAGCACCGGGCCCGTTTTGTCAGCAAAGACGCTCCAGTTGGTACCAAACTCATAGCTCATGACTAAGCCAGACACCACTCCCATGCCAAAGGCCAGTGCAAATATTTTTTTCCAGTAGTTAAACAGCTCGAGGTAAACGGTACGCCCTGTTTTTAAATGCAAACCATTAAGTAGCGCTAGGTAGCTGGCAAGGCCGATCGAAAACGCCGGAAAAATAATATGAAAACTCACCGTAAACGCAAATTGAATTCGTGCCAAAGTGTGTGCATCTAGCCAATCCATTAATTCAATCCTTTAATTTCTTTTGGGCCTTTCGATCAAGCTCACGCAAGTGCGCGAGCTTTTCTGCAATCTTGGTTTCGAGGCCGCGGGCAACCGGTTGATACCAGCCGGGTTCGTTGAGACCGTCTGGCAAATAGGTTTCACCTGCAGCGTAGGCCTCGGGTTCATCGTGCGCATAGCGATAAGCATGACCAAAACCAAGCTCTTTCATGAGCTTGGTTGGCGCGTTGCGCAAGTGCACAGGCACTGGCCGCGACTGGTCTTGTTTAACAAATGCCACTGCTCGATTATGAGCGTTATAACCCGCATTACTTTTTGCTGCTACCGCTAAGTAAAGTACAGCTTGCGCCAGCGCTAATTCACCTTCGGGCGATCCGAGGCGCTCGAAGGTTTGCGCCGCGTCGTTCGCAATTTGCATGGCGCGCGGGTCAGCCAAACCGATGTCTTCCCAAGCCATGCGCACGATCCGACGGGCTAAATACTTAGGATCCGCTCCGCCGTCTAGCATGCGAGTCAGCCAATACAGCGCGGCATCTGGGCTTGAACCGCGCACCGATTTATGCAACGCCGAGATTTGATCATAAAAATTATCACCACCCTTATCAAAGCGGCGCGCGTTCAGGCTCAAGGTATTTTCGACCAAGGTTTTGTCTACGTGGGTCGACCCTGCATGTTGAGCAGCGCTTGCCGCCTGCTCAAGCAAATTTAAAAACCGCCGTGCATCGCCGTCGGCGTAACCTATCAAGGTATCAACTGCGAGCGCTTCAAAGCTCAGCGTTTGAAATACTGTCAGTTGCGCGCGAGCCAGCAGTTCACGCAACTCAGAATCATTTAGCGATTCAAGCACATAGACTTGCGCACGAGACAGCAAGGCCGAATTCACTTCAAAAGACGGATTTTCTGTGGTTGCCCCGATGAAGGTCACCAAGCCCGACTCAACAAAGGGCAACAAGGCGTCTTGCTGCGACTTATTAAACCGATGAATCTCATCCACAAACAGCAACGTGCGTTGCTGATGTTGATCAAGTGTCAGTTGTGCGGCTTCCATGGCAGCACGAATCTCTTTGACGCCCGCAAATACGGCAGAGAGCGCAATGAAGGCACAATCAAACGCGTTGGCAGTCAAGCGAGCGAGGGTTGTTTTACCCACGCCCGGTGGCCCCCATAAAATCATCGAATGCGGCCGCCCCGAGTCAAAGGCCACTCGCAGTGGCTTGCCAGGCCCGAGCAGGTGACGCTGACCGATCACCTCGTCAAGATTGGCCGGGCGCAAGGCCTCGGCAAGGGGGGGCAGTGGCGCCGTTTTAAACAGGTCAGTCAAGCAGCACGCTCACTGCATGCGCACGACATCGGCGCCCTGAGGGGGAACAAACTTAAAAACCTGATCGGGCATAGACGGGTTACGCACTAGGCCAGAAAAATCAATGTGCGTGTTTTGCCCAAAGGCATCTAACAAAATAATGCGCGCAGGCAAGCCCTCGCGAAACCCAAGGTCAACATGCACAAAGCCTGCCTGGCCGTCGCGAGGCTTGGCGCGCAACCACAACAAACCGTCTTTGTCTGGCAAAGCGATCACCGTGAACGATTGCTCAAGCGAACCCGAGCCAAAAAGAATCGCGGCAGGAGAAGTCCCAATCGCTTGGTCGACTTTGCGCACGGTCACTTGATTTAGATCGGGATCGAACTGAAATAATTGCAGACCATCAGAAATAATTTGCTGTGCATAGGGTTTTTGCACATCCCACTTAAACCTCCCCGGACGCTGAAACGCGAACTGGCCGCTTTGTGCCGGTTTGGTTTGACCTTGCGCCCCCACCGTATATTGCGAAAACCCACCTGTTGCCGCCTGGACCTGCGACACAAAACTTTCAAGCTGTTGTTGTGCAGGATTCGCCCAAACAGGGGTGCAAAGCAAATAAAGCCCAGAAAACACCAGACCAAAAAACTGCGTAAACCCAGTGGGGCGAGACATTAGTGCGAATCCTCTTGGTTCGTGGTGGGCACCAGAATTTCGCGGTTACCGTTGGATTGCATCGTCGAGACCAGGCCACTGTTTTGCATCTGTTCAAGCAGGCGCGCCGCGCGGTTATAGCCAATCCGTAGATGACGCTGGACTAGCGAAATCGAAGCGCGTTTGTTTTTAAGTACGACTTCAACTGCCTGATCGTACATCGGGTCGGTTTCGGCGTCAGCAAAGCCCGTTACGCTTCCAACACCATCACCCGTTTCGCCCTCAACGCCGCCCTCAAGCAGACCATCAACATAGTCGGGCTCGCCCTGGGCCTTCAAAGACTCGACGACGCGGTGTACCTCATCGTCGGACACAAAAGCGCCGTGTACGCGTATCGGCAACCCCGTCCCAGAAGGCATGTACAACATATCGCCCTGACCAAGCAGCGCCTCGGCACCCATCTGATCTAAAATCGTTCGCGAATCAATTTTTGAAGATACCTGAAACGAAATCCGCGTCGGGATATTGGCCTTAATCAAACCGGTAATCACATCGACACTTGGGCGTTGTGTTGCCAGAATCAGGTGGATTCCTGCCGCCCGCGCCTTTTGAGCCAAGCGCGCGATCAGTTCTTCGATTTTTTTACCCACAACCATCATCAAATCAGCAAGTTCGTCAATCACCACGACGATGGTAGGCAACTCTTTGAGCGGCTCGGGTGCATCGGGCGTCAACGAAAACGGATTTGGAATCGGCTCTTCGCGTTTAAGCGCATCGCGTACTTTGGTGTTGTAGCCCGTCAGGTTACGCACCCCAAGCTTGCTCATCAGGCGGTAGCGTTTTTCCATCTCGCCGACGCACCAGTTCAGCGCGTTGGCCGCCTGGCGCATATCCGTCACCACGGGAGCAAGCAGATGAGGGATGCCCTCGTACACGCTCATCTCAAGCATCTTGGGATCGATCAATATCAGCCGAGTTTGCGAAGCATCGGCCTTATAGAGCAAGGATAAGATCATGGCATTGATGCCGACCGACTTACCCGAACCAGTTGTACCCGCAACCAAAAGGTGAGGCATCTTCGCTAAGTCGGCCACGACTGGATTGCCGGCGATATCTTTTCCAAGCGCCATCGTCACGACCGAGTGACTGGCATGATAAGTTTGTGAGCCTAAAATTTCAGAAAGCTTGACCATTTGCCGGCGCGGATTGGGTAGCTCAAAGCCCATCAGATTTTTACCCGGAATGGTTTCGACCACCCGAATACTGACCAGGCTAAGTGCACGAGCTAAATCTTTAGCCAGATTCACGATCTGGCTACCTTTGACCCCGATTGCGGGCTCAATCTCGTAGCGCGTAATCACGGGGCCAGCCTGCGCAGCCACGACATGGACTTCTACCCCAAAGTCAGCCAGCTTTTTTTCGATTAACCGCGAGGTAAATTCGATCGTCTCGTCAGAAACCGTTTCAAAGGCTTCTGGAGCAGGATCAAGCAAGCTCAGGGCAGGCAAGTCGCCCAAAGCTGAAGGCTCTGTAAATAACGAATGTTGCTTCTCTTTTTGCAAGCGCTCGGATTTAGGCACCGAAATAATCGCCGGTTCGATCCGAATCGCGTGCTCATGTGGGGTCTTATCCTGTTTGGCCTCGACTTGTTCGTGACGTACAGCTTGGGCGACCTGCCCCGCACGACGGTCAAGCCTGGCCGTTTGAACGTTTTTGACTTTGAACAACAGCCAGTCAAAAGCTGTCCCGATTTTTTCGGCCACTGTCAGCCACGAAAACCCAAAGAACAAACTGCTACCTAAGGCGATCAGTGCGATCAAAATAATCGTGCTGCCCGAAAAGCCCACAGCCTGCGATAAAAACTCGGACCACGTACTGCCAATGACGCCGCCGGCACCACTCGTGAGGTCTGTTCGCCCGGGTAACTGCATACCCCAGGAGCTTAAGCGATACGCCTCAAGACCGACTGAGCCCAGCAAAGCCATAAAAAAACCGATTCCTTGTTCCCAGCGCACGCGTGCCAAGGCCTCGGGCTCGCCACGGGCACGGATTTGAGTGGCCAAGCGCAAGTACCCCGCGTGCACACGATGCAACAGTAAAATCACCCACCACCAAGCGCAATAGCCGAACAGATACAGCAAAATGTCGGCCGTGTAGGCTCCTACCCAACCACCACGGTTCTGCAGACCCTCGGTCTCGGGGCCGACCGAATGCGACCACGCGGGGTCTGTCAGGCTCCAGGTGGCAAGCACCAAGGCCAGCCACGCCGCGAGCACAGCGAACAGAATCCAGCGCGCTTCTCTGAGTAGCGAGAACAGTTTTGACTGAAACGCTGAGGGCCCGTTTCGGGTGTTTCGGGTGGCGCGCGGTGCGCTTATTGTCGCAGGAGAAAGTCTAGGCATAGAGGACATTATAATTTGCTGCTTAAACTATAGGGTAATCCTGATGACAACGCCAAAACATGCCAAAGTTCTAATTCTAGGATCGGGCCCAGCCGGCTATAGCGCAGCCGTTTATGCAGCTCGAGCCAATCTTAATCCCGTTATGATCACCGGTCATGCGCAAGGCGGTCAACTTATGACCACCACCGATGTCGATAACTGGCCCGCCGACGCCATGGGGGTACAAGGCCCTGAGCTGATGCAGCGTTTTGCTCAGCACGCAGAACGATTTAACACTGAAATGGTGTTTGATCATATAGCAAACGTCGATTTTTCATCACGTCCGTTTCGTTTAACCGGTGATGGCGGCAATCTTTACACCTGTGATGCGTTAATTATCTCGACCGGTGCATCAGCGAAATATTTGGGCTTGCCCTCAGAGCAAGCTTTTATGGGACGCGGTGTCTCAGGCTGCGCTACTTGCGACGGCTTCTTTTATAAAAATCAAGATGTCGTAGTCGTAGGCGGTGGCAACACTGCTGTCGAAGAAGCCTTATATTTGTCCAATATTTGCCGCAACGTCACCGTGGTGCACCGCCGCGACAAATTCAGAGCAGAACCCATCCTGATCGACAAAATGATGGATAAGGTCGCCAATGGCAACATGAAGATTGCCGCTTTTCGCGAACTCGATGAGGTCTTGGGTGATGCTTCGGGCGTGACGGGTGTGCGCTTGCGCGCAACAGCTTCAGAAAACACCGAAGAGCTTGCTGTGACAGGCGTCTTTATCGCGATTGGTCACGAACCCAACACCGACATCTTTAAAGACAAGCTCGCGATGTCGAATGGCTACATTGTGACAAAAAGCGGTTTATCGGGGTTGGCCACCATGACCTCTGTGCCAGGAGTTTTCGCTGCAGGTGACGTACAAGATCACGTCTACCGTCAGGCCATTACCAGCGCAGGCACGGGTTGTATGGCTGCCTTAGACGCGCAGCGCTGGCTCGAGAATGCGCAGCCCTAGAGCTGGGCTAGCCGACCTGAAACGCCTGAGCGAGGTGGCCGCTCGCACCCGCGAGCGTATTCAGGCGCTTGCAAAAACACAGCCGCAACCCTTGCAGTCAGCGCCTCTGGCTGCGGCTGACGAAAAACTCTTTGCTCAGGCCACCCGAGCGGTGCAACCGCTTGGTCGCGCTCAATCACGACTGTTGCACAAGCCCTCTGTGACGCGTTCTGAAATCACGCAGCTCACCGAACGACGTCAACGCGCTGTCGGTGAAAAAATAGCCCGGTTAGAGCGAGTATCCGACGGTGTGGGGCTAGCAGTTAACGACGAGCCCGAACTCGCCTGGGCGGCCCCAGGCATTGGTCCTGCTGTGCTACGTCAACTCAGGCGCGCTTTTTGGCCAGTGGGCGCCCGACTCGACTTGCATGGTTTAAACAGCGATCAAGCGCGGGCGCGCGTGCTTGCCTTTATCGAGAATAGTCAAAACCATCGTACTCGCTGCGTCTGTATTATCCACGGGGTGGGCTACGGCTCTGCAAACGGACAAGCTGTTTTGCCAGTGCGCGTCAGACAATGGCTCAAGCAACTTGCGGCAGTCAGCGCGTTTGCCCAGGCGCCTCAGGCGCATGGTGGCACCGGTGCCTTACTTGCCTTAATCCGGTCGCCTTAATCCGGTCGCCTGAGCTCGTCAACTAAGGCATCTGTCGCGACGTTTGTCTGGCGGGTCAGTGCAGAGACAAGAACGATCGCCACAAACGCGGCAGGTGCTCCGAACACACCAGCGGCGATCGGCTGAATATCCCACCACAACGTGACGGGTTCGCTGGTCGAAATACCAAAAACCCAATGGCGGAGCCACGGCTGCGCTTGCACAAGGTAGGCCGTCGTGATGACTAGGCCGGTCAGCATTCCGCAACAAGCGCCCCACTTATTCGCGCCTTTCCAGAAAATACCGAGCACCAGCACCGGAAAAAAGGTTGCTGCGGCAAAAGAAAACGCCGCACCCACCAAAAACAAAATATCGGCAGGGGTTCCGGTAGCCGCCCAGGCGGCAGCGAAGGCGACCACTAGCAACAAGACTTTGGATAACAGCACGCGCCGCCCAGGCCCCATTTTAGGTGACAAGACCCTAAAGAGCGTGTCATGCGATAAGGCGCTTGACAGGGTCAAGAGTAAACCGTCGGCGGTCGAAAGCGCCGCCGCTAGCGCCCCCGCCGCTACCAGGCCGGAGACCACATAAGGCAAGCCACCGATTTCAGGGCCCGCCAACACCACTACATCGGCACCGAGCTGTATTTCAGCCAGTTGCACAATGTTGTCCTTATTTAAATCCACAATACTTAGCAGCGAGCGATCGACCGCCGACCACGCATGTACCCAACTGGGCAACTCTGTGAATTGTGACCCCACCAAGTTCGCATAAATTTCATACTTAACCAAGATCGCCAGCGCCGGCGCCATCAAGTAAAGCAGCAAAATAAAAAATAATGACCAAAAAACCGATTTACGCGCAGCGTCGACTGAAGGCGTCGTGAACGATCGCATCAAAATATGCGGCAAACCGGCGGTACCCATCATTAGACACAACACGATCGCAAGAAAATTATTTCTAAGCGCGTCTGCCGACTCGTTCGTGCGGCTGGCAAACGGCGTTGCATGGGGCTGAGGCGCCGTCGCCCGCAAAGCGTATTCATCGCGCGCCTTCGACCAACTCATTAAGGCCTGTTCGACCGTTTTTGGATGCGCGGCCAACTCACGCTCAAGGGCACGTACGTCGCCCATTGAGGCGTCATTGGCACGCGCCCGCAATAACTGCAATCGAAGTTTTTGTTGCTCGGCTTCAAGACTTTCGGGCAGGCCCGCCAACAGAACTTGTCTGTCTTCGGCACGCGCTTGCCAAAGCGCTCTCACCGCAAGTTCGCTCGCATCAACGTTTAATTCACGTTCGCGTTCAGTCACTTGTTGCAGCACAGCGCCAGCAGCCAACTGCGGAACCGGGTCGCCGGTTTGCTTGACCGCCAACCAGATCACGGGCACCAGATACGCGATCAGCAAAATAATGTACTGCCCGACTTGCGTCCAAGTGACCGCTCGCATACCGCCCAAAAATGAGCAGACTAAGACGCCGCCCAGCGCGATAAAAATGCCAAGTTCAAACGAGATCCCCGTCATGCGCGTCGTAATCAGCCCAACGCCGTAAATTTGCGCAACCAGATAGGTAAACGAGCACAGTACAGCGCAAAGCACACCCAGCAGCCTCGGAGCATTCCCGCCAAAGCGCGCGCCTAGAAAATCAGGGATGGTATAGCGCCCGAACTTCCGTAAATAGGGTGCCAAAAACAGCGCCACCAAAACGTACCCGCCGGTCCATCCCAAAATATAGGCGAGCCCGTTATAGCCCGTGAGATAAAGCGTCCCGGCTACGCCAATAAACGAAGCGACTGACATCCAGTCAGCTGCAGTCGCCATCCCGTTATAAATTGCGGGTACTCGACGCCCCGCCACATAATATTCAATCGGATCCGAGGTTCGACACATGATGCCAATACCAGCATAGAGCGCGACTGTGACCAATAAAAAAACGTAGCCAATCCATTGCCTCGCCAACCCCATCAACTCGAACAGGGCAAGCAACAGCACCAACAGGCAAAACCCCAGGGTATAAACGGCGTAGCCGCGAAATAATTGCTTGCCAAAGGCTTTTTGGACAGAGTGCTTGGGTGCCACTTAGCTGTCACCCTGAGCACTGCGCCTGACCTTTTGATCCTGGCGTGCCATCTGCCAGGCATACACCCCAATAATCAGTAAAAAAAACAGGGGGGCACCGAAAGCGGCCAACCAAAAGCTCAGAGGCCAGCCAAAGATAAAAATCTGGCGCAGATCAAGAGCAAAATAGGCAGGCACGAAAGTCATCAGCCACCAAAGGCTCGACAGAGCGGCGATCAAAACTAAGTTTTGACGCCAATAACGAGTTCGCACAGGGGCGGGAGTGGGGCGCATGATGCCCTAGAATATACAGCTTGGCACTTTTAAGCGACAACGGCCGACACCAAAGTGCCAGCCGTTGTGCCTTTTCTTATTTTTAGAGTCGTGCTTATTTTTGTTATGAAGCCGATGCTGCCAGCTTGCTCATGCAGAGCTTTGTCCCCTCACCTGCATGAACTTATTCTGCACCAGCGTGGCTCTTGCGGCATTGGGGTATGCCCTATGTTGGGGCTATTCTTAGCAGTTGTTTCACTATATGGACAGCTTTACCGCTGTGCGTTTCGTCTGAAAGCGACCCACTCGATCTTTTGTCATGGAGTCTCATGTTTAATCCCTCGCGCGATCAGGTTCGAGAGTTTTTTATTCACACTTGGCGCAAACACCGCGCGCTCGAGCTCTTGACGCCGCTTGAAGCGATGGCGCTTGGCTGGATCGAGCAACATCCCGAGCATCACGCGGCACTTGAAAGCTCAGAGGCGCTCACGCAAGAGTTCAAGGTCGAAGAGGGCCGCAGCAACCCTTTTTTACACCTCTCCATGCACTTAGCGATTGCCGAACAGCTTTCGATTGACCACCCGCGTGGCATCAAACAAGCGTTTGAGACGATGGCCTCACGCGCAAATGGGCACGAAGCCGCCCACCAAATTATGGAGTGCCTTGGACAGGTGGTGTGGGAGTCTCAGCGCCTAGGCACCGCCTTGGACAGCGATGCCTACATAGAACTGATCAGACAACGCGCTAGCCGAGACTAAGACTAAGACTAAGACTAAGACTAAGACTAGCGCCTTGGGCGAAGCAACCGACTATTTACGGACGACCAACGGGCCTGGTTGCGAGGCGAGCCAGGCTGACACGTTCGCAACGTCTTGCTTAGACAGCTGGGTTGCAAATGCACCCATCACCGCATTTTTACGCACGTTCGCCGAAGTGGGTGCACCCGCTGCACCACGCTGGTAGGCTTTTAAGGCATGGGCCAAGAAGTCAGCATGCTGACCCGCCAAAATGGGGTAAGCCGGCAAAATAGGAGATTTAGCGTCAGCGCCGTGGCAAGAGGCGCAGTTTAGCTTGGTCCAGACCGCTTTGCCGGCAGCCAAGTCACTCGCCTGGGTCAGGCCGGCAGACAGGAATAATGCTGCGCCACAGAGGGCAATCTTAAAACGTTTCATGGTCGCCTCCGGTTATTTAAGTTGAGAGTAGTACGCGGCCAGATCAGCAATATCTTGATCTGACAGACTTTTTGCGGTGGCGTTCATCGTGGGATGTGTGCGCTCGCCTGAAGCATAGGCACGAAGCGCCGCCTGAAGGTAGGCCGCGTTTTGGCCCGCAATCATCGGCACCGAATACACCTCAGGAAAACTGGCGCGGTAGCCTGAAATACCGTGACAGCCAATGCACATCGAGACTTTTGCTTTGGCCGCTTCAAGGTTGCCGGTTGGAGCATCTGCAGCGCTTGCCAAAGAGCTCAATGCACAGGAGACTGCTAAAGCCAGGCTGGCAGAGGCTTGAGTCAGCCGGCGAACTGTTAGCGCTTGGTCGTGACTGCCTTTGCTACCGTTGCTGCCTTTACTACCGCTGCCGTTGCTACCTTTACTACCATTACGCATCTGATTTAAAAACATGGTTTTGAACAATTTCATCAAAAGAGGTCTGGCCAGGCCAGAATAACAATCCGAGCATAGCCTCGGCCGCAAAACGTTAAGATTGTACGATAATTGAAGAAATTAAAACTAGACTCAGCTACGCTTACCATTGAACCCTGACACCTCGGCACCTAATGACCTCATCGACATCCACCCCAACTCAAACCAATCGCTTTGACGGCACCGAACGCTACGTCGCCACTGACGACCTCAAACTAGCGGTGAACGCGGCCCTGACTCTGCAGCGCCCACTTTTGATCAAGGGCGAACCCGGCACCGGCAAAACCATGCTGGCCGAAGAGGTCGCCGCCGCGCTCGGACGCCCACTTTTGCAGTGGCACATCAAATCCACCACCAAAGCGCACCAAGGCCTTTACGAGTACGACGCTGTTTCGCGTTTGCGTGACTCGCAACTGGGCGAAGAAAAAGTTAAAGACATTCGTAACTACATCATGCAGGGTGTTCTGTGGCAGGCGTTTTCGGCGCCCGCGCCCGTTGTGCTGCTGATTGACGAAATCGACAAGGCCGATATCGAATTTCCAAACGATTTATTGCGCGAACTCGATCAGATGCAGTTTCACGTCTATGAAACCCGCGAAACCATCAGCGCGATTCACCGCCCCCTCGTGATCATCACCTCAAACAACGAAAAAGACTTGCCCGACGCGTTTCTTCGCCGCTGCTTTTTTCATTACATCCGTTTTCCAGACCGCGACACACTGCGCAGCATCGTTGCCGTGCATTTTCCAAACCTGCACGCCGAAGTGTTACGCGCCGCACTCGATACCTTCTTCGCCTTGCGCGAGGCGCCAGGACTCAAGAAAAAACCTTCAACCTCAGAGTTTCTTGATTGGTTGCGCCTGCTGATCGCTGAAGATGTGAGCCCCGCCGAAATCGATGCGCACGCAGCCACTTCGGTTCCGATGTTGGCTGGCGCACTGCTAAAGAACGAACAAGACTTGCAACTGCTTGAGCGCCTGGCTGCTGTCACTCGCAGCAGCACCCGTCGTCCTTCAGGCCCCAGCCATGGTTAATCCGCAAGGCTTCAAGCAGGCGCCTGCGCCCTGTACGCTGCAAGGCTGGGGCGTGCGCCTTGCGCCCTTATCGCAAACGCACGCCGAAGGCTTAGCCCGCGCAGCACGCGACGGCGAGCTCTGGAACCTGCGCGTCACGTCAGTGCCCGAACCCGAGCAAACCACAGCCTACATTCAAAGCGCCCTTGAGGGCTTGGCAGCGGGGCACATGCTGCCCTTCGTGGTCGTGGACGAGGCTTCAGAAAAAATCCTCGGAAGCTCCCGCTATCACGATATTCTCCCAGCGGTTGCCCGCCTCGAAATTGGCTATACCTGGTATGCAAAAAGTCAACAGCGCACGCATGTCAACACGGCCTGTAAGCTCTTGCTGCTGACCCACGCCTTTGACGTGTTGGGCGCCGCGGTTGTCGGCTGGCGCACCGACAACTTTAACCATGCCTCGCAACGAGCGATCGAACGCCTGGGCGCCAAACGCGACGGCGCGCTGCGTCATCACGCCTTACGCCGCGATGGCACCGTGCGCGACACTGTCATGTACAGCGTCATAGCAGGCGAATGGCCCGAAGTTCGCGATCACCTTACCTATCAGCTCAAACGCCATGCTTGTTGATTTCTTTTATCATCTGCGCACGCAAAAACTCAAGGTCTCGGTTAAAGAGTACCTCACGCTTCTTGAGGCGCTTTCGACGCCGCTGATGCCGCCAACGCTAGAAGATTTTTATTTTTTAGCGCGCACGACCTTGGTCAAAGATGAAACCCTCTTTGATCGCTTTGACCGCGCGTTTGCAAGCTATTACCGCAGCCTTGAGCAGATTTTGCCGCCCGGCAAAAAAATACCGCTTGACTGGCTAGTCAAAGAGCTGCAAAAACACCTGACACCCGAACAAAAAGCCGAACTCGAAAAGCACGGTCTCAACAAACTTTTAGAAATGTTCAAAGAGCGTCTAGAGGAGCAGCAAGAGCGCCACGAAGGCGGTAGCAAATGGATTGGGACGGGTGGCACCTCGCCGTTTGGCAACGGCGGCTTCAATCCCGAGGGGATTCGGGTTGGCGGAGCCTCGGGTGGAAACCGCACTGCAGTCAAAGTCTGGGATGAACGCAACTTCAGGGATTACGACGACTCGATTGAGCTGGGTACGCGTAACTTTAAAGTTGCGCTCAGACGCTTACGGCGTTTTGCCCGCGAGGGTTCGGATTTTGAGCTTGATCTTAATGACACGATCACGAGTACTGCGCGCAACGCAGGTTTTCTTGACATCAAAATGGTGCCTGAACGCCACAACAATGTCAAAGTCTTGATGTTGCTTGACGTTGGCGGCAGCATGGATGATCACATTGCTCGGGTCGAGGAGTTGTTTTCAGCTGCCAGCAGCGAATTCAAGCACCTTGAGGTCTATTATTTTCATAATTGTCCGTACGAACATCTGTGGAAATCAAATCGGCGTCGTCAAATGGAACGCTTTGAAACACGCGATGTCTTGCGTAAATTCAATGGCGACTGGCGTCTGATTTTTGTTGGCGATGCGACCATGAGCCCCTACGAAATCTTGCAACCGGGCGGCTCGGTCGAACACTACAACAAAGAGCCTGGTGCAGAGTGGCTGCAGCGCATGATCACGACCTGGCCCAAGGCGGTATGGCTCAACCCTGAACCCCAGGCTTCCTGGCAATATCGACAGTCGATCGCCCTGATCCGAAATATCGTGCAAGATAAGATGTTTCCGGTGACGGTTTCGGGGATCGAACAGGCGATGCGTCTACTCTCTAAATAACAAGTCGTCACGCCCGCGCGCTGCGTCGGCTTGTTAAATAATCGCTTCGTGAATGAACCATTCTGAGTAATTGCGCTCCAATGATTTCATTCGCATCTTTTGGATTCTTCCCATGTGGCTGTTGACTCGTGCGCTCAAGCGCTTCTTGCTGGGTTCTCTGTTTTTTTTGGCGGCAACCCACAGTATGGCTTTCACTCTTCCCTCTGGTATTTCGCAAGTGACCTCTGTCGAAGGGATCACTGAGTATCGACTTGACGCCAATGGCTTGCGTATTTTGCTCGCACCAGACGACTCTAAACCGACCACGACCGTTAACATGACCTATTTGGTCGGCTCTCGCCACGAAAATTATGGCGAGACCGGCATGGCACACTTGCTTGAACACATGCTGTTTAAAGGCACGCCAAACACACCAAATGCGTTGGGCGAATTTTCAAAACGTGGGCTGCAGGCCAACGGTTCGACTTCAACAGACCGCACCAATTATTACGCGAGCTTTGCCGCAAATCCCGAAACCCTAAAGTGGTACGTCGGCTGGCAGGCCGACGCGATGATCAACTCGACGATTAAGCGCGAAGACCTTGACACCGAAATGACCGTCGTGCGCAACGAAATGGAAAGCGGCGAAAATAATCCTTTTCAGATGCTCTGGCAAAAGATGCTGAGTCTGGCGTTTCAATGGCACAGCTACGGAAAAACACCGATCGGCGCGCGTTCTGATGTCGAGAACGTCGATATCGCGCAACTGCAAGCCTTTTATCGTGCGTACTATCAGCCCGACAACGCCGTCTTGATTATTGCCGGAAAATTCGCACCGCAAGCAGCACTTGCCGACGTGCTCGGCGCTTTTGGAAACATTCCAAAGCCCGCGCGTAAGTTGCCACCTGAGTACACCGTCGAACCCGTGCAAGACGGCGAACGCGCGCTCACGCTGCGTCGGACCGGTGGCTCGCCGCTGGTCGCTGCGATGTACCACGTGCCCCCTGCTACGCACAAGGATTTTGCCGCGCTCGATTTGGCAAGCATGATGATTGCCGACACGCCGTCTGGCCGACTGTACAAAGCGATGGTCCCCGCCAAGCAAGCCGCGAGTGTCTTAGGTTTTACGATGGATGAGTTCGCACCCGGCATAGTGATGTTTGGCGCCACGCTTGAACCGGGCATGGATCAGGCCAAGGCGCTGGGCACGCTAACAAGCACGATTGAAGGCCTGGCCAAGCAGCCTTTCTCGACCGAAGAGCTCGAACGCGTGCGTAATCAGTGGCTGAAAAGTTGGGATCTGATGTTTAGTGACGCCCAAAAAATTAGCGCAGGCTTGTCTGAGGCCATCGCCGTCGGTGACTGGCGGATGCTGTTCGTCGCGCGCGATCGTATTCGCGCGGTATCGCTTGCGCAGGCGCAGCAGGTCGGACAGGACTATCTGACCCAAGCCAATCGCACCCAAGGCCAATACATTCCCACGGATAAACCGGTGCGCGCACCCTTAGCGGCGATTCCTGACCTACAAAAAGACTTGGCAGGATACGCCGGGAACGCGCAGCTCAAGCAAGCCGAGGCGTTTGACCCTGATCCCGCCAATATCGACGCCCTGACACAACGTAAAGTGCTCAAGCTACCTAACGGTTCAGTCAAATTAGCAATGCTGCCCAAAGAGGCGCGTGGCGATCGTGTCAACGCGACAATTTCGTTGCAGTTTGGCACCCTTGAAGCCTTAAAAGGACAACGTCTGAACGCGATTGTGACGGCGGATCTGTTACTCAAAGGCACCGACAAATACAGTCGCGAGCAGATCAACGATCGCATTGATGCGCTAGGCGGCGAAGTTGGTATCTCGGGCTCGGGTTCAGACCTCACCATCGGCTTGTCAAGCACGCACGCTAATATCGATGCGCTCGCAGCCTTTGTTCTTGAAGTCGTGCAACACGCAAGTTTTGCCCAAGAGCAACTGAACGAATACACAAGCAAACTGACGACCAGCCTAAAAAGCTCGATGACAGAGCCAACTGCGATTGCCTCGCGCATGCTCACGCGCCACGACAACCCCTGGGCGAAAGACGATATCCGTTACATGCCAAGCTTCGACGAGTCGCTCGCCTCTGTGGCGGCGCTTAAGCGCGCTGACCTGGTGGGTTTTCACAAAACCTTTTATGGTTCGAGCGCAGTCTCAATCGGTATCGTGGGCCACTTTAACCCAACAAGTTTTGAGCAAACCGTCACTAAGTCCTTCAGCACTTGGGCACCAGGCGCACCGTTCGTACGCCTAAGCAATCCGTACCGCGACGTCAAGCCTGAACAAATGCAGGCCTTAACCCCCGACAAAGCCAACGCCTTTTATACGGCGAACTTACCCTTAAAGCTGCAAGACACCCATCCAGACTACCCTGCCCTGTACCTGGCAAATTTTCTGTTGGGCTCCTCTGAGACATCGCGGCTGTGGATGCGTGTGCGCGAAAAAGAAGGTCTGTCTTATAACGTTCGCAGTCGCTTGTCGGTATCTTCCTTTGAAGCGTCAGCTTCGTGGGGGGTCTATGCGATTTTTGCTCCCGAAAACCGTAATAAGGTACAAGACGCTATCCGCCAAGAACTTGAACGTTTGATCAAAGATGGTTTTGAGGCAACCGAAGTCAAAGACGGCATCACAGCGCTGCTGAACTACCGCAAACTCTCGCGGGCACAGCAGGGAAGTCTTGCCTCAGCTTGGGTCAGTTACATGGAGACTGGCCGCAGCTTTGCCTGGGCCGCCAACTTAGATAAAAAAATCGCTGCACTGACCTCCGAGCAACTCAATGCTGCCGTGCGTCAGTACCTGCAACCCGCTCAGTTCAGTAGCGTGGCAGCAGGCGATTTTGAAAAGAAGAAGTGATCTTTCAGCATCGTGTGCGGCCTGTTGACACGCGTACGACTCTGAGGCAAAAAAACAGCCCCGACCGGGGCTGTTTTCTTATCGACAAAGTCTGCTCAAGAAAAGAAGTCTTTCACCCGATCCGTCCACGATTTACTTTGTGGTGAATGCTTGTCATCCCCGCCACGAAGCGAAGCCTCAAACTGACGCAACAGCGTCTTTTGCTCTTCGGTTAAGCGCACCGGCGTTTCAACCACGACGTGACAATACAAATCACCCGGATACGACGCCCGCACGCCCTTAATTCCTTTGCTGCGCAACCTGAAGGTTTTACCAGACTGCGTGCCCTCTGGGATCGAAATCTCAGCTTTACCATTCAAGGTTGGCACTTGAATATCACCCCCTAATGCCGCGCTGGTAAACGGAATCGTCAGTTCGCAATGCAGATCGTCGTTATCGCGCTGAAAAATCTTGTGCTCTTTGATGTGAATTTCTACAAACAAATCGCCTGATGGTCCACCGTTAATACCGGGTTCGCCGTTGCCTGACGAACGAATTCGCATGCTGTCATCGATGCCTGCAGGAATTTTGACCTGCAGCGTTTTATTTCGGCGGGTGCGTCCAACGCCATCACACGATACGCACGGATCGCTGATTTCTTTGCCATTGCCATGGCAAGTCGGACATGTTTGCTGTACGCTAAAAAAACCCTGCTGCATGCGTACCGCACCAGCACCGCCGCAGGTGTGACAGGTTTTAGGCTTCGTACCTACCTTCGCGCCCGAGCCTTTACACACTTCGCAGTTTTCCCAGCTTGGCACGCGAATCTCAGTATCAAAACCGTTTGCCGCTTGCTCGAGCGTAATGTCCATCGCGTACTTTAAGTCAGCACCGCGATACACCTGCGGACCACCCCCGCCGCCGCCACGTCTGGCACCACCAAAGATTTCACCAAAAATGTCACCAAACGCATCGCCAAAGCCCGCAGCACCCGCAGCGCCCGCGGCGTTAGGATCGACGCCGGCGTGACCATAGCGATCGTAGGCCGCGCGTTTGCTGTCATCTGACAGAATCTCGTAAGCCTCTTTGGCCTGCTTAAATTTTTCTTCAGCTTCTTTGCTGTCTGGGTTGCGATCGGGATGATATTTCATCGCAAGTTTGCGATAAGCTTTTTTCAGCTCGTCGTCTGACGCATTTTTAGCAACACCAAGGGTTTCGTAAAAGTCGCGCTTTGCCATGCTTTGAGCTCAATAAGTGAAACTAAACAACGCGCCCGGAAGGCTAAAAAGCGTTCCGGGCGTAGCCGATTTACTGCAACGGCAAGGTGATCACTTTGCGTCGCGCTTAACTTCTTTGAAGTCAGCATCGACCACATTGTCATCGACCGGCTTACCGCCACCTGCTGCGCCTGGGCCAGCGCCTTCACCCGCTGCACCTGCCGCAGCCTGTGCCGCTTGCGCCTCAGCGTACATCTTCTCGCCAAGCTTTTGCGAAGCCGTACCCAAGACTTCGACTTTTGCATCGATGGCAGCTTTATCGGCGTTATCTTTTAAGGCGTCCTCGACGTCTTTCAAAGCGGCATCAATCGCCGTTTTGTCTGCCTCTTCGAGCTTATCACCATACTCAGTCATCGACTTGCGCGTTGAATGCACCAAGCCATCGGCGCTATTGCGAGCCAGCGCAAGCTCTGCCATGCGATGATCTTCTTCGGCATTGGCTT
>JABMMM010000076.1 GCA_013205565.1 Alcaligenaceae bacterium | reverse complement strand
GCAGACCAACAAACAAGAACGACACCTAGCCAGCTGTTGCGCAACATGCTTTGTCTCCGATTCAGGATCTTTGCCTGATTTTTATTAGGGGCGTCACGATTTTTTATCGGGCCGCTGCAGTTTTTTAAACCACCGCGGTTAGCCTACCACCAAAAAGCTCTTGCCGGTACCCCGGCCATAAATTGATGGCAGTCTGGCGCGCCCTGCTTTATGATGGAAAAAAACACTAACGTGCCAATCATTGGCTAAGGGGACAAAGCATGGCGACCACCATCGGACAAGGTAATTTTAAATATCGCGTAGCGGAGGGCTGGGGCAAGCTACCTGAGGGCTGGAAATTCGGCGACGTTGCTGCAGTAGGCATTGATCGGCAAGACCGCGTTTATGCCTTTAACCGGGGCGAACACCCAATGGTAGTGTTTGACCGGGAAGGCAATTTTTTGAAGTCTTGGGGCGAAGGGGTTTTTAAGCGCGCCCATGGCGTGCAGATGGGGCCTGATGACACCATTTATCTGACCGACGATGGTGATCACACCGTTCGCAAATGCACGCTTGATGGCAAGATTTTGCTCGAGATTGGCTTGCCCGGCCAGGCCTCGGCCTACATGAGCGGTCAACCGTTTAACCGCTGCACACACACCGCGCTTTCACCCGAAGGCGATATCTACGTCTCAGACGGCTACGGTAATTCGCGTGTGCACAAATACAGTCCAGACGGAAAACTATTATTTTCATGGGGCTCACCTGGCACAGACCCGGGTCAGTTCAACATTGCCCACAATATTTTGTGCGACCCCAACGGTTTGGTCTATGTCGCCGATCGCGAAAATCACCGTATCCAGATTTTCAATGGCAAAGGCAAGTACGAAGGACAATGGGGCAACATGCATCGACCCTGTGGACTTTTCTTAACGGGTGGCAAGTGCCCGCTTTGCTATGTCGGTGAGCTTGGCCCACATCTGCCCGTGAACAGAAATATGCCCAATACCGGACCGCGTGTCAGCATTTACGATTTGTCTGGCAATCTACAAGCGCGCGTCGCCGCCGACGAGCCTCACGGCACTGGAGTGGGTCAATTTATTGCACCACACGGCATGGCAGTGGATAGTCATGGTGACATGTACGTTGGCGAAGTTGCTTACACCTCATGGGCAGCCTCGTATCCCACGATACCAAGGCCTGATTACGTTCGATGTCTACAGAAATTTATCAAAGTCGAGTGACCAAAGAGTAAACCGTGACGCCTTGCAGTTGTTGTCTGACTGCGATGCATCGCGCTCTAGGCGATCGATGAACGTCGCTTGGGTGGATCAGTCACTCACCCATTACGCGCGCTTCTTAATCAGCCAGTAGAGTCCAACTGAAATACTAAGCGCCAGTATGATCCCCGCTGGCACCTCGCGTACAAACGCCATGGCGTTCTCACTGACTCCGTGAATGAACGAACCACCTTGATCCGGCCCAAGAACAATTCCAACGGCCAGACACAACAAAATCAACACGAACACCAATTCAACAATGTTCCAGCCCATTTGAATTATTTTTTTTATCATCATGCGGCCTCCAGAGGGGTTAACGAGTAACCCCTCTGTGCTACCAACTGGTTATGAGAGTGAGCGTTTTGACAACAGCCACATCACGATACCCAACACAATCAGTCCGACAAGCCCATTGCCACCGAGCCCCTTAACTAGGTCTGTGAGGTTAGCAACGACGCCGCTAAAAAACGGAAGCGAATTGCCCACCAAAATTGATGCCACGATTGCGAGACCCAACAACATTAAGCCTAAGTCTGTCATCGCACCCACCCAACCTTTCACTGCGTTTAGTCCACCCATAGAAATCTCCATTTTTTGAATAATCATTAAAAGGCTTTCTACTAATGAAACGTGCTCGCAAGTCAAGAACACAGCCCTTGCCTAAGAAAGACTAAGGTTGACTCAGTTAAACCACAAACGGGGGAAAGGACAACTTAATATCCAAAAAACATGAGAGCAGAAGAGCAAACAAAGGGTTTACCCTGATATGCATTAGGTGTTTTTACAACATATCCTGACTCAACGACTCAAAGAGGCCCTCGTGAATATCTTAACGACACTAAACCGCATCACAGTAACCGCGTTACTTCTACTCTGCGGGTTCGCCTGCCACGCGCAAACCGCCTATCCCAATAAGTTAGTTCGCATCATCCTGCCCTACGCACCGGGCGGTACCACCGACATGGTGGCACGCACGGTCGCACAACAGCTATCGATAAAGTGGGGACAACCTGTCATCGTCGAAAATCGACCAGGCGGCAATGGCAATATCGGAACGGCAGAAGCCGCAAAGGCAACCCCGGATGGCTATACGCTCCTGATGGCGACTTCAAGTCACGCAATCAACGCATCGCTTTACAAGGGCTTGTCGTTTAACTTTGCGAAAGACTTCACACCGCTTTCAAATTTGGCCTTCGCGCCTTTGTTGTTGGTGGTGAACCCGTCATTAAAAGCCAACACGGTTAAAGAGTTTGCCGAGTACGTGCGGCAAAATCCTCAAAAATTAAATTATGGTTCGGGTGGTGTGGGAACCGCTGCGCACTTGGCAGGCGAATTGTTTAATTCAGAGCTTGGCGCACAAATGACACACGTCGCCTACAAAGGCGGCACGCTGGCCACCAACGATCTTGTTGGAGGGCAAATTCAGTTAATGTTTGCCAACTTGCCCGAGGCGATTGCTCAAGTCAAAGGCGCGCGACTCAAAGCACTCGCCGTCACCGGTGAGGCTCGCAGCCCGCAAGCACCAGACGTGCCGACCTTTGCTGAGAGCGGCTACCCTCAAATCAATTTGAAATCATGGTTTGGGCTCTTTGCGATTACCGGAACCCCGCCTGCCATCGTGGCTAAGCTTAGCGGCGACATCGCCACGGTCGTCGCGCAACCAGACGTACAAAATAAGTTGCGCGATTTTGGTACCGAGCCTGTCGGCAACAGTCAGGCTGTCTTTCAAACGTTTTTAGCAAGCGATTTGCCAATGTGGGCGAAGTTGGTGCAACAGTCTGGTGCTAAAGCGGAGTAACAACGACTGTCAAACTCGAGTCACCGCTGCTAATAGCCTCTGGTAACAGTTGCTGACAAATTCGAGCAACCGTTACTAAGCGACTCTAGCAACAGTTGCTTACAGAGTTTTACAAATTGTGGCTTGAGATATGTGCTTCTCGAAAAGTAAACTGATTCCATTCATTCACCGGAGAAATTCATGGAAGCGCGTATCGTACGGCTAGAAACACTCATCCCAAACCTAGCCACCAAGCAAGACATATCGCTTTTAGAATGCGGCCTGTCCAAGTTAGAAGGAAAAATCTATCACCTTGAAGGAAAGATGCATCAAGAAATGCATGCGCTCGGCTTGCGCTTAGTCGGCTGGATGACCACCGTCATGTTTGCCTCGTTTGCCGGTGTATTTTTTATCGCACGCTACGTTCATTAAGCCACGTGCACTAAGGCGCGCGCACACGGCTCACCCAACTCGCGGCCCAAAACGCCAGGGCAAACAAAATCGCAGTCCCGCACACTGCCATTAAAACAATCTGATACGACTCGCCCAACATCCACAAGCCCGCCGCCGCGACTGGGCCAACTGCCCGAGCCACCATGGTTGGTATCGTCAACAAACCATTCAAAGCGCCGTAGGCATGACGGCTTAACATTTCGGGTACCACCAAACTACGCACGATAGTAAAAATGCCATTCACCAAACCATAGCCACCAATTAAGAGCGCAACGAACCAAAACGCTGGTAATTCAATACTCGCCAAAATCCCAAACACAAACGGAAACACACAGGCCACCACCGAACCCAAGAGGCGCATCGACGCGCGCGGGGCGAAATAGGCAATCAGAATTCGGCCCAACACTTGAGCTGGGCCAAGCACAATTAACGCGTTCACCACATCGGCCGTGCTTAAGCCTTTTTCTTGCAAGATTGGATAAGCATGAAAAATAAACACCGAAAACATGATGGAGTACAGCGTCAACGCTAATAACAGCAACCAAAAGATCGAATTTTTTAAAGCCGCTTTGACCGCTGCGTGATCGCGCGCTTTATTGTCTTCGCGCGTTTGTGCGACGTTTGTGTGCTCAAGATCATATTTAGGCTGGATACATAAAAAGTAAATCGCTGCCCAACACAAGTTGATGAGCGCCAGCACGAGCAGTGACTGCCGCCAGCCCACGGTATCCAATAAATACTGTTCAAGCGGGATAAACGCTGTACTCGCAAATCCGCCCCACAACGTAATTGTGGTGATGCGCGCGCGTGAATTTGCGGCGCCGACCCGGCGAGCCATGACGGCGAACGCTGGCTCGTACAAGCAACCGGCTTGCAAAGCACCGATGACGGCACTTAGCAAATAAAAACTCAATAAGTAACTGACGCTTGACCACCACCACAACATCAGGGCCGCGAGCAGTGAAGCGCCAGACATCATCCAACGACCGTAGCCTCGGTCAATCGCTAACCCAACGGGATACGTGAACACTGCCGTGACCAGCATGCTGATCGTTGCGCCAAAAAAGATCTCGGATTTAGACCAGTGAAGTTCAGCACCCATTGCCTGTGCGAGCAACGGGAAACTGTAATACAACGATCCCCAAGAGCAAACTTGCCCAGCGCCAAGAATATTCGCCATCCAAAGCGAGGACGGCGTCTTTGTCGTCATTTTTTAAACCAGTCAAGTAACTGTTGAGTCACGGCTTGTGGCTGTTCGCGATGCAAAAAGTGACCCGCGTGCGCGATCAACTTAAAGTCGTATTCGTTTTCGAAATATTGCGCTTGCGCTTGCATGAGCTCGGCGCGCAAATCGTCTGCGCCGCATAACGCGAGCGTTGGCACTTTAATCTGACGCGCCATCAACACGCGCAAATCGGCCAAGGCAGGGTCGGCCTTGGCCACATCAAACATCGCCCTGTAATAACCTAAGGTCGCAGCCAAGACGCCGGGTTGTGCGAGGGTCTCTTTGACCGACCGCAGGTGCGCGTCATCCTGGTAACCTTCCGTCGTCCAGTAGTTCCAAAGATAATCAATAAAGGCCATGTTGTTTTCGGCTAAGGCCTTTTCTGGCAAATCTGGTAGCTGAAAAAACCACCAATGAAACGATCGCTGAATATGCTTGGCGTCTGTCAGACTTTTTGAGACCTGGCCTGGGTGAGGGACCGCCATCAAAACGGCGCGCGCGATTAATTCTGGGTAGGCCGCCAAGACTCCGTAACCGATGATCGCGCCCCAGTCCTGTCCAACCAAATGGCAGGGCTTGCCTTCGCCCAAGGCTTGAATCAAAGCCGCTACGTCTGCCACTAAGGTGGCTTTGTCATAATAGCCACCCGTGCCCACATCGGTGGGTGGATAGCCGCGCAAATAGGGCGCAACGACCCGGTAGCCTTGCGCAACCAACGCGGGTATCTGATGGCTCCAGGTCTGGGCGTTGTCAGGAAATCCGTGCAATAAAAATACCAGTGGGCCCTCGCCTTGCTCGAGGTAAGCAAAGTTCAAACCTCGGACTAATATGTGTTTCAAGTCAAGCCTCTTTTTGGGAAAGAATTGATCTAAAGCCATAGCACCGGCAACATCGACGCCAACAGCATGACAAAAAACCCGATCGAGACACCCAGGACGTGAGGCACCGACCGCCTGAAGCCAAAGATCAGTTGCGCTTGAGTCTCGCGGTTTTAAAGCACCTTGCGAATACGTTCGATTGCCCGCTCGATGTTCTCGGCGCTGTTGGCATAAGAAAACCGTACATAGCCCTCACCCCAAGCGCCAAAGCTTGTACCGGAAACGGTCGCCACGCCAGCCTCGTTCAAGAACAGATCTTGCGCCTGACGCGAGGTCAAACCGGTGCCACCGACATGAGGAAACGCATAAAACGCGCCCGCCGCGTCAGAGCACCGTAAGCCTGGTAGGCTGTTCAAAGCGTCAACGATCAATTTGCGCCGTTGGTTAAACGCCACCATCATGTCAGCCACTGCATCTTGCGGGCCGGTTAAGGCGGCTAAGCCCGCAAACTGGGCCGAGGCGTTTACGCACGAATGATCGTTAATACACAAGCGCGTGACATCGGCCACTAAACTTTCTGGCCATACCGCGTAGCCTAAGCGCCAACCAGTCATAGCGTAGGTTTTGCTCCAGCCGTCGAGCATGATCAGACGATCGCGAATCTCTGGGTAATTGAGCAACGACACATGCTCGCGTCCGCCGTACAACATCTGGCTATAAATCTCGTCAGATAACAATGCCACATCAGGATGTTTGGCCAAGCCGGCAACCAACTTATCAATCTCGGCTTTAGGCGTGACCCCACCCGTTGGGTTGGCAGGGCTATTGATGATAATCAGGCGCGTCGCTGGCGTGATCTGCGACAGCACAGTGTCTGCATCAAACGCAAAGTCTTTGTCCTCGCTTAACGAGATTGGCACCGGCGTTGCACCACTGTATTTAATCAGCGACTCATAAATCGGAAAGCCCGGGTTGGGGTACATGATTTCAGCACCTGGCTCACCAAACATCAAAATCGCAAAAAACATCGTTGGCTTGCCACCAGGCACAATCACCACACAGTCTGGGTCAACCTTTGAACCATGGCGCCGCTGCAGGTCGGCGGCGACTGCCTCGCGCACCTGAGGCAAGCCGTTGGCCGGGGTGTAGCCATGATGGCCGTCACGCAGTGCCTGAATCCCCGCGTCAACAATATGCTTTGGAGTCTTAAAATCCGGCTGACCAATTCCTAAATTGATAATGTCTTTACCCTGTGCAGCAAGCGCTTGCGCACGCGCCAAAATTTCAAAGGCAGATTCAGTACCAAGTCGCGACAAAGAGGCGGCAAGTTTTAACATTTGGGTTCCTATCGGTCAGACTGCAAATTGAAAAATGCAGTGTACATCCCAATGCAAAGCACAAAAAGTGGCTTGATTGGGATGGGTGAGACAAAGTACCGGTTATCATACGATCATGGCACTCAGCACTGAACAATTGTTACGCACTTCCGACACCTTAGAAAAGGCCTTGTCAGAGATCGCGCTTTTGCCAAGCCACATGCGTAGCCACGAGCAAGACATTTTTTTTGATTTATATCGAAACGCAGCAATTAAATCTTTCGAGCTATCTCTTGAAACTGCCGGCAAACTTCTGCGCAAAGCGTTAAAAGCCTTTAATGCCTCAACTAGGGTTGTAGATTCGCTTGTTTTTAATGACGTGTTACGCCATGCTGGCAAGCACTCGTTACTAGACGAAAGCGCAGTGACGCGTTGGATCACCTACCGAACAAACCGTAACAGCACTGCGCACGACTATGGGGTTGTATTTGCGAACGAGACCCTCGCCCTACTGCCAAACTACTTGAAAGATTTAAGAGAATTAGCAGCAAAGATACAAGGTGTGTTCGATGCCGCAGATGCCTCTTGAGCAGCTCAATTTATCTGCCCTTTATTTGAAGCAGTTAAAAGAGTTGTTACGCCTACATGCGCCAGCGGCTGAGGTGTGGGCGTACGGCAGCCGAGTGACTGGTGGGGCGCACGAAGGCAGTGATCTCGATCTCGTGCTGCGAAATCCGCTAGATTTATCGCAAGCGGTCCAGAACGGCAATAGCCTGCGCGAAGCGATACGGTCGAGCTCGCTTCCCATGTTAGTGGACGTACATCTTTGGTCGGATTTGCCAGCCAGCTTTCATCGAAATATAGAGAAAGCCTACGTCACGATCTAAATGGCGTAAGCAAGCTTGCCTGAGCGTTTCATCACGATAATATTTCAGGCAGCTGCGCACACCGAGAAACAGGGCGGCTCGTTTCATCAAATATGACGTCAGGCGTAACAAACGCGTGCTACGTTCATGACCTCTGACGATTGCTGTTTATGCGAGGCGAACTATGAAACTGTTCATCAAGTCAACGTTGCTGCTGCTAGCAATGCTGCTGCAACTGGCGGCGGCACAAACGACCGTACCGCAAGACAGCCCACTGGGACGTGCGAATAAAAATTTAGTCCTCCTGATAAGTATCGACGGCTTCAGAAATGACTACCTTGATCGTGGCATCACTCCAAACCTTTCAGCGCTTGCCCAACAAGGCACGCGCGCTAAAAAATTTGAGCCGGTGTTTCCGACGATCACTTTTCCAAATCACTTTGCTTTGATCACTGGGCGGTATCCAGATAACAACGGCATTGTGAACAACACCATGTACGATCCCTCTAAAACTGACCAGGTGTTCAGATTATCAGATCGCCATGCGATCGAAAATCCGCTTTGGTGGGACGAAGGCACACCGCTTTGGGTCACACTTAACAAGCAAGGAAAACGTTCGTCTACGCTCTTTTGGGTGGGCTCCGAATCACTTATCCAAGGTGTACAGCCCAACGACTGGTTGAGATATGAACACGCCCTGAGCTCGTCTGAGCGAACTAAACAACTGTTACGCTGGTTAAACCGCGAAGACCAAGACCGGGCCGATTTCGCGACCTTGTATTTTTCTGAGGTCGACTCGAAGGGGCATGAATTTGGGCCCGATAGCCCTGAAGTGAACGCCTCAATTACCAGTGCTGATCAAGCAATCGGTGAACTCTTACAAGGGCTTCGCGCCCTTGGCTTATTAGAGAAAACCACACTCGTTGTGACCTCGGATCATGGCATGGCGCACATTACCCCCGACCGTGCGGTTGACTTATCTGCGTACACCAAAGAACTCGGCAGCGTACGGATTCAGTGGACTGGGCCTCTTGCGGGTTTTGACACAAACTTAACAGACAAGCCCATTTTATTGAGTCGCTTGCAACAAAATACCAATATGGATTGTTGGGCCAAAGAGGCTATTCCTGCAAAATATCATTTTGGTACGCATCGAAGGGTGCCGCAGGTCGTCTGCCTCGCGAAAGCCGGCTGGAGCACCATCGCGCGCGCGGGTCAAAGAGTGATTCCGGGGCAACACGGGCATGACCCAAGCGACCCCGCAATGCAGGGGCTGTTTATTATTCAAGGGCCACAGATAAAAAGAACCCAACTAGACACGGTCAGAAACATCGACGTCTACAATCTTTTAGTGCGTCTGTTAATGGTCGTCGGAGAGAAAAACGACGGCCAAGACACCCTGTACGATCTCGTCAAAGAATAGTTCGACAACCCCAAGGCGCCGCCGAGTCAAGCACGCCTGTTACCGCGTGCCCGGCGGTACAAAATCAATATCCACTGAAAACTCGTGGGTGTTCTGCCCTCTCCATAAATCGCCTGCAAAAGCTGGATAGGTGGCGCGACGTACTGCAGACAAGGCTGCGTCATCCAGCATGTTGCTGTTCGATGAGACATGTACCTGGGCACTGACTAAGGCGCCGTTACGACTCAGCACAAATACGATGCGAACCTTGCCCACAGGACGCTCTAGGCTGGCCTGACGGCCGGTAGGATAGCGTTTGGTGGTGTTCAGCATTGCTTTTATTTGTCGCACGTACTCTGACTCTAACGATTGCGCACTGGGCGTCGCGACTGGATTTTGAGTGGGTGCACTCGCGGGTGCAGGCGTTGCCGTGGGCTTGGCCGCGGGTACCGTGGCGGGGGCTGCACGCTGCACCACCACCGGCTTGGGTGTCTGTGGCGTTGGTGGCGGGGCCTGCACGAGCTTGGGCACTGGCGGGGGCGCAACGACAGGCTTTTCGGGCTCGGCGGGCGTGGGCGCAAGAGGAGGTGGCTCAACCGGCACCGGCTTTGGTGGCTTTGGTGGTGGTGGCTCGGGCTCAACCAGCACCGGCTCAGGAGGAGGTGGCGGTGGTGGCGGTGGTGGCGGCGGTGGCGGTGGTGGCGGCGGCGGCGGCCGGCGGCGCTACTAATCACGATCGGAACTATATTCGACAAAGATGGAGGGCGTCCCAAACGGGGCGCCCTCTTT
>JABMMM010000075.1 GCA_013205565.1 Alcaligenaceae bacterium | reverse complement strand
GTAATGCCCGCTAGTGGGTGATTGAAATCGAATAAGGCGCTTTCATCGCCAAACTCTTTCAACACGCCTGAATAACGCCCGCCATTCGGCGCTGTGAACTCAACCAGATCACCTGGGGTAAAGCCCGCATCCGCACCGGCATTCTCGTTGAGCATCGCGCGCGACACACGCTGAAGCAGGTCAGGATTACGGTCGCCATATGCCTCTTGAGGCTTCAGTGTGTAGCTAAAGCAATCGCCTTCAGGGTGTCCTAACAAAGGGGTCTCCATCCCTGGCGACCATTGCCCCCCCCCAAGCTGTAAGGTCGCTGGGCGACCGGTGAAAGTATCCATAAAAGTCGAACCGGCGGCAGGGCCGCTTTCAAGCACGATGCGATAGTGCAGGGTCAGGTAAGAATCCGCACGGACAACGGGCGGCACGTTTGTAGTTTGATCATTCAAAATCTGTCACCGTAGCAAGCTTGGCAAAACGCCTATTCTAGAGCCTTCGAGATGACCCTGCGCGACTCAATCCCTTTAAATGAACGACCCCGCGAACGACTGTTGCAGGCGGGCGCCTCGGCGCTGACGGATGCCGAACTCCTGGCAGTTATTTTAGGCACCGGCACGCGAGGGTTACACGCCATCGATTTAGCTCAAGCACTCTTAGTTCAATTTGGTGGGATTCGTCCGCTACTGAATGCCAATAGCCAAGAACTACGAGGCGTCCTAGGCCTGGGAGACGCCAGAATTTGTCAGTTAGCCGCGATTTCGGCGCTTTCAAAGCGCGCACTCGAAGAAGACCTGAAACGCGATTGCTCCCTCAAGCACCCCACCCAAGTCAAGGCGTATTGCCTGACTTTGCTCGGGCACGCCTCGGTCGAGCGCTGCGTGGCGCTGTTTTTAGACAATCAGCATCGCTTGATTCAAGCCACTGAGATTTCTTGCGGCACGCTGACCGAAACAACGATTTACCCACGCGAACTGGTCAAGGCTGGCCTGGCGCACCACGCGGCTGCAGTCATTTTGGCGCATAACCACCCCTCGGGCTGGGCCAAAGCCAGCAAGGCAGACATTGCTCTGACGCAACAACTCAAGCAATCATTAGCCGTAGTAGATATCGCCTTACTCGACCACTTGATTATTGCGGCCAATCAAGTGGTGTCGCTGGCTGAACTTGGGCAGTGTTGAGTCAGGCCACGCTCGCGACCTTCCTCAATAGCGTCATTAAGCCCGTTCGAAAATAGCCGCAATCCCTTGACCGCCACCGATACACATGGTGACCAGTGCATAGCGACCGCCGATGCGATGTAATTCGTAAATCGCTTTGGTGGCAATGATGGCACCGGTTGCCCCCACAGGGTGGCCCAACGAAATACCGCTGCCATTAGGATTCAAACGCGCTGGATCAAGCTTGAGCTCTTGGGCCACAGCACACGCCTGTGCAGCAAAAGCTTCGTTCGCTTCAACCACATCCATTTGATCCACTGTCAAGCCTGCACGCTTCATGACGGCTTGGGTGGCTGGCACCGGACCAATCCCCATAATTTTTGGATCCACACCTGCGTGGGCGTAGGCGACCAGACGCGCCAAGGGTTTGGCACCGCTTGATTTAAGGGCTTCGCCGCTCATCATCAACACGGCAGCGGCCCCGTCATTAATACCAGAGGCGTTACCCGCTGTGACGGTGCCGTTTTCTTTCACGAACACTGGGCGCAGCGCCGACAGGCTTTCGAGCGTGACGTCGGCACGAGGATGCTCGTCGAGCTTAAACTCGACTTCACCTTTGCGCGTTTTGATCACAACTGGCACGATTTGGTCGTTAAAACGCTCTTCTTTTTGAGCCTGAACGGCGCGGCGATGCGATTCTGTTGCGCAAGCATCTTGCGCTGCGCGCGTGATACCAAACTGGCTGGCAACATTTTCTGCGGTCACACCCATGTGCATGCGGCCAAACGGGTCATGCAAAGCACCGGTCATCATGTCGAGCACCACCGAATCGCCCATCCGGGCACCAAAACGCTGGGTTTGCGACAAATAGCCGGCACGGCTCATAGACTCGGCGCCACCACCAATGGCCATCTCGGTGTCGCCCAGCAAAATCGACTGGGCGCTAGACACAATCGCCTGCAACCCCGAGCCACATAAGCGGTTTACGTTGAAGGCGGCCGAACTCTGTGGCAGACCACCATTAAGCGCCACCACTCGCGACAGATACATATCGCGAGGCTCGGTGTGAATCACATGACCAAAGGCCAGGTGCCCGACTTGCGAGCCGTCAACGCCCGAGCGTTGCAACACCGCTTTGACCACCGTTGCACCCAGATCGATGGGGGTAACGTCTTTTAAGCCGCCGCCAAAATCACCGATTGCAGTACGGGCAGCTCCAGTTATCCAGACTTCACGCATGTTGCGCTCCTAATAGGTTTATGATTTGCTACGGACATACACGTGCAAGCTAAGTGGTCATAAGCATAACCCGCCTAAACAGCCAAGAGAAACTGATGAGCATTCCTTACTCGATTCTAGATCTTTCACCGATTCCAGAGGGCTTTACGGCCTCTGATGCGCTGCATAACTCGCGCGATCTGGCCCAACATGCCGAGCGCTGGGGTTACACGCGCTACTGGCTTGCCGAACATCACAACATGATCGGTAACGCAAGTTCGGCGACAGCCGTGATTATCGGTTATGTCGCAGCGGGTACAAAAACCATTCGCGTCGGCTCGGGCGGGGTCATGCTGCCAAACCACGCGCCGCTCGTGATTGCCGAACAGTTTGGCACGCTGGCGGCTCTGTTTCCGGATCGTATCGATCTGGGGCTAGGGCGCGCGCCTGGCACCGACCAGTTGACGGCCCGCGCGTTGCGACGCGATCTGTTGGGCAATTCAGATCAATTTCCGCAAGATGTGCAAGAGTTACAGCATTATTTTGACGATATCCAACCAGGCCAGTCCGTGAAGGCGATTCCGGGTGCAGGCCTGCACGTGCCCATCTGGATTTTGGGCTCAAGCATGTACGGCGCGCAACTTGCAGCGCACTTTGGTTTGCCCTTCGCATTTGCCTCGCATTTTGCCCCTGATTATTTGTTGCAGGCCATGCAAGCGTACAAAAGTTTGTTCAAGCCCTCCACACAGCTAGCGAAGTCGCATGCCATGGTAGGCGTGAATGTGGTGGCGGCCGACACCGACGAGCAGGCGCAGTACTTGTTCACGAGTCATCAACAAAATGCTACACGTATGCGTCGCAATACTCGCGGCCAGTTACCGCCGCCGATTGACGACATCGATACGTTTTGGTCGCCGTACGAAAAAGCTTCAGTCAACGAGTCACTAGCCTGTTCGGTGGTGGGTTCACCCGAAACCGTGCAGCGCGGCCTTGAGCGCCTAATCGAACAAACGGGTGCCAACGAGTTGATGATTGCCGGACAAATTTTTGATCACAAGGCACGACTGCACTCGTTTGAGATTGCTGCTCAGGCGGTTCGTAATATTGAATCGGCTGTGGCCCTTGCTTAGGGCTTGAGGGTTGTTTATATCTGGCAGATTAAACGCGATAGGCCTGCCCGGTTGGCTTTTGCTAATGGGAGCGCTAACCGCGATCGGGCCAGTGTCGATCGACATGTATTTGCCGGCGTTTCCAGAGATGGCAGCAAATCTGGGCGCCACGGGCAGTCAGGTTGAGCGCACGCTTGCAGCCTATCTAATCGGCATGGCAGGCGCGCAGTTGATTTACGGCCCCCTGGCGGATCGCTTTGGGCGCAAGCCCCCTTTGTATAGCGCCCTGATCGTTTATATCCTCGCGTCTGCCGGGTGTGCACTCGCTCCCACTGTTGAGTTTTTAACGGTCTGTCGGGTAGTACAAGCCATAGGCGGCGCAGCCGGCATGGTGATTTCTCGTGCGGTGGTGCGCGACCACTACAGCACGCAAGAGGCGGCGCGCGCCCTATCGATGTTGATGTTGGTGATGGGGATCGCCCCCATTTTGGCGCCCTTGGTCGGTGGGCAGGTACTCGCGCTTGCAGGGTGGCGAGGGATTTTTGCGGTCATTACCTTATCAGGCATCGCGCTGTTGATTGCCGTATCGCGCATCATGGTCGAAAGCCTGCCCCCTGAAAAGCAAGTCGCTTTAAGTTGGGGGCATATTTTTCGAACCTACTGGGGCTTGCTCACACACCGACGCTTTGTCGCCTTCGCGCTCTCGGGAGGCATGGGCTCGGCCACCATGTTTGGCTATATCGTGGCCTCGCCGCGCTTGTTTATTGAGCATTTCGGTATGTCGCCGCAATCTTACGGTTTTATTTTTGGGCTAAACGCGTTGAGCCTGATTGTGGGCTCGCAAGTCAGCGCACGTCTTCTCAAGACGCACCTCCCCGAAAAACTGCTGCCCTGGGCCTTACCGGCCATGATGACCGCTGGCCTGAGCGCCTTGGCGTTCACCTTGCTCGGCTGGATGACGATGCCGCTGATCATGCTGTGCATGATGTGCTTCATGTTTACGCAAGGTTTCGTTGGGCCAAACTCTGCCGCCATGGCGCTGTCAGATCAGGGGCGCCAGCTAGGCTCTGCCTCGGCCATGATGGGTACCATTACGATGTCATGTGGGG
>JABMMM010000074.1 GCA_013205565.1 Alcaligenaceae bacterium | reverse complement strand
CCTTTTCGCCGTCGAGAGTCAGACGCACCAGCATCTGCCCGCGCAAGGCGCCAACAAGCAGATTGCCCCGCCATTGGGGAAACTGTGAGCCGCTCACAAACGCAATGCCAGATGGCGCAATCGACGGCACCCACACGTGCAAGGGCTGCACCATGCCAGCTTTGGCCTGGCCCTCACCAATTTTGGTGCCCAAGCCATAATTGACGCCGTAGGTGATGACGGGCCAGCCGTAATTCAAACCTGAACGCATCACGTTGACCTCATCCCCACCCTGCGGCCCGTGTTCGTGTGTCCACAGTTCACCCGTTTGGGGATGCAGTGCCGCACCCTGCATATTGCGATTACCCAAGGTCCATTTTTCTGCCAGGGCACCTGTACGATTAACAAAAGGATTGTCAGGTGGCACACGACCATCATCGCGAAGACGAATGACAGAGCCAGCGTGGTCACTCAGTTTTTGGGCGCGGTCTTTGTCGCCACGATCTCCCAAAGTCAGATAAACAAAGCCAGCTTGGTCGAACACAATGCGCCCACCAAAATGATAGCTTGCAGACGTTTTAGGCTGCATGCTAAACAGCACCTGTACGTCGGTCATGCGGTGGTCTTGAAGCTTACCTCTGGCCAAAGCTGTACCCCAGCCGCCAGGCCCAGGCGCGTTATAAGCCCAATAAATCCAACCATTCTGAACATACTGAGGGTGCAAGACGACATCAAACAAACCACCTTGGCCTTGTGCCACAACGTCAGGCAAACCATCAATCGGTTTCGGATTCAGTTTGAAATCTTGACTCAATAGGCGTAAGCGTCCCGCCCTTTCAGTGACCAGCATCCGACCGTCAGGCAAAAAAGCAATGGACCAAGGGTTTTCAAGTCCTGTCACCAAAGTAGCAACTCGGAAGGCGTGTTTTTCTGAAATAAATACCGAACTCCCTTCCTGAGCCCAAGTGGGAAGACAGCATGCCATGCACATCAGCAGGGCATGGATTGATCGAGCAAGATGCACTCTCATGAGACTTTTACTCCCACTCAATCGTCGCAGGTGGTTTACTAGACACGTCGTACACCACACGGTTAATGCCACGTACTTCATTAATAATGCGCGATGAGACTTTGCCCAGCAAGGGATAAGGCAACGGTGCCCAATCTGCCGTCATGAAATCTGACGTTTGCACAGCGCGCAGCGCCACGACATAGTCGTAGGTGCGACCGTCACCCATCACACCCACTGATTTAACAGGCAAGAACACTGCGAACGCTTGCGAGGTTAAGTCGTACCAGCTTTGTTTGGTTTCTGGATCAATGGTATTGCGAAGTTCTTCAATAAAAATCGCGTCGGCACGGCGCAGCAGATCTGCAAACTCTGTTGTGACGGCACCCAAGATACGCACGCCTAAGCCTGGGCCTGGAAACGGATGGCGATAGACCATGCTGTGTGGCAAACCAAGGGCTACACCTAGTTTGCGGACTTCGTCTTTAAACAATTCGCGCAAGGGCTCGAGTAATTTCAAATTCATCGTCTCGGGCAAACCGCCAACGTTATGATGCGACTTAATCGCAACCGCCTTGCCAGTTTTTGCACCGGCTGATTCAATCACATCAGGATAGATCGTGCCTTGTGCAAGCCACTTAGCTTGTTTGAGCTTGCCCGCCTCAACCTGAAACACTTCAACGAACTCACGACCAATAATCTTGCGCTTGGCTTCGGGGTCAGACACCCCTGCAAGTTTGCCCATAAATTGCTCGGTGGCGTCAACATGAATAATACGCACGCCCATGTTTTGAGCAAAGGTCTCCATTACCTGCTTGCCTTCGTCTAAGCGCAGCAAACCGTGATCAACAAACACGCAGGTCAGGCGATCGCCAATCGCTTTATGAATCAAAGCAGCAGCAACGGACGAATCAACGCCACCCGATAAGCCTAAAATCACCTCATCAGTGCCGACTTGTTCACGAATGCGCGCGATGGCTTCGTCAACGTAATTGGGCATGGTCCAATCGCCTTGGCACTCGCAGATCTCGTGTACAAAGCGCTCGAGTAAGGCTTGGCCTTTGATTGTGTGTGTAACTTCAGGATGAAACTGCACTGCATAAAACTTGCGGGCTTCATCCGCCATACCGGCGATCGGGCATGACGCGGTCGAGGCCATCACTTTGAATCCTTCAGGCAACCGCGTCACTTGATCACCGTGACTCATCCAGACCTTGAGCATGCCATGCCCTTCGGGCGTGGTGAAGTCGTCGATATCTTTCAGTAAACGTGTATGGCCGCGCGCGCGCACTTCGGCGTAGCCGAATTCACGGTGGTCGGCGTAACTGACCTCGCCGCCTAGCTGTTGCGCCATGGCTTGCATGCCATAACAAATCCCTAGTACCGGCACCCCTGCACTAAAAACTTCGGCAGGTACTTTTAACGATGACTCGTCGTAGGCCGAGGCATGACTGCCCGACAAGATGATGCCTTTTAAACCCTGCGACAACTGATTCTGTAAAAACTCGGCCGAGACATCGCCTGGATGAAGCTCGCAATACACGCCAGCCTCGCGCACACGACGCGCAATCAACTGGGTCACTTGTGAGCCGTAATCAAGAATCAAAATGCGCTGGTGCATGAAGGATTAACCTGTGTAAATATATAAATGAAAGACACCGGCCACGAGACCGGTGCGAAAAATTAAAATACGAAATGCACAACGAAATGCGAGAGGTTCAGATAATCGTTTGCACCCTCTTCAAGATACCCAATCGTTACTCTGAACGATAGTTTGGAGCTTCTTTAGTAATTTGCACATCGTGCACGTGTGATTCGCGAAAGCCGGCAGAGGTGATCTGCACAAACTCTGGCTTGGTCCGCATCTCTTCAATCGTTGTGCAACCGCAATAGCCCATTGAGGCACGCACGCCGCCCACTAACTGAAAAATAATCTGCAACACGCTGCCCTTGTAGGGCACACGACCTTCGACGCCTTCGGGCACGAGTTTGTCGGCATTATTGGCTGGGTCTTGAAAGTAACGATCGGCCGAGCCGTCAGTCATGGCACCTAAGCTGCCCATGCCGCGATACGATTTATATGAACGCCCTTGATACAACACCACTTCGCCTGGGGCCTCTTCGGTGCCGGCAAACATACCGCCCATCATCACCGATGACGCACCTGCCACCAGGGCTTTGGCCACATCGCCTGAAAAACGCACGCCACCATCAGCAATCAATGGCACGCCGGTACCTTTTAAAGCGCGAGCCACATCTGAAATCGCAGTGATTTGCGGCACACCCACACCAGCAACAACACGCGTTGTACAAATCGAGCCAGGGCCAATGCCTACTTTAACGGCGTCTGCACCGGCTTCGTGCAATGCGCGCGCGGCATCCGCCGTCGCAATGTTGCCACCAATCACTTCTACTTTTGGATAGTTGGCCTTGATCCAACGCACACGTTCGATCACACCACTTGAATGGCCATGGGCGGTGTCAACCACAAGAACGTCGACACCGGCTGCTATCAATTTTTCGACACGTTCTTCGGTGCCGTCGCCCACACCCACCGCTGCACCCACAAGCAATTGCCCGTGGCTATCTTTGCACGCCGCTGGATGTTCGGTATTTTTGACAATATCTTTAACAGTGGCTAAACCACGTAACTCAAAGGCATCGTTGACGATTAAGACGCGTTCGAGGCGATGCTTATGCATCAAGGTCTGGGCTTCGGAAAGCGTGGCGCCTTCTTTCATGGTGATGAGACGGTCTTGCGGTGTCATGACGCTGCTAAGCGGCGCGTCGAGACGCTCTTCAAAGCGCAAATCACGATTTGTGACGATACCGACGAGCTTGAGCCCTTGCACCACAGGCAGACCAGAAATACCGTGTTGGCGCTGCAACGCGATGGCGTCGCGTACTTTCATGTCGGGGGTCACGGTGATTGGATCGGTGACGATTCCGAACTCGTGGCGTTTGACGCGTGAGACTTCTTTGGCTTGTTCGTCGGCGGTTAGGTTTTTGTGAATAATCCCGATGCCACCCTCTTGAGCCATGGCAATCGCCAGACGTGATTCGGTCACGGTATCCATCGCGGCCGAGACTAAGGGGATATTTAGCGAGATGTTTCGGGTTAAACGGGTAACCAATGAGGTGTCGCGCGGCAACACCTGTGAGAACGCAGGTACAAGCAGTACGTCATCGAAGGTGAGCGCAGTTTGGATAAGACGCATAAAAAGCTCCTGACGCAAAGTGTGATTATACGATGGACGAACGACTTCTTTTGAGAGGCAACTAGTGCTAAAAAGCATCTTGCCCTCAGGATTTGAGGCGCATTTGCTCAGCTTTTGACCGAAAACGACCAAAACTCCTTAAGACATTGACTCATGACCCCTGAAAATACCCTCGCACAATGGCTAGAAGACGAACAAAAACTACTGGCCAGTATGCCAAACGGGCGCCTGGTTGGGCTGCTAGACAAGTCAAAAACCGCAACCATGACGGGCATGGAACTGATGCAAGCGGTGATGCACGGTGAACTGCCCAATGGCCCGATGGCTGCCACCTGCGGCTACATGCTTGTTGCGCTCGAACCGGGGCAAGCCACGCTGCAAGGCAATCCCACCGAAAGTGTCATGAACGTTCAAGGGTCGGTGCACGGAGGCTGGTTTGCCAGTATTTTGGACGGCGCAGTCGGCAACGCCATCCACACCATGTTGCCCGTTGGCACCGGCTACACAACCTTGGATCTAAGCGTAAAAATGACGCGCGCCATTATGCCTGCGGCTGGCGCCCGGGTTCGCGCGATTGGCAAGATCATCCAGGTGGGGCGTCAAATCGCCACGGCAGAGGGGCGTATTGTTGGTCCAGATGGCAAACTTTATGCCCACGCCACAACAACCTGCCTGATAGTGACTCACGCTAAAAAGTAAGCAACTCGCGCGATCCGCGACCCGTTTAGGGTCGGATCGCCGAACAAGCTACCCCTAAGCGATCGCTACCCGTGCGTTTTGGAAGAACCGCATCCACGGGGTGTAGGTACCCTTGGTGTCGTTTGGCCCCCAGCTAGGTGGTGCCCAAGACATCATCACATTGCGGGTGACGCGCTCAGGGTGCGGCATCAACACCGTAAAGCGCCCATCGGCTGTCGTGACGGACGTGAGGCCCGCTGGGCTGCCGTTTGGATTAAAGGGGTAGGCCTCAGTGGCATGACCTTTGTGATCGACGAAGCGTAGCGCAGCAAGAGCAGCTTGTTCGTTACCTTGGCGACTAAAGTTTGCAAAGCCTTCACCATGGGCCACGGCCACGGGAATGGTTGCGCCAGCCATCCCTTCGAAGAACAGCGAAGGTGATTCAAGCACTTCGACTAACGAAAAGCGTGCTTCGTATTTTTCAGACTGGTTGCGAGTAAAGCGCGGCCAGTGTTCAGCACCTGGGATCATCGTGGCTAAGGCCGCCATCATCTGGCAACCATTGCACACACCCAAACCAAAGGTATCTGTACGCGCAAAGTATTGTGCAAACTGATCAGACAATTGCGTGTTGAACAAAATGCTGCGCGCCCAGCCCTCGCCCGCACCAAGCGTGTCGCCATAACTAAAACCGCCCACAGCCACTAGGCCTTTAAAACTAGATAAGTCTGCTGCGCCCAACTGAAGATCGGTCATGTGTACGTCAACCGCTTCGAAGCCAGCTTTATCAAAGGCCCAGGCCATTTCAACTTGGCTGTTGCATCCCTGCTCACGTAGGATGGCAACGCGTGGGCGTGCACCCATGCCAATATAAGGCGCCGCAACATCTTGTTGAGGATCAAACTGAACTTGCGGTGACATGCCAGGATCCGTCGCGTCTGCCCAAAGCTCAAGTTCCGCTTTGGCGCAGGCTGGATTATCACGCCGCATCGCGATGCGATAGCTGACGTCGCTCCAGAGCGTGCCAAGGTCGGCACGCGGGCGCGACCAGATGCGGTTGCCGTCGCGAAACACTTCGAGTGTGTCGGTGGTGTTGGGCGAACCAATCACATGCGAATGCGTAGACAAGCCAGCCGCACGCAGGACTTGCATCACCGCATCGCGCTCGGCTGTGGGGACTTGAATCACCGCACCGGCCTCTTCTGAGAACAAGGCTTTCAGGGTCAGTTCATTGCGCTGTACCGCAACTTGCGCGGCGCGAATATTGTAGGCATCCCAGTCTTGCGCATTGTGATCAAAGCACAACATGTCGATGTTGAGCGACACGCCTGTGTGACCCGCAAAGGCCATCTCAGCGACCGTTGCCAACAGACCGCCGTCAGAGCGATCGTGATACGCCAACACGATACCCGACTGCGCGAGCGCGCGAATCGTCACGAAGAATGTGCGCAGGGCTTGCGCATCATCGATGTCAGGCGTTTGCTCACCGAGTTGATTGCAGACTTGCGTGAGGATCGAGCCACCCATGCGCTGTTTACCACCGCCCAGATCGATCAGGATCAGGCTAGTCGGACCCACATCGGTGCGCAGTTGCGGCGTTAAGGTCGTGCGAACATCTTGCACAGGAGAAAAGGCTGTCACAATTAACGAAACGGGTGCAATCACTTTACGCGTTTCGCCGTCTTGCGACCAACCCGTTTGCATCGATAACGAATCTTTGCCGACCGGAATCGATAGCCCAACGTCTTGACAGAGTTTGCTCACTGCGGCGACCGTGTCGTACAGCGCGGCGTCTTGCCCAGGAGCCCCACACGCCGCCATCCAGTTGGCAGACAGCTTGATGTCTTCCAGACAAGCCACATCTGCTGCAGCCAAGTTTGTCAAGGCCTCAGCCACGGCCATGCGGCCTGAGGCAGGCGCATCAATCACGGCAAGCGGTGTGCGCTCGCCCATCGCCATTGCTTCGCCGCGTGTGCCATCGTGATCCGCTAGGGTCACGGCACAATCGGCGACTGGCACTTGCCAAGGGCCCACCATCTGATCACGGCTCGATAAGCCGCCCACGGTGCGATCGCCAATTGTGATTAAAAAGGTTTTGTTTGCAACTGTTGGGTGTTGCAAGACACGCGTGATGGCGTCATCAAGCGTAATCAATGTCAAATCTAACGGCGCGGTTTGGCCAGGCACACGCTTGACATCGCGTGTCATGCGTGGCGGCTTGCCTAAAATCACATCGATCGGCACGTCAACGGGACGCAAGCCTTGCGCGGGTACGGATTGATCTAAACCAGGCAAACCCTCGCCATTCAACACCCTTAACTGGCGCGCCTCAGTTGCGACACCAATCACCGCAAACGGACAACGCTCACGTTCGGCGAGCGCTTTGAAGCGCTCAAGATCTTGCGGCATCACCGCCAAGACATAACGTTCTTGCGACTCGTTACTCCAGATCTCGGCGGGCGACATACCCGATTCTTCGAGATGCACGC
This sequence comes from Alcaligenaceae bacterium, assembly GCA_013205565.1. Taxonomy (GTDB): domain Bacteria; phylum Pseudomonadota; class Gammaproteobacteria; order Burkholderiales; family Burkholderiaceae_B; genus Zwartia. Next base: position 3,908 of record JABMMM010000074.1, on the reverse strand, counting down.
GTTTGAGTTCAAACGTGGCCCCGCGACCTGCATCGTTCACCAACTCTGGAAACGCGTTCGATAAACCACCGGCGCCCACATCGTGAATGGCAACAATCGGATTATTCGTACCTTGTTGCCAGCAACGATCAATCACTTCTTGGCAACGACGCTCGAGTTCGGGGTTGCCACGTTGCACCGAATCAAAATCAAGTGCCGCTGTGTTGGAACCCACTGACATACTCGAAGCCGCACTACCACCCATGCCGATGCGCAAGCCGGGCCCACCCAATTGAATCAATAAGGCACCGGGCTGGATCACATCTTTTTTGGCTAAGCCCGCATCAATACTGCCTAAGCCGCCCGCAATCATGATGGGCTTGTGATAACCCCAGCGAGTATCAGCGGTAGATTGTTCAAACGATCTGAAATAGCCAAGCAAATTCGGGCGACCAAACTCGTTATTAAACGCGGCCGCACCCAAGGGGGCCTCAATCATGATCGATAGCGCGCTTGCGATACGGTCGGGGCTGCCATGGTGGTCGGCTTCGTAGACACGTAGCGCATCATCAAAGCGCAGATGTGAAACAGTGAACCCAGCCAACCCCGCCTTGGGCTTAGAGCCCCGACCGGTGGAACCTTCGTCGCGAATTTCACCGCCTGCGCCGGTTGCCGCACCTTCAAACGGCGCAATGGCGGTTGGATGGTTATGGGTTTCGACTTTCATGACAGTGTGCACAAGCTCAGGCTTGGCGGCATAAACGCCACCTTGTGGCTTACCTGGCAACGCCGCCTGAAAACGCAGCGCCTCACCACCCTGCATGATGGCTGAGTTGTCTGAATAAGCCACCACGGTGCCTAAAGGCTGCGCCGCGTGGGTTTCTCGAATCATGCCAAACAAAGTTTTGTCAGTAGGCTTGCCATCAATGACCCATTGCGCATTAAAAATCTTGTGGCGACAATGCTCGCTGTTCGCTTGGGCAAACATCATCAGTTCGACATCGGTGGGATCGCGCCCAAGCTCGGTAAACGATTGCGCCAGGTAATCGATCTCGTCCTCAGAGAGAGCCAAGCCCAACGCGGTATTGGCCTCGAGTAGGGCCTGCTTGCCTTGCGCCATGACGTCAACGGTACGCATGGGCTTGCCCGGCAGCGAGGCAAACAGTGCTTGGGGATCAAAGCTTGCGTCGACGACTGTCTCGGTCATGCGATCGTGCAAACAGTCAGCCGCCTGCGCCAGCATTGCCGCGTCAAGTTTTTGTGTTTTTAGCCAATTACGCTCAGGGGTCAAAACATAGTGGAGTCCGCGCTCGATGCGAAGCACGCTTGCAAAACCGCAGTTGTGAGCAATATCGGTGGCCTTGCTGGCCCAGGCAGACATCGTGCCTAAGCGCGGAATCACACGCAAAATCAAGGCAGAGGCGTGGGCCTCTGCTGCGGCTGCCTGTGGCCCGTAATCAAGCAACTGCTTCAGCCGTTGCGTGGTGGCTGCATCAGGCGCTTGTTTACACCAAACAAAATGCTCGTACCGCGCCTGAACGCCAGCGATGGGCAGGCCCTGCGTCTTGAACTTAGCCAGCAAACGTTCTTGACGAAACTGGGACAATGCAGAAGAGCCGAGCACAAGCAGGATATGAGACACAGTCAGGACCAATTAACGGTTAGTTTTGGACAAAAAAAAAAGTCGATAAAGCTAGGGGAAAACGCATATTTTAGCGCTCATCGACACATAAGATACGGTTCCGCGTAACGTTGTGCAAATTGTTTTAGGATCAGTTGCTAGCGTACCGATCGCGGGTTTATTTCAAAGCGGCGTGGTGCAAAGCCTATCGACCTTTTTGACGACTTTCCCCGGCGGTGTTGCCGCCTTTATGGTGGTCACGATTTTAGTGTTCTTGATTCTTGGGTGTTTGCTTGAAGGCTTACCGGCGATTTTGATTCTGGCGCCGATTATGTTTCCGATTGCCAAAAAACTAGGAATTCACGACATTCATTATTCAATGGTAGTGGTCACGGCCATGAACATTGGCTTAATGATGCCCCCGATCGGTGTGGGCTTTTATGTGGCCTGCCGCATAGGCGACGCCTCGCCAGATGAGGTCATGGGTGCGATCTGGCCTTACATCTTTGCTTTGTTGATAGGCTTGATTGCAATTGCGGCCGTGCCCTGGTTTTCGACCGTGGCACTCTAGCGTTGCTTTACCTTTTAACCGGCGGCAAGTCTGTGCAGTGACCCTCGGCGGCTTCGGCAGCCAGCCCAACTGATTCACCAAGGGTTGGATGTGGGTGAATGGTTTTACCAATATCAACCATATCTGCACCCATCTCGATTGCGAGCGCAACTTCACTAATTAAATCGCCAGCGTTGGTGCCCACGATACCGCCGCCCAGGATCTTATGGGTTGCAGCATCAAACAGCAGTTTTGTAAAACCTTCATCCCGACCGTTGGCAATCGCACGACCCGATGCCGCCCACGGAAACATCCCTTTGGTGATCGCAACGCCCTGCTGCTTAGCCTCGATTTCTGTGAGCCCTACCCACGCCACTTCAGGATCGGTGTACGCCACAGACGGAATCACACGCGCATCAAAATAACTTTTTTGCCCAGCGGCCACTTCAGCTGCAACATGACCTTCGTGAACGGCTTTATGTGCCAGCATGGGCTGACCGATCAAATCGCCAATCGCAAAGATATTGGGTACGTTGGTACGCATTTGCCGGTCGACCTCGATAAAGCCACGGTCGCTCACCAACACACCTGCTTTATCAGCCCCGATTTTTTTACCATTGGGTGTGCGACCCACCGCTTGCAACACCAAATCATAGCGTTGTGGTTCTTTTGGTGCACTTGCACCTTCAAAGCTGACATAAATACCGTCTTTTTTAGCGACCGCACCGATCGTTTTTGTATTTAGCATTAAGTTATCAAAACGATGGGCGTTTTTCTTTTGCCAGACTTTGACTAAATCACGATCAGCGCCTTGCATCAGGCCGTCTTGCATTTCAACCACATCCAGACGTGAGCCCAGCGCTGAATACACGGTACCCATTTCAAGGCCGATGATGCCGCCACCCACAATCAACATTCTTTTTGGAATGTTGCGCAACAACAGCGCGCCGGTAGAATCGACCACGCGCTCATCGTCAGGCATAAACGGCAACTTCACCGGCTGACTGCCCGCTGCGATAATCGCCTGCGCAAATTCAATCGTTTGCACACCCGAGGCGGTTTGAACTGAAACGTGATTGGCACTCACAAACGAACCTAGACCTGTTACCACAGTCACTTTGCGAGCCTTAGCCATGCCCGCCAAGCCACCCGTTAGCTTACCGATCACGCCGTCTTTAAAGGCGCGTAATTTATCCAAATCAATCTTTGGCTTACCAAACGAGATACCGTGATCAGCTAAAGCCTGCGCTTCTTCGAGAACGGCTGCCGTGTGCAACAAGGCCTTTGAAGGAATACAACCCACGTTTAGGCACACACCACCCAACGTTGAGTAACGCTCAACCAACACCACGTTCAAGCCAAGATCTGCGGCACGAAAGGCTGCTGAATAACCACCGGGGCCCGCGCCCAACACGAGCAGATCGCACTTGCTGTCGACCTTGCCGTTGTATTTGGCCATCGCAACGGTTGGAGTGTTATTTGCGAGCTTAGCGGCAGTCGGTGCTGCATTCGGTGCTGCAGCCTGCGTTAATCCTAACGAGCTCGCAGCAGATCCTAACGCAGCGACAGCACTCGAAGACGCTGAAGCCGTCGCGTCAACCGCTGCACTTGCAGCCGCACTCGCCTCTAGCTGCAAGATCACCGAACCTTGCTTCACTTTGTCGCCGATCTTCACTAATACTGCCTTGACGACTCCGCCTTGATTTGAGGGGATCTCCATCGAGGACTTGTCAGATTCGACAGTGATCAGGCTTTGCT
>JABMMM010000073.1 GCA_013205565.1 Alcaligenaceae bacterium | reverse complement strand
GCGAGGGGGTTGGCATTGCACGCGCAGCGGGCATTGAATTACGTCAATTTGGTGAATTTATCCCTAATAAAATGCGCCCGACTAACCCGCAAGAAGAGTTAGAGGCACGCGAAGTACTCAATCGTTTTGCGGCGGTCTGTGCCAAACAAATAAAAGTGCGCTCAGGACAATGGCGTGATCTTGCTGTGCGAAAAAGACCGACCGAGGTCGACCACATGCTTGGGTGGCTCATTGAACAAGGGCAAAAATTTAACTTACCCGTCACACTCAATCAACACCTTGCCGCTCAAGTCAAAGGCATCGAACAAGGAGCGCGCACACACAGCCTAAAAAATCTGGATGAGCTTGAACAACTTCGCCAACAACTATATGGACCAGGAATTGGCCCCGTATGAGTTACGTTGGGTCGATTCCGGCAGCTTTAACAAGCGTACCGTAGCGGATAAGTTCAGATTTAATCATGGCTGCAAATTCAGTTGGCGTGTTACTCATTGCCTGAATGCCACCTGCCAAAAAGCGATCGCGAACTGCGGGCAAATTGACCGCCCGCTGCATGGCCCCCGCCAAACGCTCAACAATAGGTTGAGGCGTTTTAGCTGGGGCCAACAAGCCCCACCAGGTACCAACGTCGTAGCCCGCCAAACCGGCTTCAGAGAGCGTCATGACCTCGGGCGCAACAGTTGAGCGCTTACCGCTTGTAATGGCAAGCGCACGTAACGCACCAGACTTAACTTGAGGCAAGAGTGGTGCAATCGATATAAAAGACAATTGCACGTGACCCGCTACCAAATCAGCAATCGCAGGAGTGTCTCCTCGGTAAGGGACATGATTCAGTGTCGTACCAGTCATTTTTTCGAACAATACTGCGGCAAGGTGCGGTGGAGCACCGGCGCCCGATGACGCATAACTCAAAACGCCTGGTTTGGACTTTGCGAATTCAATCAACTCTTTGACCGAAGTCACTGGCACTGAGGGGTGTACCACCAACAAATACGTTCCGATCGCTGCCAAACTAATTGGCTCAAAATCCTTCACTAAGTTATAGCCTAAACTTTTATTCAAACTCGGGGCCAACGCGTGCGCGCCGCCAGCCATAAATAGCGTATACCCATCGGGCGCTGCACGAGCGGCTGCTTCAGCGCCAACTACCCCACCTGCTCCACTTTTATTCTCAATCACAAAGCGTTGCCCAAGCTCTTTACCCATTTCTTCACCAAGCAGACGCGCCACCAAATCGTTCGAGCCACCTGCCGGATAAGACACGATGACCTTAATTGGATGCGAGGGATAAACCTCTTGAGCCAGTGCAGCGCTCAACCAACTAAAAAAGAGACATAAAAGTGTGAAAAAGTAATGACTACCTTTTTTGCTAGATATCATGTCAGAGCCTCAAAATGAGAAAGCGAGTGCACATAGGACGAGGGCTGGATTGATGCTAACGAGAGGCGCCTTAAAATTAAGTCGTTGCTCGTTTCGTTGCGTGCTTTGCCGCCGACTTTTTAACTGCGTTCATTACGAATATATTCTTTTTTTTACTGGATTTTTTTGCAATCTCTTTTTTTGCCATAGCGCCCTCCTCTTCAATTTCTTTCAGACAGTCTATCAAAGCAATCATACCTTGTACCAAAGTCAACGCTCCAGTATGAAAATAAGCGCTTTGAAAGACCTCAATCAATTCGTGTTTAGTCGCACCCAATTTTAATGCGCGATGCACATGCTGCTTTAAACCAGACTGATACCCTCCAATCGCAACAGCAGCCACCACGATCATTTCACGAAACTTGGCAGGGAGCACACTCTTACGAACCGCAGTCAATTCGTAAATTCTTTCGTAGGCTTCAAGAAAATCGATGTCATTTTCGGCCATAAACTCAAGCCAATACGGAGTGAAGCCACGACGTCGCAAGCCCGTTGCAACCACTGACTGGCGGCGACTCGCGACAGTTTTTTTTGCAACGCCATCAGATTTCAGTACGGTATTTTTAGTAGGTTTAACAGGCTTGATCGAGTTTCCGTTGGGGGTAAATGACAGTGCGCTCGGCGCAAGCCTAGTGAACACGGTAACGAGTCAAGCACATCGTTGGCTATTGCAATATTGAGAATTGATCCTATACCGTCTGACAATACTATTGCTTTTACACGCAAAAAACAATCGATTTCACAACGCATCTAAGAATCGATCGCTGACCACAACATCGTCGCCGCAGGATCTGGCTACGGAATGGATATCCTCGTAAGACTTCTCGCGCCTAAGCTCAGCCTGAGCCTAGGTCAGACGG
>JABMMM010000072.1 GCA_013205565.1 Alcaligenaceae bacterium | reverse complement strand
TTTTCGCGCATTTCGTTAAATAATAAAAAACAAAAAGAAACCATTGAGAACCGCAGCGATTCCAAAGCTTCCAACAAGAACACCTCCAAGCGACAGGCCGCTTATTGCAGAAATGATCGAGGTCGACAATAAAATTATCGCGATCTGAAGTAGGGCTTCTCCATATTCAAAGGATTTATTTTTAGCTTTGGCAAGTTTTTTTTCATGTTGAACGTTTGACAACTTGAATTCAACCTCTTTTTTTCCATCTTTTTTATCAACATTAGATTCCATGAGTTGCATGTCTGTCTTTTTATTTGCAACAATTTTTTCTAAATTATTTTTTTCAACTGCTGTTAAAAGCGAGTTGGCACTCAAATGTATCTCTAGTTGTTCAATGCTGTCCTGTAATAACGAATGCCTTAATGATCGAAACTCTGTCACAGTTTGATAATTGGATTCCCTAATATTGCCCGCTGACATAATTTTAAGTTCTTCAGCACTCCCTAAGCCTGCAAGCGAGAGCACGAGAGCAAAAAGAGAGATCGTTAAGGCTTTAATTGCGTGAGGGTTTTTCTCTCCATCGCCAACCTTTATTATCGCTTCAGACGTTTTTTCGGCTTTCATAAAAAGATCCCCTATCATTAATTTGTGTTTTTGAGGGTGTCGGGTCAGGCTCTAGTGTTTAAGTCTAACCTTAATTAGCACAATTCCCAGATTCCTATCAGAGCGGAAGTCTCTATTTTGGCCTTATTGCTTCAAAAGGGAGGGCTACGAACGTTTGACCCTTCCTGGCACCAGGCACACGTTACGCGGCGCTGCAATCCAGATCGCAATACTTGATAGCAAGCAACACACCAGCGAGAGGGCAAAGGCGACGCGATAGCTGCCTGTTTCATCGTAAATCACGCCTGTGACCCAAGGGCCCACCGCGCCTCCGGCCATCACTGCGATCGTCACCACTCCGAAGATTGAACCGAAAGATTTTCCTTGAAAAATCTCCATCACAATGGGCCCCATCAGGGCAGTCATGCCATAGCCCAATACTCCCTGCGAAATCACCATCACATACAGTAACCATTGAGTGGGCGACCCCTCAAGAGCAAGCAAGGCCGCGCACGAGATCGCTGAACCCAGGCAACTCGCGCCCCACGCCCACTCTCGGCCAATCCGGTCAGACAGCGCACCCATGCCGATCTGCCCAAACATACCAACGCCACTCACAAGGGCCAGCGCCCAGGCTGAGGTGGCCGGGCTAAAGCCAATTTCGACCAGATATTTCGTTTGGTGCACCTGCACCGCGTACCAGGCAAAGAGTGCACAAAAATAACCAAAAATGATGCACCAAAACCGTGGGGTTCGCATCGCCTTAGCAACCGTCCATTCGATGCTGACCCAGACATGGTCAACCACGTTTGACACCCTCGCACCGGCTTGGGCTTCTGTCTGAACACGCTGCCCGTCTGGCTCAAGCCCCAAATCCTCAGGGCGCCGCCAGACAAAAAAACTAAGCGGTGCAAGCACAAACAATACGACCGCCCCGAGCGCCAAACACGAGGCACGCCAGCCAGCGCGGAGGATGATCTCTTGCAACCAAGGCAAGATCACCAACGCACCAACCCCTGCGCCTGAAAATGCAATACCCAGGGCCATACCGCGGCGGCGTACAAACCAATTAGGCAAAAAGGTCGAGTGAACACTAAACCCCATGAGGTTTGTACCGCCTCCTACAAGAAACCCTAGCGTGGCATAAAGCTGCCAAGGTTCTTGCATCATGGTGGCTAGTAACAAGCCCAACGCGGTCAGGCAAGCGCCGGCGAGAAGCAAGAAACGAGGCCCATAGCGGTCCATGACTTGTCCAACAAAGGGGCTAATCAGCGCCGATACTAAAAACCCAAACGCAAAAGACCCCGAGGCCAGGCCGCGCGACCAGTGAAATTCGTCGATGAGGGGCGGCAGCAATAGTGAAAACGACGTGCGAGCGCTAATCCCGATAGCAATCGTAATGAAGGCAATGCCAATCAACACCCAACCGTAGTAGAAGGGCAACCGCGATACCCAGCCGCTAAAAGCACGATTGCGTTCGGTTGTATCTTTGACTGCAGCGGCTTTGATCATATTCACCTGGATTCACTGCGATCAACAAAGTCTTAGCGGATCACTATCGAGACGGGCACACCTTAAAGCGCAAAGAGCAATTGAATTTAGCAAACAGTATGCCACGCGCTAGCTAGGCATTACCTTAGTCGCAGCAATGTCGGGATCGAGTGGATGACCCCCAAGATCGCATCAACCATTTGGTAATAAATCTTGAGGTTTTATCAGACTGAGAGTGTATCTGAGGGCGTATCTTGACAAATTAGCGACACTTCTTTAGATTCGGATTGCTCGAGCTGGTCTCGGTATAGCCTGGTAATCTAATTGAATATAAGACCTTTCATCAAAAACGATAAAGAAGCAGTTGTCAGTCTTTGGCACTGCTGCGGATTAGTCCGGTCGTGGAATAATCCGCAGCTAGACATTGAACGCAAACTAGCGGTCAACCCTGAATGGTTTGTCGTTGGCGAAGTCAATCAAGAAATCGTCGCGAGCGCCATGTTTGGCTACGAGGGGCACAGAGGTTGGGTCAATTATCTAGCCGTGTCGACAGAGCATCAACGCCGCGGCTACGCCAAACAACTCATGCAGTTTGGTGAAGAACTTCTACTCAAAGCAGGATGCCCAAAATTGAACTTACAAGTGCGTGAAACAAACGCGCAAGCCTTGGGCTTTTATGAAGCGCTCGGCTACAAAATCGATGCCTCGGTGAGCTTGGGCAAAAGGCTAATTCCCGATGAATAGCGTCAAGCGAGTCAACAGGCGGCCACGGCTATCCTCGAACACTTTAGGTCACCCTTAACCATGCAATCAAATCTGGTTCAAAAAACACAACTTGACACGCTGGGCAAAGGTTTAGGCTTTGTGCCTTCTGGCAGCACCTTCGCAGGGTGTCGTTCGCTTGGCTGGAGTATTTTGAACGAAGACGTGAGTCTGCCGGTTGCCGTGTTGCGCCAAAGTCGCATCGAACACAATCTTGTCTGGATGAAACAGTTCATCGAGCGTTATGGTGTCGAGCTTGCACCACACGGCAAAACGACCATGAGCCCAGAGCTTTTTCAAATGCAGCTTGCGCACGGCGCTTGGGGCATCACACTTGCTACAGCTTCGCAAGTGCAGGCCGCTGCATCGCACGGCGTACCGCGCATCATCATGGCAAACCAATTGGTCGGTAAGGGCAATATGGCTCTCATCGCCCGCTTGCAACAAGCAGATCCAAACTTCTACTTTTGTTGCATCGTTGACTCGGCAGCGAATGCTGATGCGCTCGGCCAGTATTTTTCTGATCATCAACAGAAGTTGAAAATACTGCTCGAGTACGGGGTCGAAGGCGGCCGCACTGGGATACGCGATCTCGCGCAAGAGCAGGCAGTACTTGACGCCATCGCACGCTGGCCAAAAGCCTTAAGCCTTGTCGGCGTTGAACTCTATGAAGGTGTTTTAAGTGAAGAGTCAGCGATTCGGCACCTGCTACAGCATGTGCTGGCGCGAACGCAGGCGCTCGCGTTGCAAAACAGGTTTACAGAGCCGCGGGTGATACTCAGTGGCGCGGGCTCAGCCTGGTTTGACGTTGTGGCTGAAGAGTTTGGCAATAAAAGTCTCTCGACAAATCAAACCTTGCAAGTGATTTTAAGACCGGGCTGCTATCTCACCCACGATGTCGGTGTGTACCTCAATGCTGAGAAACGCATACAGGCCAGCAACCCGGTCGCACGTGAAATGGGTCGCAGCTTATTACCCGCTTTGCAGTTGTGGGCCTACGTTCAAGCCGTGCCAGAGGCGCACCGGGCGATTATTGCCTTGGGTAAGCGCGACGCATCATTTGACGCCGGTTTGCCGATCACCTCGTTGCACTATCGACCGGGCGCAAGTCAAGCGCCGCAGCCCGCGCCGGGCGACTGGAAGATTACCGCCATGATGGATCAACATGCGTTTATGAGCATCCCCACTAACGCCGATCTCAACGTTGGCGATATGCTGGCGTTTGACATCTCGCACCCTTGCCTCACGTTCGATAAGTGGCGACAAGTCTTGTTGGTCGACGAACAATATCAAGTAACGGGCGCGGTTCAAACTCTTTTTTGACGATTGTGTTGGTGACCATCCACCGGCGCGTGCTTGCGTGCAATCAAGCATGGTGGTCAATTGCATGGCTGACAAACAACCTGAGTGGTCTCACTCACACAATCTATTGACGGGCACTGCGTCCGATGCTGGGCGGTTTGACGTCCAAGGTCGCGCGCCAAGGGTTGATGTCTAATCCGCCGCGACGGGTATAGCGCGCATAGACAGACAGAGAGCTCGGCGCACACTGCTTGTGGATATCGATAAATATTTTTTCAACACAATGTTCATGAAAACCATTGTGCATTCTGTATGAAACGATATATTTCAACAAACTCGCATGATCAATCGCAGGGCCCGTGTATTCAATCTGTATGCACGCCCAGTCGGGCTGATCTGTCACCGGGCAGTTTGACTTAAGCAATCGCGAAAACAGCCGTTCAGAGACCTCGGGGTAAGCCCGAGTCAACTTGCCTGCTTGAGGCTTTAGTATGCTGGCATCAGGCTCGTAGCAGTCGATTTCGATATCTAACTTATCTAAATCGATTCCTGTGAACTCATGTATTTTTTCGTTCGCGAACTGATCGGGGCCCACGAGCTCAAGCTCAAGTTCTGCGCCTAGGGCCTTCGCAAGATCTGTTCGCAAGCGCTCAAAAACTTGATGCACCGTATCAAACCGAGTTTGATTGAAGCTATTGAGATAAAGCTTCAAAGACTTTGACTCAACGATATTTGGGCTGGTGCAAGGCACCTTTAGTCGCAATAACACGACTTTAGGTAAGCCCTTAGCATTGAGCCAAGACACTTCGTAAGCGTTCCAAAGATCGAAGCCTGTGAACGGCAACACCAGTTCAGGCTGCGCGGCTGCAACACCGCCATCGGTTTGTATCTGCAAGGTCAACCGCGCGTCAGCCCGAGGCATCGGAAACAGCAACGAGGCGTCATAACCCTTTGGATATGGAACCTCTTTGCCCAAGGGCACCGCAAGCGGGATGTTAGGCGAACCTGATTTCATATCTAGCCCCGCGTCTCGCTTGGCGTAAAAACTGGAAAACTGCGTCCCTCTTGCGCGGGCCTGAACAGCACCTTGACGGCCTGGTCGATATGCAGAGCGGCGGGATCACAATCGACCATATTCGTGAGCAAAACGGGTCCCTCGTCAAGCCGGACGTAGGCCAGGATATAAGGAGGTTCGGCGCGCACGACTTCGCTAAACGCATAGATCTTGCCTTGCCCCGAAGCCTTGCGCCATTCGGTATCTTCGCTGGCGCAAAAGGGGCAGAACATTCTGGGATACCAGTGGGCACGCGAACAATGCGTGCACGTTTTAACAAGCAACTCGTGACGCGCGGCGGCTTGCCAGAACTCGTGCAACTCGGGGTTTGCCCCCACATAGGGGTCTTGTGCCAGCGCTACCATGGCGTGCTCTAAAGATTCATTCGTTTGCATCGCATTATTCTCGCTCAAAGATAACGGTGGCGTGAGCGTGACCATCGCCCAACACAAGGCCTGGGCCGCTTGCCAACGCCAGATCACAGTTCTTTACTTGCACCGCGGGGTGTGCCTGACCGCGCAGCTGACGTACGGCCTCGATGGCTTTGGTAATGCCACCCCGATTCATTGGATGGTTGTTGCACAAACCGCCACCGTCAGTGTTCCAGGGCAGCTTGCCCACCCCTGAGATGAGATTGCCATCAGCAACGAATTTTCCGCCCTCGCCTTTTTTGCAAAACCCTAAATCTTCGAGCTGTGCAATCACCATAATAGTGAAATTGTCATAGACCGAGGCGTATTTAATGTCGGCGGGCACAATACCCGCCTCGTCAAACGCGAGAGGGCCAGAGCGCTCGGCGCCAGTACGCGTCACATCAATCGCGCCACCGTTATTCGTTTTAATAGTTTGGCCACAGCCACGAATCTTGACTAGGGGTTGCTTCAGGCTTCGGGCGATTTCTGGGCGGGTCACGATCAGCGCGCCACCGCCATCTGTAATCACGCAGCAATCCAGCCTATGCAAAGGCTTGGCAATCATGGCCGACGTGACGACATCCCCAACTGTCACGACCTTGCGCAGCAGCGCGTGAGGATTATGCTGGGCGTGATGCGAAGCGGCGACTTTTACCCAAGCCATCTGCTCAGAGGTCGTACCGTATTCATGCATATGACGCATCGCATACATGGCATAAATACCGGCGATGCCCCAGCGCGAGGGTGGATCCCACGGGGTCTCGGGGCGGTCGGCGCTGAGCACCCGCGGCGCAGTGCCAACAGCCTGGCCCTGACTGCGCGGCTTACCCGCCAGCGTGATCAAAGCCACCGAGCACTTGCCCGCGGCAATCGCCGCTGCCGCATGTTCAATATGGGCTAAGTATGAGCAGCCACCCAACTCGGTGCCGTCCATCCACTTGAGCTTCAGATTCATGTAGTCGGCTAAGGGTAAAGGGCTGCCCCCAGGTGCGTCACCCGCACAAAAATAACCGTCGACGTCGGCAAAACTCAGGCCTGCGTCTTTCAGGGCACCGACAGCACACTCGACGTGCAGTTGGGCGACCGATTTTTCAGGTGCGAAGCGGGTCGGATGCTCAAAGGCACCCGCAATGTAGGCCTTGCCATTCAGCGACATTGTTGTGCTTGCTCGAGCATTTTGACCAAGGCATAAACGCTTTGATTGGCCGGCGTGGCAATGCCGTACTCTTGACCTTTACGCACCACCAGGCCGTTCAGAAATTCAATT
>JABMMM010000071.1 GCA_013205565.1 Alcaligenaceae bacterium | reverse complement strand
GCTGCTTGTGTGGTGGTCATATTAGTTTCCGGCCTTCTCAGACAACAACGTATGAACACGCGCGATGTCGCGGCGAACCTTACGGAATTGACTGTGGTTGGTGAGCTGCTGAGTTGCCCGCTGCATACGCAGTCCGAACTGAGCCTTCAACAGGCTCTCGAGTTCTTGACCGAGTTCGGCATCAGATTTAGCACGAAGTTCGCTTGCTTTCATATCGATTCCTTTTGACCCTTAAGCACCAATGTGCCGCGAGACGAAGGTGGTTGCAATAGGAAGCTTGGCGGCGGCAAGACGAAACGCCTCACGTGCCAACTCTTCACTAACGCCTTCCATTTCGTATAGCACTTTGCCAGGTTGAATTTCAGCGACCCAATATTCTGGATTGCCTTTACCGTTACCCATCCGCACTTCTGCCGGTTTTTGTGAAATCGGCTTGTCAGGGAAAATACGGATCCAAATACGCCCACCACGCTTAATGTGGCGGTTAATGGCACGACGTGCTGATTCTATTTGACGAGCGGTTAGTCGACCACGACCGGTAGCCTTCAGACCATACTCCCCAAATGAAACCTGTGCACCGCGCGTAGCCAAGCCAGTATTACGGCCTTTCTGCTCTTTGCGATATTTCCTGCGCGCTGGTTGCAGCATAGTTATTCTCCTTCTGGCGCGGGCGCGGCGTCAGCCTTGCGCGGCGCGCGACCACGACCTGCGGGACGAGCTGCACCTGCGGGACGTGCACCTTCGGGCTTGTCAGCCCGAGGGGCGCGACGCGGACGACGCTCTTCTTCGCGGGGCGCTGCGGTTTCAACGGCAGTTTCACCATTGGCCAACATGTCGCCTTTGTAAACCCAAACCTTGATGCCAATCACGCCATAAGTCGTGTGGGCCTCAGAGGTACCGTAGTCAATGTTCGCACGCAAGGTATGAAGTGGCACGCGACCTTCGCGATACCATTCTGTGCGAGCAATCTCGATGCCATTTAAGCGGCCAGCACTCATGATCTTGATGCCTTGAGCACCCAGACGCATGGCATTTTGCATGGCGCGCTTCATGGCGCGGCGAAACATGATCCGCTTTTCAAGCTGCTGCGAAATTGAGTCTGCAATCAATTGCGCGTCGGTTTCTGGCTTGCGAATTTCTTCGATGTTGACGTGAACAGGCACGCCCATCAAACGCTGCAAATCAGACTTCAGGCCTTCGATGTCCTCACCGCGTTTGCCAATCACTACGCCCGGACGAGCCGAGTAAATAGTGATACGGGCGTTCTTGGCGGGGCGCTCGATGACGACGCGTCCAACAGAAGCAAGCTTCAATTTTTTCTTCAAGTATTCGCGAACGCGGATATCAGAAGCAAGCATGCTGCCGAAATCTTTACCGTCTGCGTACCACTTCGAGCCCCAATTACGTGTAACCGCAAGGCGGAACCCAATCGGGTGAATTTTCTGACCCATCGTGACTCCTTAAGCTCCGACCTTCACAGTGATGTGACAAGTCTGCTTTTCAATCTGGTTACCGCGCCCTTTGGCTCGTGCGGAAAAACGCTTCATCGACTCGGCCTTGTCCACAAAAATCGTGGTGACCTTGAGTTCGTCGATATCTGCGCCGTCGTTATGTTCGGCGTTCGCGATGGCCGATTCAACGGCCTTCTTGAGGATGCCTGCGGCCTTCTTGTTAGTGAAGGTCAGGATGTTCAAGGCCTGTGCAACAGACTTTCCACGGATTAAGTCCGCAACGAGCCTGGTTTTTTGCGCAGAGATATGCACACCACGGATAATGGCTGAAGTTTCCATTGATTACCTCTTGGCCTTTTTGTCTGCTGCGTGGCCCTTGAACGTGCGGGTTAGCGCAAACTCGCCGAGTTTGTGGCCGACCATATTCTCGTTGACGTAAACAGGAACGTGCTGGCGACCGTTATGAACCGCAATCGTAAGCCCAACAAACTCAGGCAAAATTGTGGAGCGGCGCGACCAGGTTTTGATCGGTTTCTTGCCCTTCTCGGCGATAGCTACCTCGACCTTTTTGATCAGGTGAGCATCGACGAATGGGCCTTTCTTGACTGAACGTGACATGATTCGCCCTCTTATTTACGCTTGCGGCGTTGGACGATCATATTGTCCGTCCGCTTGTTGCTACGGGTCTTGTAACCCTTAGCTGGGGTACCCCATGGACTGCGTGGCTCTCCGCCTTCGCCAGTACGACCTTCACCACCACCGTGTGGATGATCAACTGGGTTCATGGCAACACCACGCACCGTAGGACGAATGCCGCGCCAACGAACTGCACCGGCTTTGCCGATTTGGCGCAAGCTGTGCTCTTCGTTGCCGACTTCGCCAATGGTGGCTCGACATTCAATGTGAACTCGGCGAACTTCACCCGAACGCAGGCGAACCTGCGCGTAAGTCCCTTCGCGAGCCAACAGCACCGCTGACGCACCAGCAGAACGCGCCATTTGCGCACCCTTACCAGGCAACATTTCGATGCAGTGAATTGTGGTACCCACTGGGATGTTACGAATAGGCAGCGTGTTACCAGTACGAATAGGAGCTTCAATACCAGAAACCAACAGGGAGCCGACTTCAAGACCGCGAGGGGCAATGATGTAACGCCGTTCGCCGTCTGCGTAACAGAGTAAGGCCAAGTGAGCCGTACGGTTTGGGTCGTATTCAAGGCGTTCAACTTTGGCGGGGATCCCGTCTTTATTGCGCTTGAAGTCAACCAAACGATAGTGCTGCTTATGACCGCCGCCACGATGACGAATTGTGATGTGGCCGTTGTTATTACGACCAGAACCACGAATTTTCTTTTCGAGCAACGATGCAACCGGCGCGCCTTTGTGCAGGTTAGGTGTGACCACCTTGAGCATGCCACGACGACCAGGCGAGGTTGGCTTGGTTTTTAAGAGTGCCATTTAGTTGACCTCCGCCAGGTTGATTTCTTGACCGTCTTTAAGCGATACGTACGCTTTGCGCTCGTTGCGACGACGACCAACAAACCGACCAAATCGTTTTGCCTTACCTTTGCGATTCAAAACCGTTACGTCTTCGACTTGAACTTTAAACATCAGTTCGACAGCCGCTTTGATTTCAGGCTTGGTTGCATCTGCAATCACGCGAAAGGCAACTTGGTTATTTTTCTCGGCAACGAAGGTGGCTTTTTCAGTCACGATCGGTGCCAGAATGATTTGCATTAGACGATGATCGTTCATGCCAGCATCTCCTCGAGTTGAGCAATTGCCGTTTTAGTGATCACAATCTTTTTGTAGTGAATCAAAGACAGTGGATCAGTGTTGCGTGGCTCAACCACAGCAACATGCGGCAAATTACGTGTGGCGAGATAAACGTTTTCGTCAACAGAATCGGTGATGATTAAGACTGACTCTGCCAAACCCATTAACTTAAGCTTATCAGCAGCAAGCTTGGTTTTAGGAGAGTCAAGCGTAAACGAGTCAACGATCGAGATACGATCTTCGCGGGCCAATTGTGAAAGAATCGAACGCAAACCAGCGCGATACATTTTCTTGTTCACTTTTTGGCTGAAGTTTTCTTCAGGCGAATTTGGGAATATGCGACCACCCCCACGCCACAGAGGCGAAGACGTCATACCAGCACGCGCGCGGCCCGTACCTTTTTGACGGAAGGGCTTCTTCGTTGAGTGGTGGACTTCGGCGCGCGTTTTTTGAGCGCGGTTACCAGAGCGTGCATTTGCTTGGAAAGCAATCACAATCTGATGCACCAGTGCTTCGTTAAAATCACGACCAAATACTGTGTCAGGCGCAGCAAACGTTGCCGAAGACTGACCTTGATCATTTAGGAGCTTGATATCCATCGCTTAGGCTCCTTTTTTGGCAGGGGCTTTGATGGCCGGACGCACGACAATATCGGCGCCTGGATAGCCGGGAACAGCGCCCTTAACCATCAACAGACCACGCTCAGCGTCAACACGGACAACATCAAGGTTTTGCACGGTGCGAGTGTCGTCACCAAGGTGACCAGACATACGCTTACCGGGGAAAATACGGCCGGGATCTTGGGCTTGACCAATCGAGCCAGGAACGCGGTGCGAACGGCTGTTACCGTGCGAGGCGCGTTGCGACTTAAAGTGGTGGCGCTTGATTGTGCCGGCGAAACCTTTACCAATTGTGGTACCGGTTACGTCGACTTGCTGGCCAGCTTCGAACACACTTTCGACAGCAACTACGCTACCAGGAGTGAATTCGGCTGCGCGGGCAGGATCGAGACGGAATTCTTTGAGGATACTTCCGGCTTCTACACCAGCTTTGGCATAGTGACCGGTTTGTGGCTTGGCTACTCTGGAGGCGCGGCGCGCGCCATAAGCAAGTTGAATCGCGGCGTAGCCGTCTGATTCAAGCGACTTAACTTGGGTCACGCGATTATTCGACACGTCGAGCACTGTTACGGGAATGGACTCACCATCCTCAGTAAAAATGCGCGTCATGCCGACTTTGCGGCCCACCAGACCAAGCCGATGTGCGGCAGGCGTGGTTGTCGATTTCGACATCGTTTTCTCCGGGGTTGGACCCCAAATCCCGACTACGATTGGTCGGGGCTGATAAAACCCGAAAATTTCGGGTGCTCATGAACTGCTGGGCTTTAAATATCCCTTTTATATTGCCAAAAACTGAGGCAAGTCTTGCATTCTAGCACTTTTTTGGCTTCGTCAGCAAGTGCGACTGACCTGAAGATGCAAACCACAAGGCAATTACGCCTTTTTGACTTATTGCAGAGCAATCTCTACGTCAACACCGGCTGGTAAATCGAGGCGCATCAACGCGTCAACTGTTTTGTCGGTAGGGTCGACGATATCCATCAGGCGCTGGTGCGTACGGATCTCAAACTGATCACGTGAAGTTTTGTTCACGTGGGGCGAGCGCAGTACATCGAAGCGACGAATACGTGTGGGCAGAGGCACGGGGCCACGAACCACTGCGCCAGTGCGCTTAGCTGTATCAACGATCTCGGCAGCCGACTGATCAATAAGTTTGTAATCAAAGGCTTTCAGACGGATGCGGATTTTCTGATTTTTCATGATGATTTCCAAAGAGCGAATTGCTGCGGGCCACTGACCCGCAGTTTAAAATTTACTTCAAAATTTTTGCAACCACTCCGGCGCCAACGGTACGGCCACCTTCGCGAATTGCGAAACGCAGACCTTCTTCCATGGCGATCGGTGCCAACAACTTAATCGTCATCGAGACGTTATCACCTGGCAACACCATTTCTTTGTCGGCTGGCAACTCAATCGTGCCAGTCACGTCTGTCGTGCGGAAATAGAACTGTGGGCGATAGCCGTTAAAGAAAGGCGTATGACGCCCGCCTTCGTCTTTTGACAGAATGTAGACCTCAGCGGTGAAGTCTGTGTGCGGCTTGATCGAGGCTGGCTTGGCCAACACTTGGCCGCGCTCAACTTCTTCGCGCTTGGTGCCGCGCAACAAGATACCCACGTTGTCGCCCGCCTGACCCTGGTCGAGCAGCTTACGAAACATCTCAACGCCTGTGCAAGTCGTTTTGAGCGTGTCGTGAATGCCGACGATTTCGATCTCTTCGCCGACCTTGACAATACCGCGCTCGATACGACCGGTGACCACAGTGCCACGGCCCGAGATCGAGAACACGTCTTCAACGGGCATCAGGAACGCGCCGTCAACCGCGCGCTCTGGCATAGGAATGTAGGAGTCCAGCGCATCGGCCAGACGCATGATCGCGCCTTCGCCCATCTCGCCCTTGTCACCCTCAAGCGCCAGTTTGGCTGAGCCGGTGATGATTGGGGTGTCGTCGCCTGGGAATTCGTACTTAGAAAGCAGCTCGCGGACTTCCATCTCGACGAGCTCAAGCAGCTCAGCGTCGTCGACCATGTCGGCTTTGTTCAGGAACACAATGATGTAAGGCACGCCCACCTGACGGCTCAGCAAAATGTGCTCGCGCGTTTGGGGCATTGGGCCGTCGGCGGCTGACACTACCAAGATTGCGCCGTCCATCTGCGCAGCACCAGTGATCATGTTTTTGATGTAGTCGGCGTGGCCGGGGCAATCAACGTGAGCGTAGTGACGGTTTGCGGTCTCGTACTCGACGTGTGCGGTGTTAATCGTGATGCCACGCGCGCGCTCTTCAGGAGCGGCATCGATCTGTGCGTAGCCTTTAGCTTCGCCACCAAACTTTGCCGACAGCACGGTTGTGATGGCCGCAGTCAGCGTGGTTTTACCGTGATCAACGTGCCCAATGGTGCCAACGTTGACGTGGGGTTTGGTTCGTTCGAATTTACCTTTTGCCATGATTTTCCTCTAATTACTTGCCGCGGGCCGCGATAATTTCTTCGGCCACGTTTTTGGGTGCTTCGGAGTAGTGCTTGAATTCCATTGTGTAGGTTGCGCGACCTTGGGTCAAAGACCTCAGGTTTGTCGCGTAACCAAACATCTCAGCGAGTGGGACTTCCGCCTTAATGACTTTGCCGCCACCAACCATATCATCCAACCCCTGCAACATGCCGCGACGCGAGGACAGATCGCCCATCACAGTACCGGCGTAGTCTTCTGGGGTTTCGACTTCAACGGCCATCATCGGCTCAAGCAGTACGGGGCTAGCTTTACGCATACCGTCTTTGAAGGCCATCGAAGCAGCCATACGGAAGGCGTTTTCATTTGAGTCGACGTCGTGGTATGAACCGAAAAACAAAGTCGCTTTGACGTCAACAACTGGATAGCCTGCCAAGATGCCTGAAGGTAGGGTATCTTGAATACCTTTGTCAACTGCTGGGATGTATTCGCGAGGAACCACACCGCCTTTGATTGCATCGACGAATTGGTAACCGCCGCCTGGTGGAAGCGGTTCAATTTTAAGGACCACGTGGCCGTATTGGCCGCGTCCGCCTGATTGTTTAACAAATTTACCTTCGATTTCTTCGCAGACTTTACGAATGGTTTCACGATAAGCGACCTGAGGTTTACCGACGTTCGCTTCTACGTTGAATTCACGCTTCATGCGGTCTACGATAATTTCAAGGTGTAACTCACCCATGCCTGAAATAATGGTTTGGCCTGACTCTTCGTCAGTTCGCACACGGAAGGAGGGATCTTCTTGAGCGAGGCGTGACAAGGCCATACCCATTCTTTCTTGGTCGGCTTTAGTCTTAGGCTCAACGGCCTGTGAAATCACTGGCTCGGGGAAAACCATCCGCTCAAGCATGATGTGTGCATCGATATCGCACAAAGTCTCGCCAGTTGTCACGTCTTTTAAACCGACAACCGCAGCGATATCGCCTGCGACGACTTCTTTAATTTCTTCGCGATTATTTGCGTGCATCTGCAAAATACGGCCGATACGCTCTTTTTTACCCTTGATTGGGTTGTATATAGTGTCACCTGACTTCAGCACGCCCGAATACACACGCACAAAAGTTAATTGACCGACGTAAGGGTCTGTCATTAGCTTGAACGCAAGCGCCGCAAACTTTTCGCTGTCTTCTGCTTTGCGTGTGGTTGGCGTACCATCGTCGAGTTCGCCTTTAACTGGTGGAATATCAACTGGCGACGGCAGGAATTCAATCACAGCGTCAAGCATTCGCTGGACGCCTTTGTTTTTAAAGGCGGTGCCGCACAACATCGGTTGAATTTCGCAAGCAATCGTACGGGTACGAATCCCCAACAGAATTTCTTCCTCTGTTAGTGAACCGCCTTCAAGATACTTGTCCATCAGCTCTTCTGAAGCTTCAGCAGCCGACTCAACTAATTTTTCACGCCACTCTTCGGCCTCGGCCAACAATTCAGCGGGAATATCGAAATAGTCAAACTTAATGCCTTGGCTGGCTTCGTCCCAGATAATTGCTTTCATCTTGACGAGGTCAACCACGCCAGTGAATTTTTCTTCGGCACCGATTGGGATGACGATCGGCACTGGGTTTGCTTTTAACCGTGTTTTAAGCTGGTCATAGACTTTAAAAAAGTTTGCGCCCGTGCGGTCCATTTTGTTCACAAAAGACAAACGGGGCACTTTGTACTTATTGGCCTGACGCCAAACGGTTTCTGACTGGGGCTGTACACCACCCACGGCGCAATACACCATGCAGGCGCCGTCAAGCACGCGCATTGAGCGTTCGACTTCGATCGTGAAGTCAACGTGGCCGGGAGTATCGATCACATTGATACGATGCTCTGGATAATTGTTCGCCATGCCTTTCCAAAAGGCAGTGGTCGCGGCAGACGTAATCGTAATACCGCGTTCTTGCTCTTGTTCCATCCAGTCCATGGTGGCAGCGCCATCATGCACTTCGCCAATCTTATGATTGACACCTGTGTAAAACAAGATTCGTTCGGTCGTTGTGGTTTTCCCTGCGTCGATATGTGCAGAGATACCGATGTTGCGGTAGCGCTCGATCGGGGTTTTGCGAGCCATAGCTGATCCTTAAATTACCAACGGAAATGACTGAAAGCTTTGTTAGCCTCGGCCATTTTGTGCGTATCTTCACGTTTTTTCATGGCAGCGCCGCGGCCTTCTGAGGCATCGAGCAATTCGCCAGCTAAACGGAGATCCATAGATTTTTCACCGCGCTTTTTTGCGGCTTCACGCAACCAGCGCATGGCGAGAGCCAAGCGGCGCACGGGGCGAACTTCGACTGGCACCTGGTAGTTTGCACCACCAACGCGACGGCTTTTGACTTCGACCACGGGTTTGATGTTGTTGACGGCCAGATTGAAGACTTCGATAGGCTCTTTGCCTGTCTTTGTTTGCACCTGACTTAACGCACCGTAAACAATGCGTTCGGCAACAGCTTTTTTGCCAGACAGCATGACTACGTTCATGAATTTTGCAAGTTCGACGCTGCCGAATTTTGGATCGGGCAGAATGTCACGTTTGGGGACTTCGCGACGACGGGGCATATTAATTCCTTTGTGTCATTTCAGTTGAACCGCTACCCTCGTTAAGGGGGTTGTGGTCACGACTTATCAAAAGATAAGTCACTTACGTTGCCGCAGCATGACCATCATGCGTTGGCTGCACAGAACAGCACTAGGCTGTTTAACTGCTATTTACTTTTACAGACCTGCCAAACAAATCAGAACAAGCCGATTACTTGGCTTGTTTTGGACGCTTGGCGCCGTACTTGGAACGCGATTGCTTGCGGTCTTTCACGCCTTGCAAATCAAGGGACCCACGTACGATGTGGTAACGCACACCTGGCAAGTCTTTTACACGACCGCCGCGCACGAGCACGACTGAGTGTTCTTGCAAGTTGTGGCCTTCACCACCGATGTACGAAATGATCTCGAAACCGTTGGTCAGTCGCACTTT
>JABMMM010000005.1 GCA_013205565.1 Alcaligenaceae bacterium | reverse complement strand
GCTTCGGTGAGCACGTAGCCGGGCGAAATCGCATTCACACGCACGCCGGCACGACCCCACTCGGCCGCCAGGCAAGCCGTCATTGAAGCCACTGCAGCCTTTGCGGGCGCATAGGCATGCAAGGGTACCGACCGCATCGAGGTAATCGAGGCGATATTGACAATTGCCCCCGCGCCTAGCTCAGCCATGCGCGAGCCGAACACTGCGCAGGCAAGATACGTGCCGCGCTGATCCACCGCCACCACGCGGTCCCATTCGGTCATGGTGAGCTTATCGGGCGTTAAACGGCGTTGCAAAATCCCCGCGCTGTTAACGAGCGCCGAGATGTGACCGTGCTTAGCCTCGATCATTGCGGCCGTGTCGCGCATCGCTTGCTCGTCAGTGACATCGCAGGGGTAGGCGTGTACACCGAGTTCTTTCATTTTTGCTTCAGACCAAGTGCCAGGCAAGTCGAGCGCAATCACTAAGTCGCCGCGCTTGGCTAAATGCCTGACGCAAGCCGCCCCAATACCACTTGAGCCGCCGGTGACCACACTGAGATATTTTTGAGTCATGATTGCACGCGCTTTTTAGTGATGGTGTTAAATAATTGCCCCACAAAATCTGTGATGCCGCGTTTAAAGCCAAGGGCAAAGATCAGCACGATCACGCCTAACGCCAAACCGTGATACTCGGTTGTGCGTGTGATGATGTCGTTAAAGATGTTCAATAAACCTGCGCCGATGATCGGGCCCAAGAAAACATTGATGCCACCCATCATGATCATAAATACGGCTTCGCCCGACATGGTCCAATAACTAAACTCTGGGTATGCCCCCGAGACAAATAACGCCATCAGCGAGCCACCAATACCGGCAAAGGCACCCGCCAAAATAAAGGCATACAGACGAATGCGCCACACATCAATGCCTAAGAAGCGCGCGCGGTCTGCGTTGTCGCGCACCATGCGCAGGGTGTAGCCAAACGGTGATTGCAACACGTAGCGCATAATGAGTAGGCTGACCACGCCAATGACAACACAAAACCAGTACAGCGTATTGGGGTCGGCCACATTAATGCCACCCCAGAAAGGTCTGCGAGGGATACCACCCATCAGCCCTTGATCGCCGCCTGTCAACGAGGTCCACGTGATAATCACGCTGTGAATCAACATCTGAAACGCGAGCGTCAAGAAAGAGAAATAAATCTCTTTGAGCTTGACGCAAATCATCCCGATCACCCACGCGAGCAATGAGCAAAAAACAATTGCGCCCAACAGCGCGACGGGTATCGAGACTTCGGTGCGTTGCATTAACAGGCCAAAGGTATAAGCGCCACCGCCAAAAAACATGGCGTGGCCAAACGACACCATGCCGCCGTAGCCCACCAAAATGTTTAGTGAGGTGGCGAACACGCCTAAGGCAGCCAGGCGGATTACAAAGTCAAGCGTGACGCGACCGGGTGATAGCAGGGGCAGCGCCGTTAGCAGAGCGAGTACAACGAGCCCAAAGAGCAATTCTTTTTTGAAAGCGTGGTTCATTAACGTGGCTCCTTACCCAAGAGGCCGCTCGGCTTGAGAATCAAAATCAACGCCATCGCCAAAAACATAATGCCTTCAACGAAGAGCGGAAACCCGATCGAGCCAAACGAGCGCACCAGGCCGATCACTAGGGCGCCCACTAACGCGCCGCTCACCGAGCCCATCCCACCAATGACCGTCACAATGAAGGACTCGATCAAAATCGAGAACCCCATGCCGGGTGACATCGAACGTACCGGCGCGGCAAGCGCACCCGCTAAGCCCGCCAGCGCGCCGCCAAAGGCAAACACACCGGCGTAGATCCAAGCGGTGTTTAACCCAAGCACCGAAGTCATCGTCGGGTTGTGTGCCGCTGCGCGCACCACTTTGCCGAGGCGAGTGCGTGTCAGCAAATACCACATCACTAAGGCGATCACCGCTGAGGCAGAAATCATGAAGACATAAAAGACCGGCACGATGCCGTCAAAGATAAACAGGGGCGGCGCTTGAAAGGCCGCCGGCATGCCCATTGATTGAAACTCTGCGCCCCAAATAATTTTGACGGCATCGTCCATGATAAGAATCAAGGCGTAGCACACCAGCAGCTGCAGCAAGACCTCGGCTTGATACACGCGTCGCATGAAAAAGCGTTCAAAAATCAAGCTGAACAAACCGACGCCTGCGCCAGCAATCACGGCAGAGAGCACGTAGCTGTCTGTGATGCGGTAGGCTGACAAAGCCATGTAGGCGCCCAGCATGTAAAGCGAGCCGTGCGCAAAATTAATCACGCCCAGCACCCCGAAGATTAGGGTCAGGCCAGCCGCGACTAAAAAGAGTAGCGAGCCAACAATCAAACCAGCGCTGGTTTGCGTGACGATGCATGACATTGAGGTCACGCACTCATATAAGGCAATGGGATCCACGAGGGTCTCCGAGAGGGGGGTACGGTTGATACAACCGCAAAAGACTAGTTCATACAGACTAGTGCGGTTAGGGCAAGAGAAAGGCCTCTGCTTGAACGTTCAGGCAAAGGCCTTTAGACCTCAGTGCAATACTCTCTGAGTGTTATGCCCAGCCTTTGCGTTTCTTCCACTCGAGTTCGAGTTCGAGGATCTGCTTCCAGTCACCTACGGTTTGCTTGGTGACGAAGGGCTCTTTGCTGATCAAGGGGCCGTAACCGATGGCGTAGTTGATAATGGTATTGTCTTCAGCGCGCATCGTAATTGTGCCATCGGCACCAAAGGGCGAGTCGATTTTCATCCCGCGCATTGCTTCGGCAATTTTTTTGCCGTCTGAGCTGTTGGCTTTTTTCATGGCGGCGGTTAAAAAGCTCATTCCGACCGCGTTTTCCCATGACCAGTTCAGTGGATCCTCTTTAAACTTGGCAATATAGCCCTCTGCCCAGGCGGCGTTGGCCGGCGTGTTCGGAAAGGTCTTTAGATACCGGTTACCAGAGTGCAGGTTTGGCGGTACATTTTTAAGTGCTTTCAGTACCGCGTATTCAGCAATGTTTGGCGAGAAGAATTGTTTATCTTTAAACAATGCATAAATGCCTGCCTGATCAACAAACGACGTCATATCGCCACCCCACAAGCACGAATAAATCGCTTGTGGTTTACCTTGCACGAGGCGCGTAATGTTTTCGGTGTAGTCTGCCTGAAACAACTTTGGCCAAACTTCGCCAACCACTTCGATGTCTTTATTGAAGTGTTTCAGATATTCAAAGTATTCAGTTGTTGTGTCGCGGCCGTAGGCGTAGTCGGGCGAAATGCTCATCCAACGCCTAAGCTTAAGCTCTTTCGCAACCTGCGCGCCATAAGAACCACCCGCGATCGCGTCATGGATACCTTGGCGTGCGCAACGAAACGCAGTCGCCACGCGTAGCTTGGGATCAGCAGTCAGCGAAGAGGTTTCTGAATTGGTGTGCATCACAAACACGCCCAGGTCTTTTGCCACTTCGTGCACGGCAAACGCGCCCGATGATGCCTCGGCATCCCACAGCAGTTCACAGCCATCGCTGGTGACAAGTTCGCGGGCAACACGGGCCGCTTCTTGGGGTTGACCTTTTGAATCGCGCACAACCAATTCAAGCATGCGTCCACCTAGGCCGCCTGCAGCATTGAATTTTTCAATTTCAAACATCGCGCCGTTCCGTGATGAAAGGCCCAACATCGCCACACGACCCGACAAAATAGTGGGCATACCGATTTTGATTGGTTTGTTTTGCGCCAGCGAAATCGCAGGCAAGCCCATTGCGGCAAGCCCAGCAGCGCCTTGCAACAGCTTACGGCGCGAGGCCTGAACGGTGGTCTTTTTGATCGTATTGCTCATGTTTGTCTCCAAGTTTTTAAATGCAACGCCCGACTTTATCGCAAGTTAGCCCGCCGCGATATAGGGGAAAGTGAGAAGAGATAGGGGAAAATCAGAATATTCTAAAGTTTTAGGTGAGATAGTTCGATAATTCAATCAAATTTTCATCTGGATCGCGCAAATAGACAGATCTGATTTTGCCGACTGCGCCGGTGCGCTCGACCGGCCCGAGTTCGATCGTGACGCCCGCGGCGTTCAGTTCGTTGACGATGTCATCCACAGGGGTCACCGCGATAAAGCACAGGTCGCCCGACCCCGCGGTCGGGGTCTTGGCTTTTGGGTCAAACAGCTTGTCAACCTGATGCAGATTGATTTTTTGCTGTCCAAACCTAAGGGCTTTGCGATCGTCTAAAAAAGTAATGACCTCAAAGCCTAAGATACGACCATAAAAATCACAGGTGCGCTCGAGGCTGGCAACGGTTAAAACAAGATGATCCAGGTGGTCGATTTTCATAATGTTTCAGGTCTCAGCTAGAAGGGTTTGGATTGAGCTAGACTAAGCACTAGATTAAACCAAGCTAGGGCGCTATTCATGTCAAAAGAAATGTCTTTCCCGTTAGTGGGCTGTGCCGGCTCAGATCATCGCGAGGCAGCACAATATCACCAGCGCTGGTTCGTGGTCGATGCGAAGGGTGGCTGGCTGAGTGCCACGCAATGCCCAGGGCTGGCTGGTGTCAGTACCGATGTTCGTATGGGGTATTTGGTGTTGCGCGCGCCTGGTATGTTGCGCATGGACATCCCAATGGATGTGATCGAAGATGATGACAGCGTGCGTCAAACGGCGCAGGTTGCAGCCCAGACGGTCGATGTGGTCGATGAGGGTGAAGTTGCTGCCGCTTGGTTCACCCATGTGACGGGTCAGCCGAGTCGGCTAGTAAAAGTGCACCCTGAGGCAAAGCCGGTAATTTGGCCCGCTAAGTAAACCCAGGTAGAGCGACTTAGCCTCAGCAAACTCGTTCTGGTAGCGTTTAAGGCGTTAAGCGTGTCAGTACGTGATATTTCGTGAGTAGCGCCTCGGCGCTTTCTTCAAACTCAGGGTGTACTTCAATGCAATCAACTGGGCAGACGACCTTGCACTGAGGTTCGTCATGGTGCCCAATGCACTCGGTACATGAGCTTGGATTGATCACGTAAATTTCTGCGCCCATCGAGATGGCATCGTTGGGACATTGTGGTTCGCACACGTCGCAATTGATACATTCGTCGGTGATGCGCAGGGCCATGACGCTTAGCTGCCCAGTGGGGGCGCCATGCCCAGTTCGCGGCGCTCTTTGGCTTTGGCTTGCAGCCAGCGGTCGACCGACGGAAACACAAACTTGCTGACATCTCCGCCAAGCTCGGCGATTTCGCGCACGATGGTGCCCGAGATGAACTGGTATTGATCCGAGGGCGTCATAAATAGCGTTTCGACTTCAGGCAACAGATGGCGATTCATGCCGGCCATTTGAAACTCGTACTCAAAGTCAGACACTGCACGCAAACCGCGCACAATGACGCGACCTTCTTGTTCGCGCACAAAGTCTTTTAATAAGCCGGCAAAGCTAGCCACCTTAACGTTGGGATAGTGCCCCAAGACTTCGCGTGCAATCTCAACACGCTCGTCAACCGAGAAGAAGGGTTTTTTGTTACGGCTATGGGCCACACCCACCACCACGCGGTCAAATAAACTCGCCGCGCGACGCACTAAATCTTCGTGACCGCGGGTTAAGGGGTCGAAGGTACCAGGGTAGATAGCAGTGATCATTTTTGCAATGCAGCAATTTGAAAGAGGTGATAGTGTACGGCCCCCGCGCGGTCTTGGCGCAATAAGCTGTACTCCGAGGGCATAATTATTGGTTTTTCAGCCTCAATATATACAAGTCCGTGGGGTTCTAACAAATCGCCTAGCTTGGGGCCCACAAAATCGAGCCAATTTTGACCAAAAGGGGGGTCAAGAAAGATTAAGTCAAAACGAGCTGCCTCGAGGTGGTCTAACATTAACTTTACATCGCCGGCATGAATACGCACCATATCGGCCCCGATTTTGTCACGCAAGGCCCGCAGGGCCGCAAGCGCTTTGGGCTCTTGTTCGATCATCTGCACCTGTGCAACACCCCGTGACGCAGCCTCAAAACCCAGCGCACCGGTGCCGGCAAACAGGTCTAAGACGCGCTTATCCGAAAATTCGCCACCCCAAAAATAGTTGAGCCAATTGAACAATGTTTCACGCACCCGGTCAGGGGTGGGCCGCAAACCTTCGGCCTCGATGACCTCGATTGGTGTGCGACGATACTGACCGGCGACGATCCGAATATACTTCTTCACTATGTTTCGCTTCTTTAAGAAAAAAACCGACCAATCCGACCCAAGTGCCGCCGATCAGCAACCTGATCCCGAGGCGAGTCAGCCTGCGCCTGAGGCGCTAAAGGCCAACCAAGGCGTGGGGATCGATCACGTACCCGTGTCCAACGGCGATCCACAACTTGCCGATGAAGGCATTCAGACGTCTGACCAGACGGCCCCTGCGGTCGAGGACCTGGCAACAGAGTCTCCACGGGTGGGTCTGTTGAGTCGTTGGTTCAAGCGTAACCCAGAGCAGCCCCCGATTGGTGGTGACGTCGAGCCAAAGCCAGAGGATTCGGCTGATGACGGGGCGGTGGCGACGGCCTCTGACGCGGCTGTGGAGGATGACCTCATAGGTGACGCTTGGGTCGACGATCCCCTAAAAGAGCAGACAGAAGAGTCAGAACAGCGGGAAGAGGAAGCTGAACAAAAATCATCCTGGCTAGCCAAGCTGCGTGGCGGCTTAGCCAAAACCGGCAAAAGCATTGGCGGAATTTTTGTTGGTGTGCGTGTTGATGAGGCCTTGTTCGAAGAGCTCGAGGCCGCCCTGATCATGGCGGATACAGGCGTTGAGGCGACCGAGCGGTTGCTAGTGGCGTTAAGAGTAAAGGTCAAGCAAGAGCGCATCGAAGATGCGCCTGGGGTCAAGCAAGCCTTGCGCGACGTCTTGGCAGAGCACCTCCGCGTGCTCGAAAAACCCTTTGAAGTGGGCCGCGTCAAACCTTTGGTTGTGATGATGACGGGTGTGAACGGCGCAGGCAAAACAACGTCAATCGGCAAACTAGCTTTTTGCCTACAAAAAGAGGGCGCACGCGTACTGCTTGCCGCAGGCGATACCTTCAGAGCAGCAGCGCGTCAGCAACTCGTCGAATGGGGTTCGCGTAATAACGTCGATGTGATTGCTCAAGACGGCGGCGACCCTGCAGCGGTGGCGTTTGATGCGGTGAACGCTGGTCGCGCACGTGGCATGGATGTGGTGATGGTGGATACCGCGGGGCGCTTGCCCACTCAGTTGCACTTGATGGACGAGTTAAAAAAAATCCGTCGTGTCATTGCCAAAGCCGATCCCAGTGCACCGCACGAGGTCTTATTGGTTGTCGACGGCAATCAAGGCCAAAACGTACTCTCTCAGATTCGCGCGTTTGATGCGGCGGTTGGTTTAACAGGGCTGATCGTGACTAAGCTCGATGGCACTGCGAAAGGCGGCACTCTCGCAGCGGTGGCTGCGGGCGCGCAAGGCGTGCGGCCGATTCCGGTGTACTGGATCGGTGTCGGCGAGCGGATTGAAGACCTCCAACCGTTTGTGGCAGCCGAATTTGCTGCGGCGGTCGTGGGTCAGTAAGCTAACGCCAGAACGTCTCGGTGCGAGACAGCTGCTTAAACGCTGCGCAGGCCTCGAGGGTCAATGCGTCAAGCCTTGAAGTGATCCAACCGCAGGCAAACCAAGCGCTTGGTTGGGTGTCGCGTAAACCAATGAACCGATCGCGCGCGACCGCCAAGTCATTCATCTCACCTAAAATATTTTGAACGCTGGCCAATTGCTTGCGATAGGTCTTTAGCCTTGCGCTTGGCAACAATGACTCAGTGAACTGAAGGGCGTAACGTAGTTTTTTGCCGAGTTTTCTTAACTCGTGGCGCGCTTCGACGCTGAGTTGATCAAATTGCAACCCGTCTTGCAACAGACGCCGGTGCCATTTTTTTAGCTTTTTAACCAGCGCGTCTTTAAGCATCAAGGGTTTTTGAATTTTGACCATTGCTGCCAGCGCCCGCCCGGCAGACACTTCTGTGGGTGAACTGGGCTCTAGAGCAGCAACAACGGCGGGCGTTGAGGTTTCAGGTGATGGCGGTGCTTTCGAGGCGCGCATGGCGTCACGTGCCTGCATCGCTAGCGAGCGTGTGGTGCTCAACCCAGCGACAGGGGTCTCTTCTACTGCGGCTGCGGCTTGCGCTGCGCGCGCGCTTGGTGTCGCAAGCGTCGCGGGCAGCGTGACGGGTGCAGCCGGAAGCACTACCCAAGCCAGCATGTCGAGCAGCCAGCTTTGAAACGCACGACTCAGCGCGACATTCTCAGTCTCTAGTGCGATGGGGCCGTTGTCGAGCGTGAGTGGCGGTTGTCCGGCAGCACTCAAAACCGGTAGTAAGGTTTCTTTGAGCACATCATCGTCACGCGTGCCCCCGAGCTTGGCAAAATGTAGCTTGATCTCTGCACGCAGATCTTCTGGAGGTAGCGCCGCAATCCCATTAAAAAACGACCAAGCCGAGCGTAAACGCCGAATGCCAACGCGCAGTTGATGGACGTGTTCGGCTGCGCCAGCCTGATAGACGCCCGCGGTGTCGACTTCAGCCAGAATGGCAGCATTGCGAATGATTTGATCCAGACACTCGGCGCTCACCGCTGCGATCGCAGCGTGCCCCTGAATTTTTGGATGGAGAACAAGGTCTTCTGCCGTCCGCGCGGACCAAAACTTTGCAATGATTTGGCGCCGTGCCGGCTCTTGGCGCTCAGAGGTCTGTTCGTCGATGGCTTTCAATTCAGCGCTGAGTGACGCCAAGCGGTCGCCCC
Source organism: Alcaligenaceae bacterium (assembly GCA_013205565.1). GTDB lineage: Bacteria > Pseudomonadota > Gammaproteobacteria > Burkholderiales > Burkholderiaceae_B > Zwartia. Next base: position 4,392 of record JABMMM010000005.1, on the reverse strand, counting down.
GCTCAGACTTACTGCGAACGTCCAAGATCAGGCCATGGGTCTGCTGCCATTTTTTTCCAAGCGCAAAGACCGCAGCGAGTTGGCCACGTTTGAGTTCGAACTCAATTTCAGAAATTGGTAGTTCAATTGAGCCGGCCCGGAGTACCCCGGTATCGAGCGCGATTTCGACGAGGCCTTGCCTAGAGCGTGTCTGTCTGAAAATACGTTGAACGTCGGTTTCGTAACAAATCGTCAAAGAGTCGGCATGTTTTTCAAGAACCGCAGCAACAGGGGTTCCAGCGTACACACTGAGGTCTAAGTCGGGTGTCGGGCGCTCGTGGTTGAACTCGATTCGTGACAGTGAGTTTTCACCTGGCATTTTGAGGGTCTGCACCCACTGCTCACCTTCGCGCCGCAAGCGCAACGCTATTTTGGCGCGTATCAGATCGCGGGCAGGCGTATCAAAATAAAAAGCCTGCAAACGGATACGCGAGACCCGCCCGCGCAATAGGTCTTTTTCAACGCCTGCGTGTGCCTCTTTTGAAACATGTAGCTTTAGTTCTTGCTCTGCCATCGTTCATTTTTAAAAAATAATCAAGCACATGATTGTACGGGCTGGCACAGTTAAAAACAATGACACGTCATAAATTTGTAATCAGACGATCGCTGAACTCAACCACGGCCGCTGAATCGTTCTGCCCGGCTGCTTAGTGACATTGCTCTAACGGACAAAGCCGCAACCCTTGAGACCAATGTCAGCGTAGTGAGTGTCGGCGGTTTTGAAATCATCGCGGCTAAACGTCGCGAGCATGAAGCAGCCAGTCTGCTAGCTCAACAAAGCCTGCGCCGCCCTCAGAGTGGGTGATAAACTTAGGCCGATGCGTTAAGCGGTGTAAGTGTTTTTGAATATTTGCCACGCCTAACGAATACTTAAAGAACTCAAACATGGGCTCGTCGTTAGGCGAATCCCCAACAAATAGCATTTGCGCGGTGTTGTTTTGTAAAGAGATACCGAATTCGCGAGCAAACAGCGTTTGGGTCATGGATAGTTTGTCATAGCCGCCAAACCAGCCGTTGACATGAATCGAACTAACCTTAGCCTGCGCGCCAGCAGCCTGAAATATAGACACGATGAGCTTGACCGCGCTTTCGGGCAAGGGGGCGACGTCTTCGCAAAAGTCAACGGCCAGGTCTGCTAAGCGATACTTTTGATCGCTGGCAAGTGCTGCGCCCGGAACCTTATTCAGTATTTCTAGGGCCAGGCGGTCAAGTTTTTTCCGGTTTTCTTGCAAATTAGCTTCGCTCGCCCACTGATGCGTTGTCATCTTACGTGCGACACGGTCGTAGCGCATATAAAAAGCGCCGTTTTCACCGACTACGGCAAAAACTGGCCACATTCTGGCGATGTGATCACACCACCCTGCAGGACGTCCCGTAATCGGGATCACAGTGATCCCTGCGGAGGATAAGCGTTCAAGCGCGGTGTAGGCGTCTGCCGTCAGTCTGCCGTCGGTTGTGACGGTGTCGTCAATATCCGTCAAGACAAAGCGGATCTGTTTCGCCACGCTTAAAGCCATTGTTTGAAGTGCTTGCATGGGGTTTTTCAAGGGTTTTGGTGAGCATCGCAGGGATCCTGCTGAACGATTCTATAATAGGTGCCTACTCAGGCCTGAATATTTGAACCCTATGTCTGCCAAAATTTCTCTCGCAAGCTCTTCGGACCCCGCACCGGCCTCGGCGATTTCGCCTGTTTCTGAGATTATCAATGAGCTTCGTGCCGGGCGGATGGTGATTTTGGTTGACGAAGAAGATCGCGAAAACGAAGGTGATCTGGTGATGGCTGCCGAATTTGTCACCCCCGAGGCCATTAATTTTATGGTGACCCACGGGCGTGGCCTGGTCTGTTTGACGCTCACCGAAGAGCGTTGCGCGCAACTCGAACTCCCCTTGATGTCGGCGCGCAATGGCACGGCTTACGGCACCAACTTCACGGTCTCGATCGAGGCTGCGGAGGGCGTCGAAACCGGCATTTCTGTGGCCGATCGGGCGCGCACCGTGCAAGTGGCCGTTGCGCGAGACGCCAAAGCTGCTGATCTAGTGCAGCCGGGGCATATCTTTCCGTTAAAAGCGGTGGCAGGCGGCGTTTTGGTGCGTGCCGGGCACACCGAAGCCGGTTGCGATCTCACGCGCATGGCAGGCTTAACGCCAGCCGCTGTCATCTGCGAAATCCTTAAAGCCGACGGCACAATGGCGCGCCTGCCTGATCTGATCGAATACGGTCGTACCCACAAGTTAAAAATTGGCACAATTGCTGACCTGATTCATTACCGCAGTGAGCACGAATCTGTCATCGAGCGAGTCGGTGCGCGCGAAATTCAAACCCCCTGGGGCACGTTTCAGATGGTGGCTTACCGCGACACGGTGGCGGGTAACCCTCACATCGCGTTGATCGCGGGTCAAGTCGATCCGCTCACTGAAACGCTGGTGCGTGTGCACGAGCCGACCTCAATGCTCGATATGCTTGATGTGCACAGCGCGGGGCACACCTGGGGTGTGACCGAAGCTTTACAAGCGATCAAAGCTGCGCCCGCAGGCGTGATGGTGTTTTTAAATTGCCAGGGTTCTGCCGAACATTTGTTTGGTCAAGTCAGTGCCTGGCCTGGGCAAGAAACAGCGGCTGTTAAACGTGACGCAGGTCGTATGGATTTGCGCACCTATGGAATGGGCGCACAGATTTTGCGCGATTTAAAAGTCGGTCAAATGAGACTGATGGCGCGCCCACGCAAAATGCCAAGCATCATGCCTGGTTTTGGTCTGGACATTACAGGCTATGACCATCAACCCCCCAATCGCAACACATAGGAAGCACATCATGAGCCCTTTTACCCTAGAGCCAGACATGAACGGAGAAGGCTTGCACATCGGTATCGTACGTGCTCGCTTTAACGAAGACATCGGGTTAATCGAGCTCGACACTTGCTTGCAAGAGCTTGAGGCTCTTGGCGTTGACGAGCGCGATATCATGGTCGTGACCGTGCCAGGTGCACTCGAACTCGGCGTGACCCTCGCCCGCATGGCAGAAACCTTTGAATTTGATGCGCTAATTGCCTTGGGCGCAGTGATTCGGGGCGAAACCTATCATTTTGAAATCGTCAGTAACGAAAGTGCTTCGGCGATTGCCCGCGTTGCACTCGAGACCGGCATTCCGGTCGCCAACGGCGTGCTAACGACCGAGAACGACGAGCAGGCTGAGGCCCGCGCTGCAGACAAAGGTCGTGATTGCGCCCAGTGTGCGGTTGAGATGGCTAACTTGGTCGCAGCGCTTGAACCCGAAGCTGACGAAGACGAAGAGGGCGAAGATCTTGAACAAGCCGACACACGACGCTAATTCAGCCGGTGTGCAGCCTGTGCGCAGTGCGCGCAGGCGGGCGCGCGAGCTAGCGTTACAAGGTTTGTACGCCTGGTTGGTCAGTGGTACCGATAGTTTGCAAGACGCCGGCGAAATAGAAGCGCATCTTCACGAAGAAGAAGAGTTTGAACTCGCCGACGAGGCTTGGTTTAAAACCTTGTTGCACGGCTCAATGAAAGAAGCGCCTGCGCTGCGCGAAAAATTTGCTCCGTTTGTCGATCGACCTTTGGTTGAACTGTCGCCAATCGAACATGGCATTTTGCTGATCGGCAGCTTCGAGTTGATTCATCACGTTGAAGTGCCTTACCGCGTCGCGATCAACGAGGCGGTTGAGCTCGCCAAATCATTTGGTGGCACCGATGGTTTTAAGTTCGTCAACGGTGTGCTTGACAAGCTAGCCGCTGAAACACGCGCAGCCGAAGCGCGAGCACCTGTGCGTCGCTGAGCCCGCGTGTGGCAACCGAATTTGACTTGATCAAACGGTTCTTTAGCAGGCCTGTCTCTGCAGGTTTGTTAGGGGGCGGCGATGATTGTGCTTTGTTTGGTGTCACCCCCAGTTTGCAGGTAGCAACTAGCACGGACCTTCTTCTTGAAGGGCGCCATTTTTTTTCAAACGTTGACCCGCAGTCCTTAGGGCACAAAGCCCTTGCAGTCAATCTCTCAGATTTGGCGGCCATTGGCGCGCGCCCGCTGGGTTGCCTGCTTGGACTAGGCTTGCCCGCGATCGACGAGGCGTGGGTTGAGCAGTTTGCCGAGGGCTTTTACGCGCTGGCCGCTCAGCATGGCTGCCAATTGATTGGTGGTGACACCGCCCGAAGCCAGCAAGGCATCACGCTAAGCGTGACGGTATTTGGCGAAGTTGAACCAAACTTGGCGCTCCGACGCAATGCCGCGCAGGCGGGCGATGAGATCTGGGTGTCGGGTGCCCTGGGTGCAGCCGATATTGCCTGTCGGATGCTCGCAGGTGAAATCCCGCTCGATGCCGCGCTCTTGCAGGCCACGCG
>JABMMM010000070.1 GCA_013205565.1 Alcaligenaceae bacterium | reverse complement strand
CGGAGACGAATGTGAAAAATTACTTGCGCGCAATTAGTGGCCTGGGTCTAGCCTTGGCATTTAGTACGTCTGCTCAAGCGCAGACTGCTGCACCTGCAGCGGCACCTGCACCCCCTCCTGCCTGGAAACAAGGCATGCCTGAGTCGATGGCAGAGTCTACGCTGGCTCCCTTGCCTGGCAAGCTAGTGGCGACCAAAGCCGCCGATGTGCCGATTGATAAAATCAAACTACCGCCTGGTTTTAAAGTTGAGGTTTGGGCTGACAGTATTCCTGGTGGCCGCGCCATCGCAGAAGGTGAGAACGGCAAGTATTACGTCGGCACGCGTGCACTCGGTCGTATTTACGAAGTGACTGACAATGGTAAAGAGCGTACGTCACGTGTGGTGGTGGATAAGCTCAATCAGCCTACCGCTGCATATAAAGACGGTTCACTTTACGTTGTAGCCATTGATAAAGTCTTGCGTTTCGATAGCATCGCTAAAAATCCAGACGCGACTCCGGTTGACTTGACTTCGAAGTTCAACTTCCCACCGCTGCCTCACCACAACTGGAAGTACGTTGCGTTTGGGCCAGACGGCAAATTTTATGTGCCATTTGGCGCTCCTTGCAATATCTGCGAACTGCCGACGCCTGAGTACTCTCAGATCCGTCGCTACAACGCAGACGGTTCTGGCATGGAAGTATTAGCCACTGGCGTGCGTAATTCGGTCGGATTCGATTGGCATCCCGTGACCAAAGAACTTTGGTTTAGTAATCACGGGCGTGACTGGTTGGGTGACGATACGCCGAATGACACCATGAATCGCTTAAAAGTAAATGCGAATTATGGTTTCCCTCACTGCCACGCCGGTACGGTTGCTGATCCCGATGTCAAAAAAGATAACGCGTGCGGTGGTGTCGAGCAGCCTGTTGCATTGATGGGGCCTCACGCTGCCACCATGGGCGTCACGTTTTATTCGGGAGATATGTTCCCAGCCGAGTACAAGAACGTGTTGTTTAACGCGCGCAAAGGCTCCTGGAATCGCACGCAAAAGATCGGCTTTGATGTCGTGACTGTGCGCGCAGATGCTGATGGCAAAAACGCGAAGGTTGAGCCCTTTATGACTGGCTTTATGAATCCCGCAGATCAGTCATGGTGGGGTCGTCCAGCCTACTTGCATCAGATGAAAGATGGCTCATTGTTGGTTTCTGACGAGCAAAATGGCGTTATCTATCGCGTCACATATAAGAAGTAAGCTTCATGCAGTTGTTGTCTGTTGTACGAGCTGTTGTTTTGATGGGGGCCGTCCTTGCGGCGGCTCCTGCTGCATATTCACAGATAGCCCCACAGCGCTTAGCGCTGTGTGCAGCCTGTCATGGCGCAGATGGCAATTCTCAATTAAAAGGAATCCCATCTTTAGCGGCGCAACCAAAATTGTTTCTCGAAAATCAACTTGTCTTGATTCGGGAAGGTATGCGAGATATACCTGCGATGAAAGGTTCGCTCGAGGGAGTGTCTGATGCGGAAATCACCGCGCTCGCCAAATATTATGCGGATAAAACGCTAGCATCCGTTCCAACCGATAGAGACGCTGAAGTCTTTGCGCGTGGAGGCAGATTAGCAGAGGGCATGCGTTGCGGAATTTGTCATCTACCGAGCTATCTGGGTCGTGAACAGATTCCCAGGCTAGCGGGTCAGAGAGCAGACTATTTGTTGCACAGCCTGCAACAATTTAAAAACAATCAAGCCGTCGGCCGTGATTCAAATATGGCGGCTTCGGTATATGGTGTCTCGGATCAAGATTTCAGTGACATTTCATATTATTTAGCTCGACTCACGCCATAGCTGCTATGCCGGCTGTGTATTCGCGGGTGCACGAGACCATCTACAATCCGATGAGTAATAGCAAGGCTTGAACTAGGTGTCTTTAAGCGTTTTGCTGGCTGAGCATGTTGGCTCCGATTGAATACCTACGCGTGCCTCATTTACCGGACTGCGCGGAAAGCCTCGGCCTTTAGGCCGGGGATGAATAGCGCGGACAGCAGCGCTGTCCTAGCTGTTTGCACTTTGAACCAATAGAAAAGCTGTAT
>JABMMM010000069.1 GCA_013205565.1 Alcaligenaceae bacterium | reverse complement strand
GCGCGGCGCCCGGCGGGATTGTAGTTCGTGATCTAGCGTGTGTTGCATTGTGTAACAGTCTGTTAGATGCAAGATTACGTCGGCCTGTTCAACCGCTGCCCAGGTTTTTTGAATCCCTAAGCCTTCTATCAAATCGGTCGTATCTCGCAACCCTGCTGTGTCGGTGATCGTAATCAACACACCGCTTAACTCAATTACCTGACTAAGTTTGTCGCGCGTAGTGCCGGCAATATTTGTCACGATCGCAAGGTCTTGTCCGACAAGCGCATTTAAAAGACTGGATTTTCCAACGTTTGGCTCGCCTGCTAAGACAACCTGCAATCCTTGTCTAAGTATCGTTCCTTGCTTTGTTGTAGCAAGCACTTTGGCAAGCTCGTCGAGAATGTGTGTTAACCGTCGCTGAGCTTGATATTTTTCAAGAAATTCGATTTCTTCTTCGGGAAAATCTAGCGTTGCCTCTACCAGTAAACGTAGCGTCACAATCGAAGCTGAGAGCGCATTGATTCGGCTAGAAAACTCACCGGTCATAGAAATGACCGCAGCACGCGCGGCTGCTTCTGATGACGCATCAATCAGATCAGCAATTGCTTCAGCTTGCGCCAAATCGATTTTGTCGTTTAAAAAAGCGCGTAACGTAAATTCACCTGGTTCGGCGATCCGACACTTAAATGCTGCGCCAACGGCGAGACATCGACGCAACAATTGTTGTAGAACAGCGGGACCACCATGACCCTGCAACTCAAGCACGTCTTCGCCTGTGTACGAAGCGGGTGCCGAAAAATATAAAGCAATCCCTTGGTCGATAGGTTTACCGTCTTCATCCGGAAATCGACAATAAGTTGCTACCCGTGGGCGTAAGTGGCAACCTAAAAGCGCATAAATAAAAGGCCCCAAAAGGGGCCCTGAGACGCGTATGACACCAATGCCACCCCTACCAGGGGCGGTGGCAATGGCCACGATAGGTTGTTGATCTGAGCGCCTCATTGCGCGAACATGATCAACGATTAGCAACGACGGCGAGGTCTGCCATCTTTTTAGTGATGTACCACTGTTGCGCAATCGACAAGATGTTATTTACGCACCAATATAGAACTAAACCGGCCGGGAAAAAGAACATCATGCCGCCAAATATTAGAGGCATAAACATCATCACTTTTGCCTGAACTGGGTCTGGTGGCGTCGGATTGAGCCGCATTTGTAAGAACATCGTCACCATCATGATGGCAGGCAAAATAAAGTATGGATCACGTACCGCCAAATCATGGACCCAAAGAATCCAAGGAGCACCTCTTAGTTCGACGCTAGACCCTAAAACGTAATACAAGGAAATAAAAACTGGGATTTGAATCACAATTGGCAGACAACCACCGAGCGGGTTAATTTTTTCGGTGCGATACATCTCCATCATGGCGGTATTTAACTTTTGTCGATCATCGCCAAATTTTTCTTTTAATGCTTGAAGCCGTGGCGCAACCATTTTCATTTTTGCCATTGAGCGATAGCTTGCCGCCGACAAAGGATAAAACGCGGCTTTAATCAAAACGGTTAAGGCAACGATGGTCCATCCCCAGTTGCCAAGCAAGGAAAACAACCAAGTCATCAAAGCAAAGACAGGTTTAGCGATAATGGTTAATAAACCATAATCAACCACCAATTCGAGCCCAGGCGCTAAGGCCTCTAGTGCGACCTGGTCTTGTGGACCCACCCAAAGCCTTGCCACAACAGAAACGCTATTGTTTGGGGCTATCGCGCCAACGGGCTCGACGCTGCGCAAAGCGTAGAGGTTCTTTTCGAGCGCTAGCATCTCGTAGCTGCGTGTTTTACCCTGCGGCGGAACCCAGGCAGTCACAAAGTAGTGTTGAATTAAAGCAAACCAACCATTGTCCGCCTGCTTGATATGAGTTGCCTTGCGCTTTTCAATTTCGTCGAACGTTACTTTTTGAAACTTTTCTTGCTCAGAATAAATTGCGGCACCAAAGAAGTTAGCAGGGCCGCTTAAGAAACTGGGTGCACTGCTTTCGCCCGCTGGGTCTGCGCCGTCGCGTGTAATTTGTAAATAGACCGAAGGAGCCACTGGCTGAGTTGACAAGTTCTCGATACGATGATCGACTTCAACAACGTAGTTGCTGCGCTTAAGCGTAAAAGTCTTGGTGAGCTTGACCTCGCCCGACGTGGACGAAAACTTAATAACTAATGATTCACCGGTTAACTCACGTGCCTCAGTTTCGAGCGTAAAAGGTGCCAGATGTGTTGGAAACAGTGTGCCCGCCGGTGCACCGGTTAACCCAGACTGAACAATATAGGTGCGACCGGCCACACGCTCTAATAAAGTAAAAGGTTTTGACGGATCCTCAACAGACGGAAAGGCGAGCAAGTCAGTCCGAATGAGTTGGGCGCCTTGCAAATCAAAGGTTAGTGACAACACGTCAGTTTTGAAGGTCACGCTTTGCAAGGGCGCAGTGACTTGTGCGGCCAACCCAGGAACAGTCGAAGCCGTAGCCGTAGGCGTGATTGCCACGGGTGCCACCGGCACACCACCTGCCGCAGTAGCGGGGTCGCTGATCGGCGTGCTCGGCTTAACCGCGGTTGGGGCCCCAAACAGCGGCGCGTTTCCTTGGTGCACTTGCCAGTTGTTCCAGAGCAAGAGCAACGAAAACGAGAAAATCATCAACAGGATGGTGCGACGGATGTCCATTCTTGCCTAAAAAATAAAAAAACTAACTGGAGAAGGCTCGCAGTTTAGCGTTAATCAAGATGACAGCGGTGCGACGAAGCCTCGCCATCAGGTTTTTTTGGAACTATTTTTGCCGTCTGCTCGGGTACAGGATCCAGGCCCCCTTGACACCAAGGGTGGCAACGCCCAAGCCGCTTGACAGAGACGTAGACGCCTTGAGCGCTACCCAATTTAGTAATTGCCTCAATTGCGTAGTTCGAGCAAGTTGGTGTGAATCGACAGCTTTGGCCAAGCCAAGGGCTTAAGAAAAACTGGTAAGCCCGAATAGGCGCGATTAGCCAGGCTATTAGCATCGTTCTGCCTTTAAAAAGTGAGCGTTCGCTTCTTCACGTGCAGCGCGTTTAAGGGCGCTGAGGCTAGTCGTTTCGATATGCTTATTTAAGCGCACCACATAATCCGCAGGAGCAAGAGACAAACGGCAGGCACGGAAGGCTTCTCGTACCACCCGTTTTAATGCATTGCGCGTAGAGGCGTGGTGTGCAAACCGCTTTGCCATCACTAAACCCAACCGCGCGCGAGGTGCGTTTGGACCAATTTGTTCAGACAAGCTAACGACGCTGGCGGTTAGGACAAAATAAACCCCACGAGAGACTCGGCGACCCGAAAGGGCGGCAGAAAACTCAGTGGGGCGGTGCAGGCGCGCCGCCGAAGGGAAGGTGGCGCTAGGCATCAGTGCGGAGATCTTAGAACAGACTTGGCGAAGGTAACAGAACAACTAAAAGAAGACGTCTAACTTGAAGGGACTAACAACGTCTAACAATACGACCAGGCGTTTTATACAGCCAGGCGTTTGCGGCCTTTAGCACGACGAGCATTGATGACAGCGCGGCCACCGCGTGTTTTCATGCGCACGCGAAAGCCGTGAGTACGCTTGCGGCGGGTAACGGAAGGCTGGTAGGTACGTTTCATGATGAGTGGCCCAACAAAGAGCAAAAAAGGTTTAGGGTAATCCGGAAAAGCCCTCTATTTCATCAAAAAAACCAAAATTAGTCAAATGGCTAGGGCAAACGCTTGTTCTAAACACTGCACGACCTGTGGATAACTTTGCCGCTGACAGGGTAGAATCGGAGTTTACTTAGCGAGCCTCATGAACCAGTTTTGGCAGTCCTGCGTCTTACACCTAGAGCAGGAGTTTCCTCCCCAACAAATCAGCGCGTGGATACGCCCGTTGATTCCGCTAGGCTTTGACGAAGCCCAGGCGTGCTTACGCTTGTCTGCGCCGAACCGCTTTAAGCTTGACTGGGTTCGTAAGAATTTTGCCAGTCAAATCGAAACATTTGCAACGACTTGGTATAAAAGGCCGGTTCACGTTTTATTTGAACTCGCTGCCATCGAGCCCGAACTGTCGACCTCACCCGCGGCACACCCAAATTTAAATGCGCAAAGCACGCAAGCCTTTGAACTTAGCGCTGCGCAAGACTGGCCGGGCGCCGCTCAAACGCTTGAAAATGCCGACGCCACCACATTGTTACCCATGCAAGCTGGCGCTTATGCAGACCAAAATAAGCAAGCGCTTCAACCGTTTGCTGCAATAAACGGGTCTTTAGGGGCACAAACCAGCGCCCAAGCCACAGATGAGCGCTCGCGCTTAAACGTAGAACTGACCTTTGAACGTTTTGTAACAGGTAAGGCCAACCAACTCGCTCGAGCAGCGGCTTTGCAAGTCGCCGAAAATCCAGGCACCTCTTACAACCCATTGTTTTTATATGGCGGTGTTGGTTTGGGTAAAACCCACCTTATTCACGCCATTGGTAACGCGCTCATCGGCGCACGTAAAGGCGCGCGCGTCAGATATGTGCATGCCGATCAATATGTATCCGACGTCGTCAAGGCTTACCAACGCAAAGCGTTCGATGACTTTAAGCGTTACTACCATTCGCTTGATCTGTTATTGATCGATGATATTCAGTTTTTTTCCGGAAAAAACCGCACACAAGAAGAGTTTTTTTATGCGTTCGAAGCGATGGTCGCGCAACGCAAACAAATCATTATCACGAGCGATACCTACCCTAAAGAGTTGTCGGGCATCGATACACGTCTGATTTCAAGGTTTGACTCAGGACTGACGGTTGCAATCGAACCGCCCGAACTCGAAATGCGGGTCGCAATCTTGCTACGCAAAGCCGAGCAAGAAGGCGTCGCGCTGCCAGAAGACGTGGCGTTCTTTATTGCTAAGCACCTACGTAGCAATGTGCGCGAACTTGAGGGCGCCCTTAAAAAAGTTGTGGCTTATGCACGCTTCCATGGGCGTGATGTTGCTAACGTAGATATTTGTAAAGATGCACTTAAAGACTTACTGTCAGCTTCAAGCGGTCAGGTGACGGTTGAAAACATTCAAAGAACTGTTGCCGAGTACTACAAAATTAAGGTCGCCGACATGTATTCAAAACGTCGACCTGCCAACATTGCAATGCCGCGTCAGGTTGCAATGTACCTAGCAAAAGAACTGACGCAAAAAAGCTTGCCAGAAATCGGCGATCTGTTTGGTGGCCGCGATCACACGACCGTTTTACATGCAGTCAGAAAAATCGCTGATCTTCGCGCGAAACAGACAGACCTAAACCATACGCTGCATGTGCTTGAACAAACTTTAAAGGGATAATCCATGCAACTTGTCCAGACCCCCCGTGATGCCCTACTTAAACCGCTTATAACGGTTGCCGGAATTGTTGAACGCCGCCATACACTTCCTATCCTTGCGAATATCTTAGTGCGCAAGCAAGCCGAGCGTGTTTCGTTTATCGCAACGGATCTTGAAGTTCAGATCACTACGCACGCCGAGTTTGGCGTCGGCAGCGAAAGCGAATCGTTGACGGTTGCCGCACGCAAACTGTTAGACATTTTGCGGGCCCTGCCAGACATAGGCGACGTCAAGCTCTCGACCACGGGTGGCAAGCTCGCCATTCAAACGGGCAAAAGCCGATTTTCACTGCAGACACTCGCAGCAACAGAATTTCCGACAATGACGCAGCCCGAACGCTGGGATGTTTCGTTAACGCTCACGCGCAAAACCCTAAAGCACCTGTTTAATATGGCGCACTTTGCCATGGCACAACAAGACATCCGTTATTACCTAAACGGTATGTTGATGGTCTTTGAGCCGGGTTTGTTGCGCGCGGTCGCCACCGATGGTCACCGTCTCGCGCACAGTTCGACGCCGGTCGAGGGTGTCGCTGTCAAGCACGAAGTCATAGTGCCGCGTAAAACTGTTCTTGAAATGCAGCGCCTGCTCGATGACTCAGACGAACCTGTCACGATTGATGTGGCGCCTGGGCAAATTCGGTTTTCCTTTGGTCACGTGGAATTGGTTTCAAAACTGGTTGAGGGGAAGTTTCCAGATTTCAACCGAGTGATTCCTTCAAACTACACACGCCATTTTGATGTGTCGCGCGAGACCCTGCAAGGTTGTTTGCAACGCGCCGCAATTTTGACGACCGATAAATTTCGTAGCGTGCGCTTGCAGCTTGGTCAGCACCTGCTAAAAATTTCATCGACTAACGCCGAGCAAGAAGAAGCCCAAGAAGAAATCGATGTTGATTATGAGTACGAAGCGCTTGACGTCGGATTTAACGTCAGCTACTTGCTAGATTTTCTAGCCAACGTCAAAGCTGAAACGATTCGCTGGTCTGTCATGCCAGACGCGAACGCCTCTGCCCTTATTACATTACTTGATGACGAGTCGTTTAAGTATGTCGTCATGCCCATGCGGATTTAAATAATGTCAGAAAATATTTCAGTACCAGCCCAGCCGCCCGAAGATATGGACGCCTATGGCGCAGACTCGATCAAAATGCTTAAAGGCCTTGAGGCCGTACGTAAGCGTCCGGGTATGTACATCGGTGACACTTCTGATGGCACGGGTTTGCACCATATGGTGTTCGAAGTCGTTGACAATGCGATCGACGAAGCGCTGGCCGGACACTGCGATGACATTGTTGTTACGATTCATGGCGACAACTCGATCTCGGTTACAGACAATGGGCGCGGCATTCCGACAGATATTCATAAAGACGATGAGTTTGCGCGCAGTGCCGCCGAAATCGTCTTAACTGAGTTGCATGCGGGCGGTAAGTTTGATCAAAACTCTTACAAGGTTTCTGGCGGCTTGCATGGTGTAGGCGTGTCGTGCGTGAATGCGCTGTCCTCTTGGTTGCGTCTGGTGATTCGTCGCAACGGGCAAGTGCATCAGATGGAATTTCGCAAAGGTGAGCGCGTTGCGCCCTTGGCGGTAACGGGCCCAACTGAAAAACGCGGAACCGAGGTGCACTTTTTAGCAGACACCGATATTTTTAACAATGTCGAGTATCACTATGAAATCTTATCCAAGCGCCTGCGCGAGTTGTCTTTCTTAAACAATGGCGTCAAGATCCGCCTGGTGGATCAGCGCAATGGTAAAGAAGAAAACTTCGCGTTTTCGGGAGGCGTCAAGGGCTTTGTTGAGTATATTAATCGCGGCAAAACCGTGTTGCACCCCAATGTATTTTCTGTGGCGACAGAGTCTAACGCTGGTGGCACTTTAGTCGGTGTTGAAGTCGCAATGCAGTGGAACGATGGTTATAGCGAACAGGTGTTGGCGTTTACGAACAACATTCCGCAACGCGACGGCGGTACGCACATGACGGGGCTCCGTGCGGCGATGACGCGGATTCTGAATAAATATATTGGTGACAACGAAATGGCTAAGAAAGCCAAAGTTGAAACCACAGGTGACGATATGCGCGAAGGGTTGACATGCGTGCTGTCAGTCAAAGTACCAGAGCCAAAATTCAGCAGTCAAACAAAAGATAAATTAGTATCAAGTGAAGTGCGTCCAGCGGTTGAAGATGCGGTTGCCCGAACCCTTGAAACGTGGCTGCTTGAAAATCCAAACGATGCAAAGGCGCTATGCGCGAAGATCGTTGAAGCAGCACGGGCGCGCGAGGCCGCACGCAAAGCGCGCGAGATGACGCGTCGCAAAAGCGTGCTTGAAGGCGCGGGCTTACCAGGCAAGCTTGCGGACTGCCAAGAAAAAGATCCGGCACTGTGCGGACTGTATATCGTCGAGGGTGACTCGGCAGGTGGCTCGGCCAAGCAAGGACGCGATCGTAAGTTTCAAGCTATCTTACCGTTACGCGGTAAAGTGCTGAACGTTGAAAAAGCGCGCTTTGATAAGTTGATTGCCAGCGAGCAGATCACCACACTGATCACCGCGCTTGGTACCAGCATTGGTCCAGACTTTAATGTGGACAAGCTTCGTTACCACCGCATCATCATCATGACCGATGCCGACGTTGATGGCGCGCACATTCGAACTTTATTGTTGACGCTGCTCTACCGACAAATGCCGCAATTAGTCGAGCGTGGTTACATCTATATCGCGCAACCGCCTCTTTATAAGATTAAGGCGGGCAAAGACGAACGGTATCTAAAAGACGAAGTGGAAGAGTCTAGTTATATGTTGACGCTCTCGCTTAAAGACGCTTCGCTTGTGCCACAGACGGGTGCTGACGCAATCTCGGGTGACGCATTAACCGAGCTCGCTAAGCAGTATGTCATGGCAGACGGTGTGATTGCGCGACTGAGTCGCTTTATGGATGAGTCGACGCTCTCGGCAATTGTGGGTGGTGCGACGGTTGAGCTAGAGACAGATGCGTTGGCGAAAGCCTCAGCGGCGCGCTTGCAAGCGACGCTTGAAGACCCCTTATTGCCAAAGCAAGTGGAAGTGACTCCTGAATATCACTCGGGTTCAGAACGCTTTCGTTTAATTGTTCGTCGCAAGCATCACGGCAATGTTCGCGTCACAGTGCTTGATCCAGACTTTACCGGTGGTGCCGATTACGGTGTACTGGCTCGAGCTGCAGCGACGTTTCAAGGCTTGGTTGGTAAAGGCGCGATCGTCGCGCGTGGCGAGGGCGATAAGCGAAAAGAATCAATGGTCGCTGATTTTCGCGAAGCCATGCAATGGCTGCGTGCTGAGGCCGAGCGTAACGTGACCAAGCAACGCTATAAGGGTCTGGGCGAAATGAATCCGTCGCAGCTGTGGGAGACCACCATGGATCCTAAAGTGCGCCGCTTGTTGCGGGTTCAGATTGAAGATGCCATCGGCGCCGATCAGATTTTTACAACGCTGATGGGTGATCATGTTGAGCCGCGTCGTGCTTTTATCGAAACGCATGCGTTGCAAGCCGCGAATCTGGATGTTTGAGTTGGATCACTGCGTTGGATGACTGAGCTGGGCGTCTGATCGCGTCAGAAAAAGGGGATAAGATGTTCGCTTGCATCAACACATACGCGCTAAAAACATGCGCTCTGCGGTTCGTCAGTGCAGTGGTCTTGCTGAGCTCTAGTTTGGGGGCTTGGGCCGCTTATCCTGATCGACCCTTGACGCTCATTGTGCCCTTTGCGGCCGGTGGGCCAACCGACGTGATGGCGCGCGTGGTTGCCGAAAGCTTAACGAAGGTACTGGGGCAGCCGGTCATTGTTGAAAATACGCCTGGTGCGGGTGGCACGGTGGGTGGCACACGTGCTTCGCGCGCGCCTGGCGATGGCTACACGATGTTGATTGGCAATGGCGGTACCCTAGCGGTAAATGCAACGTTATATAAAAATCTTTCTTACGATGTTTTGAAGGACTTTATTGCGATCGCCTCAATTGGGGACGCGCCACAAGTCATATCCGCACGAAAAGACTTTCCGGCAACAGGGCTCGATGAGTTTGCCGCCTACCTCAAGCAAAACGCGGCACGCCTGAATTTTGGTGCGGCTGGCGTGGGCTCTGGAACTTGGTTGGGGGGGCAGTTGATCAACGTGGCGCTAGGTGTCAAAGTAAACGGTGTGAATTACCGCGGGGCAGGTCAGGCAGTGAACGACGTGATGGCCGGGCACATCGACTACATGGTTGAAAGCACTACGACAGCAGTACGCTATGTGAAGTCGGGCATGGTCAAGGCGGTTGTGGTGCTGCGCCCTAAGCGTATCGCAGCGCTCCCTGATGTGCCGTCGGCAGGTGAGTCAGGTTATCCAGATTTGTTGTACGACATCTGGAACATGATCTTAGTGCCTAAGGGTACTCCTTTAGAGGTTGTGACAAAGTTGAGTCAGTCGTTACAGCTTGCGTTGCAGGCACCTGAATTACGCGCGCGGTTTGTGGCGGCGGGCATTGAAGATCCAACACCGGCACAAAAAACCCTCGAAGGGGCGCGCGATCTTCTGATCAGTGAGGTGGCACGGTGGCGGCCACTCATTATCGAGTTAGGTGCGACTCCTGAATGATGTGCGTGGCAGCCACTTTTTATAAAACTGGCCGCTGCGCCACCGCCTAATCGCTAGCCTCGTTAAAAGGTACAGCCGCATGACGACCACGACGCTTGCAAGCTTCTTTTGTCCGAGTACGATTTTTATGGGCGTGGGCGCCTACAAAAAAATCAACGAGATTGTGACAACGCTTGGGTGCACGCGGCTCTTTGTCGCGCTAGACGCCGCGCTAATTAACAGCGAATTCTATGCTGAGATTCGGACCCTGTTGGCGGCGGCGGGTGTACAAACGGCAGTATTTACAGAAATCGAGCCCGACCCGAGCGCCCATACGGTTGAGCGGGCGTTTGCAGCATGCCAAGCCCACCAGGCGAGCGCGGTGCTGGCGATTGGTGGAGGCAGCACAATAGACGTTGCCAAGGCTGTGGGTATTCTTGCGACCAATGGAGGACGAATCCATGATTACGAGGGGATCGATAAATTTAAAACTGCACCTCTTGCGCTGATCGCGATCCCAACCACGGCGGGTACGGGCTCAGAGGTGTCTGGCTCGTGCGTGATTACCGATACAGAAAAAAACCTCAAAATGTCGATCCGACATGCGGCCTTAAATCCTGCTCGCTTTGCGATCCTTGATCCGTTGGCGTTGCGAACGGTGCCGGCTCACGTTGCGGCGCATTCTGGTATTGATGCGTTTGTGCACGCCTTCGAGTCGTACTTGTCGCTGCAAACAAACCTCATGACAGACGCTATTAATTTACAGGCGCTTGAACTGCTTGCAACAAATATTCGGCCTTTTGTCGCAAATCGACAAAATTTAAATGCGGGACTAAATATGCTGTGTGGCTCGGCGCTTGCGGGCATGACCTTTGGTCAAACGGGGCTGGGCAATGTGCATTGCATGGCACGTTTTGTCGGCGCGCAGTTTCATTTGTCGCATGGGTTGTCTAACGCGTTGTGTCTGCCGCATGTCGCGCGATTCAACCTAGTGGCGAATCCAGAAAAATTTGCACGCGTGGCGATTGCGATGGGGCGACCCGTACAACAGTGGCCGGTGTTAGATGCCGCGCAGGCCGCCGTTCAGGCCATTGCGGCGATGTGTACCGATTTATCGATTCCGCCGCGGCTGCGCGACGTTGGGGTGACGCCAGAAGGGTTTGCTGAGTTGGCTCGGCTGTGCTTACAGGCTAATTACAATCGCTGGAATCCACGACACACGTCTGAGGCCGATTTCAGGGCTTTATTTGAACAGGCGTATTGAGTTCACCACGCTGACCCTGCGACCCATAAGACGGGTAGATTTTTGTCTTTGGCGCGCTTAAGTAATTCTAATAACGGAAACGCGCGCTGTCGTAAGCCAACAGGCTGCGAAAGTGGCTCTTGTGATTGATCGTCGGTTTCGCGAGGCTGGGGTGCGAGCGCCGTCGCTTGCTCAAGCGCCAAGATGTTTTGTGTCAGGTGTTCGGGCATGAAGACGCCTCGAAGGGGTAGCTCAACACCGTCGAGTTTGCCCATGATGCGCAACAGCGGCTTTGCGTGCTGAGAAAGCATCAGGATATCTGCGCCGGCCTTGCTGCTGAAGGTCACTAACATCGTAAATCTCCTGGTGGATAAAGTGGGCACAGGTATCTGCCTAAGCGCGCAGACTGTTGCAAGCTTACCCTTTTGTGGCACAGGTATAAAACCCATGAGAGTCTGGTTAGCAAGTAGCTTGCTATTTTTTATTCAAACAGGATGGGCGGCGGGCGCAATGTGTACGTTGACCGAGCTCGGCGACCCGTGTCCGCAAGGCGGTGTGGCGACCTTGGGCGCGGCCAAACCAGCCCCCAATGTTGGAGTCGGTAATCCGGTCGATCGGCGTAGCGGAAATAAGTATCAACGCGACACCGACCTGCCTGATTTGAAACAGGCGCCAGGCCTTGAGCTCGTTCGCCATTACAACGCGATGGATCCGCGCCAAAGCGCACTTGGACGCGGGTGGTCTTGGTCTTATGACACGCGCTTGTATGACATAGGTGGCCAAGTACAAGTGCTTCAGGCCGATGGCAGCTATTTGCGGTTTGAGTGCGATCGTGCGGGGCGCTGTCTGAGCGCGCAAGTTCAGCGGGGCGTGATTAGACGACATAGACTGGGTTGGGATTGGTTATGGCCAACCGGCAAATGCTTGCGCTTTGACGCGCCCGGGCGCTTGACGGGTTGGTCTTATGTCGCGCAAGCGTTCAGCTTAAAACCTGCGCCTGCGCAGTGCGCGAAGCAACCTGTTGTGCGTATTGTTCGGCATCAGGCGCCGTCGCGTTGGCATGGAGAAATCGACCAAGTCATTCATCTGCCCACACAAGAACGGTTAAAGTTTTTTTATGAACGAACCCCCTCGCCCGATGCACAAACCAGCGAGCCTTCGTCCAAACCGTTGTACGCGTCGGGCACGCTTGTCGCGGTACAGACCCCAAGCGGCTTGTTTCGTTATGTGCATCAGGCGGGATTTTTGAGTGGAGTGATTCGACCAGACGCTATGCAACGCCGCTATCATCAGGAGCCCTTTCTGCAGCAGGGCCGTAGCGAGGCATTGACAGGAATCTCTTTAGCCGGGGCAAATGCCAAGCACGTGTTGCGGACACATACCTGGCAGTATGACAGCGCGGGCCGTGCGCAAAAATTTGTACCAGGCTCACCCGAGGCGCTTAGGGTAGGCTTGCCAACAACGGTGTCTGACGCGGCGCTGGGGCTGGTGATCGACTACGACGCTCGACGTGCGATTCAACGTTTGTCGTTTAATGCAAGAGGCTGGCCCGGTCTGGCGTTACGCTTTGATGACAAAGGGCGCCTGACCCAATGGCATAGCCGCGGTGTGACGCCCGAGCGTTTAGCGTACCGCGCGCAACCCACTCGTGAAACGATATTTGCGGACCAGACGTTGCCCTCGCCGCACAAAAGCCTCACGTCAGATGCGCAGCTGATATCACGCCATTTCAGTGAGCAAGAGGTTTGGCGTTGGCGGTTTGATTCGTTTGGACGCGTTCGGGTATTACAGGCGCGGTCTCAGTTTGCCAAGCCGGTGGATGTTCGTGTGGCTTGGCGTGGCGCGCGACCTCAAGTGGTCGCACACCCAGAAGAAACACAAATTTGGCGTACGAATTCCTCTGGACAATTGCGCGAGCGCGAGGTGATTCGACGAACCACCCGGTCAGACTGGTTAAGCGTGCTCTGGCCAGAGTGGCGCTATCGTGAACAATTTACTTATGACGCACTGGGCCGTCGTGCCACGCACACGCTACCAGAGGGTGGTCAGTTGCGTTATCACTGGACAGCGACACAGTTGCAGGCGATCCAATGGATTCGCGCAAACGGCACTAAGCAGCGGGTGTTTCAGGCAGGCGCGCTGGGTTTGACGCACGGAAATGGTTTGCTGACCTTGCGCCAGTTGGGCACTGCGCAGACAGAAACTCAGCGGGCGTTGGAACTTGAGCAGTTGGTGGTGTATCAGCCCTCAACGCGTCAAGCGCTTTATCGACAACGCCTAAGCGTCAACCCTAAGGGTGTGTTGTGGCATGAATACCGGTGGCTGAACGGCCAAGAGCAAAGTACTCGGTACGACTACGATCCCGAGCGACGGCTCAGTCGCTTTCGCACGCACACGACTGGGCGTGATGCCACGGGGCAGGCTTACTCTTGGTTACGCTCTGGGGCCGCTCGTCCGGCGCTTGCGCGCGATGCGACCGGTTTGCCCACGCGGGTCGGGTCCTTTGTGTTGCATTACAACGCTCAGCGCCGGCTCAGCCGGGTCGTCGATGTGCAGGATTCGACGCGAGCGGTCACCTATGGACACAATGCGTTCTCTGAACGAATTTGGCGTCAGGACGAGCAGACCCGCACGCAATATCTTTTTGATCAACAGCAGCTGGTCGCGCAGGCGCGCGAAGTTCGTGGGCGCCTACAGGTCACACGAAGGT
The DNA here is from genome assembly GCA_013205565.1 of Alcaligenaceae bacterium. Classification (GTDB taxonomy): domain Bacteria; phylum Pseudomonadota; class Gammaproteobacteria; order Burkholderiales; family Burkholderiaceae_B; genus Zwartia. Next base: position 52,207 of record JABMMM010000069.1, on the reverse strand, counting down.
TTATTTATGCGCAGCAGGTTCCTGTTGCTGTGATCGAGTATGCCGAGCAAGCCACGTCGGCAGAGTTGTATTTTTTTCATACGGATGCGGTTGGCCTGCCTCAGTTTTTGACCGATGCGAAACAGGCAATCCGTTGGCGTGCGAGTTACAGTCCGTTTGGCCAATTGCTCGAGCAAACGCACGATCTAGGTGAGCAGTTTGTTCAGCCCTTGCGCCTGCCGGGCCAGGTCGTGGATCCTTTAACGGGGTGGCATGACAATTATCAGCGCACCTATGATCCAGGCGTGGGTCACTATCTTGAGCCTGATCCACTCGGACCGGTGCCAGGCAATAGTCAGTATGGCTACGCGCAACAGCAGCCGCGCAAGTACGCCGACCCGCTAGGGCTCTTACTGTTTGCCTTTGATGGCACGGCGAATCATGCAGCATCACAAACGAATGTCTGGCTTTTTGCGCAGCAATATCGAGGCGGCCCTGTTAAATATATCGAGGGGCCGGCCGGCGATCTTGGGTCGGGCGCTACCCAAAAAGCGACGGACGCCGCGATTGCCTGGTCGGGCAAGCAACGGGTCGACCGCCAGTGGGAGCGATGGTTAAACGCCGTCGCTTTACAGCGCGAGGGGACACAAGCTTTGGCACTTGATGTAGTGGGCTTTTCACGCGGAGCCGCTTTGGCACGGCATTTCGGTAATCGCGTGGCGAGTCACTTGCGCGACGGCCGGTTTTGGCTGCAACACCCCACCCTGGGGACGTTATCAAGTTGTGTCGACCTACGCTTTATGGGTTTATTTGATACGGTGGCGCAGTTCAACGTTTTGGGTGCGGGTAACGCGGCCTTTGATTTGACCATTGCGCCGGCCTGGAAATGGGTGTCGCACGCTGTGGCGTTGCACGAACACCGCTGGCTGTTTCCGTTGACCTCTGCCCGCGGAACGCAGCGAGGTGGCAACGTCATCGAGCGAGCCTTCGTGGGCGCGCATGCCGACATTGGTGGTGGCTATTTAACGCGCCAGACATCGCTAGGCTCGACGCCAGGCGATTTGTCGCACGTGGCGCTGGCGTGGATGCATTGGCAGGCGCAGGCGGCGGGTGTGCCGTTAAGCCCTGGGCCAGACAAGGCGTCGGTGAAACGTCCGATTGTGCACGATGAGCGCGCGGTATTTCACAGAAACATGCAAAGAACAGACCGCCGCGTGAATCAACCAGATGGCACGAAGTGGGTCGATTACCAAGAATATGCGCCGGGCCTCGGTGCTGAGCTACGCCGCGAGGTTGAGTCGCTGCTAGAGCGTCGATCACCTCTCTTGCCACAGGCGAGCGACAGTGTGGGCTGGGTGAATATGAAGCGCTATACAAAATGGTTGCGAGACACGGCAGGCTGGCACTGGGACTAAGCACATTTCAGGCTATGATTTGAACCTTCTACTTGTCGTGTTTTTAAGCCCATGCTGCCCGAGCAACATCAGACCATTATTTCTTGTTTGCAGGCCGCTGTGGCAAGCATTTTGCCCGAGGCCAAGCCCGTCATTTTGCTTGAGCGCCCAAAGGTGGCGGCGCATGGCGACATCGCTACCAACGTGGCCATGCAGATAGCCAAGCCGGCTAAACGCAACCCCCGAGAGCTTGCGCAAGCTCTCGTCGAGATGTTGATGGCTAACCCAAGGGCAACCGCGCTTGTGGCGAGCGCCGAGTTGGCGGGTCCGGGGTTTATTAATTTGCGTTTAACGCATGCTGCTCGCGTAGCGGTTCTGGCGGAAATTTCTGAAAAGGGTTCAAGTTTTGGTCGCGCCCCGCGCAGTGAGCAAAAGGTTTTAGTCGAGTTTGTTTCTGCCAACCCGACGGGGCCCTTGCACGTTGGCCATGCTCGGCAGGCAGCGCTTGGGGACGCGCTGTGTTGCTTATTCGACGCGAGTGGTTTTGAAGTGAGTCGCGAGTTTTATTACAACGACGCAGGCAATCAGATTCATAACCTTGCCCTGAGTGTGCAGGCGCGCGGTCAGGGTTTAAGCCCCGATGACGCGGCTTATCCTGCTGAGGGTTACAAGGGCGAGTATATCGCCGAGATCGCGAAGGATTTTCTGGCACAGGCAACGGTCAGCGCGAGCGATGGCGAACCTGTGTTGGCAAGCGGTGATCTCGCGGACTTAGATAACATTCGCCGTTTTGCAGTGGCGTATCTTAGGCGCGAGCAAGATTTTGATTTACAGGCCTTTGGCTTAGCTTTTGATCATTATTATCTTGAAAGCTCGCTTTACACTTCGGGGCGTGTTGAGCAAACGGTTCAAAAGCTAATTGACTCAGGCCATACCTACGAAAGCGAGCGTGCGTTGTGGTTGCGCACGACCGAACTTGGCACGGGCGACGATAAAGATCGGGTAATGCGTAAGTCCGAAGGCGGCTACACGTACTTTGTGCCAGACATTGCTTACCATGTGACAAAATGGCAACGCGGTTATACACGGGCCATCAATATTCAAGGAAGCGATCACCACGGCACCGTTGCGCGCGTGCGCGCGGGCTTGCAGGCGTTGGCCTTAGGGATCCCCGCCGATTACCCCGCTTACATTTTGCATAAGATGGTGAAGGTGATGCGCGGTGGTGTTGAGGTCAAGATCTCGAAGCGCGCGGGTAGCTACGTCACGCTGCAAGAGTTGATTGAATGGGTCGGACGCGATGCCGTGCGGTTCTTTTTGATTCAGCGGCGCGCAGATACCGAGTTTGTTTTTGACGTTGACTTGGCGCGTTCAAAAAGCGAAGAAAATCCGGTGTATTACATTCAATACGCGCACGCTAGAATTTGTTCGATGCTGTTGCAAGCGGGGCTCACCCAACAAGAATTGCACGCCGCAGACCTTAGCGTGTTGACCGCTGCGACAGAAATCGCGCTAATGCAGCGACTGGCGGAGTTTGCGGCGTTGGTGTCGCAGGCTGCGCTTGATTTGTCCCCGCATCTGGTCGCGTTTTGGTTGCGTGATTGCGCCTCAGATTTTCATGGCTGGTATAACGCTGAGCGAGTGTTGGTCGAGGATATTGCCTTAAAGCATGCGCGGTTACGGCTGGCAGATGCAACGCGCCAGGTCATTGCAAACGGGCTGGCCTTATTGGGTGTTTCTGCCCCAGAACGGATGTAAGATCACAAGATGGTTAAACGAAAATCTTCTGGCGGTGGCAGCACACTTTATGGGGTGTTGGCGGGTCTGTTGATTGGGCTGGTTGCTGCTGTTGTTGTGGCGTTTTATGTGATCAAGTCACCCATGCCGTTTGTTGATAAGGCGAGCCGTTCGCCTGAAGCCCCGAGCGCCACAGATCCCCGTCACGCGCCCGATCCGAACGCCGGCTTACCGGGACGCACGACCGGGCCGGTGACCGCACCGAGCTCTCCTGAGCAGCCTACCGGTGAGACCGCCGCGAAGACTGCGCCCCGAGAGGGTGCCGCGCCTGATGCGCTGGGGGCACTGATTGCGACGCTGACGCCCACACCCGGCGCGCAGGCACCTGCACCCCGGGCAGTGCCGCGTGCTGAGCCCGCGCCGAGCACATCGAGCACACCGAGTACTTCGAGCAACCCTGTCGGCGGCCCTTACTTTTTGCAAGTGGGATCCTTTAGAGTGCTAGAAGACGCTGAAGCGTTGCGCGCGCGGATTATCTTAATGGGCATGCCCGTTGAAATACAGCGCGCCGAAGTCAATGGGCTTCAGGTTAATCGGGTACGGGTTGGGCCGTTTGCCAAAATTGATGACATGAATCAAACCCGCACACGGCTGGGACAAGAAAAAATCCCAACAGCGGTTGTGCGACAGTAAACAGAGTGGCACCGACAGCTTTGCAAAAATGCCGCTCTCTTTAAAAAAGTCGTGAAAGTATTTTGAGATCCAGTATTGACAGACATAAGGCAGCAACAAATGAAGACAACATGGTTCAAACAAATGGCAGGTGCGGTGCTAGCGGTATTAGCGCTTGGGTTTTCATCCGCCGGCTTGACGCAGGGTTTACCCGCCGGCGCAAAAGCTAAATATCTCGAGGTAAATCCTGTGCAACCGACCGAGCCTGGCAAAGTCGAGGTGTTAGAGTTTTTTTCGTATGCCTGTTCGCATTGCGCGGTGCTTGAACCGCTGCTGACTAAGTGGGTAAAAAAACTGCCCTCTGAGGCCGTGGTCAAGTACGTGCCCGTTGCCTTCAACGCAAGCATGAAGCCATTGCAACAATTATATTATTCGCTAGAGGCCTTGAGCCGCCTCGACCTGCATCCGAAGGTTTTCAACGCGATTCACGAAGAAAAGAAACGACTGTTTACCAAGCCAGAGATCATTGCGTGGGTCGTTGCTCAAGGGGTTGATCGCGCAAAGTTTGAAAGCGTGTTTGACTCGTTTGGTGTCATGTCAAAAGCGGGTCGCGCCGATCAGTTAGTCACTTCGTACAAAGTGCAAGGCACCCCCGCCGTTGCCGTTGCCGGAAGGTTTTTAACCTCGCCATCTGAGGCGGGCGGCTATCAAGAGACGCTAGACGTCTCTGAGAGCTTGATTAAGCAGGTGCTTGGCAAATAATTTAGCGCTTGCGAGCAGCGGTTCAAGCCAGAGGCCCACGCACCACGCGTAAGCGTCGTTCCTAAGACCCAGGCTTGCCAAGGGTTTGCGGGCAGCGCAGAGGTTTCCCGAGTTTGAGCTCAGGCGCCTTGAATCACATAAAAAGTTATGACGTGCGCAAACTTGTCGCGATACGTTTTAGCCTCTTGCGAGAGCGGCGAGTCGTACCAGGCGAGAGCTTTTTCGTAGCTCTCGAATTCGATTAAGACGCGACGACGCTCATCCGAGGGACCCGTTTTAATGGTGACGGCTCCGCCACGCACCAGAAACTTGCCACCAAATTCGGCAGCAGCTGCTGTTGATCGAGTTTGATACTGATCTTTAAAGTTTTCTGGGTCGCGCACGACCAGCTCAACGAAAACATAGCCTTTAGATGAAGTCATTTAGATGCCCTTTTAGGTAGATTGAATTTTGCTAAAGGCTTGAGTCAGATCATTGATCAGATCTGAAGGTGATTCAAGTCCGATATGCAAGCGGATTAAAGCGTGATCTTTACCGCGCCAGTAAGCATGATTTGCGAGGACTGCTGGGTTGACCCACTGCACCAAGCTTTCAAAGCCACCCCATGAAAAACCGATGCCAAACAAAGTCAAGGCATCGACAAAGGGCTTGGCAGCCAGCGCCGAGCAGTTCAGTTCAATCGCCAGCATGCCGTTTGCGCCGGTGCAATCGCGTTGCCACAGGGCGTGCCCCCGGTCTTTGTGCCAGGCAGGATTAAAAATCTGCACCACCTCAGGACGCGCGTCGAGAAACTCGCTGACTTCTTGTGTATTGCGGGCATGCTGCGCCATGCGCACCGCCATCGTCTTGACACCGCGCAACGATAACCAGGCGTCATCCGCGCTAAGAGAGTTGCCCAAGGCATACTGGGTGGCATGAATGCGCGCGGCGAGTTTGTCATCCTTAACAACAATCGCACCAAGCATGACGTCAGAGTGGCCGGCAATATATTTGGTCCCCGCAACAATCGATACATCTGCGCCAAGCGCAAGCGGTTTGTAAATGTAGCCTGAGCCCCAAGTGTTGTCGGTTGCCAAGATCAAGCCATGCTGTTGTGAGATCTTTGCAAGCGCCGGCATATCGAGCATTTCAAAGAGCAACGAACCTGGTGACTCAACATAAATCATTTTGGTGTTGGGCTGAACGAGTGCTGCAATTTGCTCGGGGCTTGAAAAATAAGTGACTGAGATGCCAAGACGGCTTAATAAAGTTTGATCAACGGTGCGCACAGGGCCGTAGACGCAATCGGCAACAAGCATGTGATCGCCCGTTTGAAGTAGCGCTAAAAAGGCGATACTAATCGCGGCAAGCCCTGAGGGCGCCAACACGCAGTAGGAGCCGCCTTCGAGCTGCATGAAAACTTCTTCAAGGGCGCGGTGTGTATCAAGCCCGGCAATGCCGTAAGTGACGACGCGTTCGCCGGCGGCGCGCTTGGCAAGCGCGCGGTCAAGCACGGCGAGATTTTCAAAGCGAACGGTGCTGGTACGAATCGCGGGGATGCTAACGGGGGCGGTGCCGGTTTTAGGATCAAACTCGGCAGCGCCGATGTGCACAAGCCGAGTATCCAGGTGATGAGTGGTCAAGATTGATCCTTAGTAAGGTGCGTGAAAAGGGCTCAGGCCGGTCGGGTAAACCGTATGATGCCATCCGCACACTGTTCGCGGGTGAGTTTGCCCTCAAAGTAGAGCGCATGCAAGTGCGCCGCTGCCTCACCCATGGCGAAGGTGGTTTGATGCAGGTCAAGCTTGCGTTTGAACATGAGCGGCAAGATGTCGGTGGTGGATTGCGGCACCACGCAGGCGTCAAACACCTCTTGCAGACGATCGGCGTGGTGCGAGTGTTGTTGCGCGATTCGTTCATGCAGGCCCTTAAAAGGGCGTCCGTGGGAGGGCAGCACTAAGGTGTCAGCGGGCAAGGGAGCGTAGGCGTGAAGCGAATTCAGATATAAGGGTAAGGGGTTGCCCATGGGCTCGTAATCAAACACACTGATATTGGTTGAGATGCGAGGCAAGACCATATCGCCCGAAATCAACACTTTTTTGTCAGCGCAATAAAGCGACATGTGCTCGGGTGCATGACCATAGCCCGCGATGGCTTGCCAGACGTGACCGTTGATGCGCAGTTCTGTGCCGTGCATGATGCGGATAAAAGAGGGCGGGACGCCAGGAACCATGCCCGGATAATGCGAGGCGCGTTCGCGAATTTGTTTGATGGATTCTGGGTCGATCATGCCGTGTCGCATCAAATGTTGTGCCGTACTTTCGCCACCGGTGACGCCGCCGTCTTTGCGTTGGCTCCAGGTTTGCGCCGTCATGTAGTCGGTCATGCTGATGTGCATGGGAACTTGCCAGCGTTCACACAACCAAGAGGCCAGCCCAATGTGGTCGGGATGCATGTGGGTGACGACTAGCCGTAGGACGGGCAAGCCCTCAAGCTCAGTCTTGAAGATGCTTTCCCAGAGCGCTTTGACTTGCTCGCTGCTGATGCCGCAGTCGACAATGGTCCAGCCTTCTGTGCCGTCGATTTTGTCACGCAGTAGCCACAGATTAATGTGATCAAGCGCGAAGGGAAGCGGCATTCTGAGCCAGCGCACGCCGGGGGCCACTTCAAGGGTGAGGCCAGCGCCCGGCAAGGTTTCGCCAAGGGGGTATTGCAATTGGTGTTCGAGGGGATTCATAAGAGACGTTTTCTTTAAACTTGACGGCATGAACAGACCATCATAATTTACGTTTCGATGTTAACGACGCAGCGCAGCACGCTAGAGCAGCAAAAATAAGACCTTGAAGAGTCTTTGCATGAAATTATTGCGCAACCAGCCGGTTGCGAGACCCTTTTAAAAGCAAAAAACAAGGGTTAACCCTTATTCAGGCAAAGGACTTTACGTTTGCGTAAACTGAGAGGCTCATCAAGGAGACGAGGATGCACTTACCAGGCCTGAATTTTGAGCTGGGCGATGAGGTCGACATGCTGCGCGAAGCTGTGCGCGATTTTGCACAGCATGAGATTGCGCCTTTAGCCGCGCAAGCGGACCGTGAGGATCAGTTTCCGATGCATTTATGGCAAAAGATGGGCGCGCTCGGGCTGATGGGCATGACCGTTAGCGAGGAGTATGGTGGCACCAATATGGGTTATCTTGCGCACATGGTCGTGATGGAAGAAATTTCACGTGCGAGCGCCTCGATTGGTCTGTCGTACGGCGCGCATTCAAATCTTTGCGTCAATCAGATTCATCGTAACGGCACGATCGCACAAAAGAAAAAATACTTGCCTGGACTGCTAACCGGTGAACACATCGGTGCACTCGCCATGAGCGAGTCCGGCGCGGGCTCTGATGTGGTGAGCATGAAACTGCGCGCCACACCGAAGGGGTCGGATTATGTCCTAAACGGTACCAAGATGTGGATTACCAATGGGCCCGATGCGGACACGCTGGTGGTCTATGCAAAGACCGATCCTCAAGCCAACGCACGTGGAGTCACCGCCTTTTTAGTCGAAAAGGGAATGCCCGGCTTTAGCATCGGACAGCAACTCGATAAGCTCGGGATGCGTGGCAGCCACACCGGTGAATTGGTGTTTGAAGACTGCTTAATACCGGGTGACCACGTACTGGGCGAGGTCAACGGCGGTGTGAGGGTGTTGATGAGCGGGCTCGATTACGAGCGCGCGGTGTTAGCGGCCGGCCCGCTGGGCATTATGCAGGCTGTGATGGATCAGGTAATTCCTTATATTCACGCGCGTAAACAGTTTGGCCAGCCGATCGGCGAGTTTCAACTGATCCAGAGCAAAGTCGCCGACATGTACACCACCCAGCAGGCCTGTCGGGCCTTTTGCTATACCGTGGGCAAGAATCTTGACAAGCTCGGTGCGCAACACGTGCGTCAGGTTCGCAAAGACTGCGCAGCGGTGATTTTGTACTGCGCCGAAAAAGCTACCTGGTTGGCGGGCGAAGGCATACAGATTTTTGGCGGCAACGGCTATATCAATGACTACCCGCTTGGTCGATACTGGCGTGATGCAAAGTTGTATGAGATCGGCGCAGGGACAAGTGAAATTCGTCGAATGCTAATCGGCCGCGAACTGTTCAACGAAACGATGTAAAGAAATTAACAATGATCAAAGGCCGAAAGACATGCCAATAATCGAATCTCTAATTAACGTGCGATCGCCAGAGTTTGCTAAAAATGCACTCGCGATGCAGGCCCAAATCGATGATCTGCAAAAGCAGCTGGCACAAACAGCTTTGGGTGGTGCTGAGCAAGCGCGTCAAAAGCATATCAGCCGTGGCAAGCTACTGCCGCGCGACCGCGTCGAGCAACTGTTAGATCCGGGCACGCCGTTTTTAGAGCTTTCGCCGCTTGCTGCGCTCGGGCTTTATAACGGGGAGTCTCCGGGCGCAGGCATCATCACCGGCATCGGCCGCATCTCTGGGGTTGAGTGTGTGATCGTGTGCAATGATGCGACGGTTAAGGGTGGCACATACTATCCGTTAACGGTCAAAAAACACTTGCGTGCGCAAGAGATCGCGCAACAAAATAATTTACCTTGTGTGTATTTGGTTGACTCGGGCGGGGCAAACCTGCCTCGTCAAGACGAGGTGTTTCCGGACCGAGATCATTTTGGACGAATCTTTTTTAATCAAGCCAATATGTCGGCGCAAGGGATTGCGCAAATCGCTGTCGTCATGGGCTCATGCACCGCCGGTGGGGCGTATGTTCCCGCGATGAGTGATGAGTCGATCATTGTTCGCAACCAAGGGACGATTTTTTTAGGTGGGCCTCCGCTTGTGAAGGCTGCAACAGGCGAGATTGTTTCGACCGAAGACCTGGGGGGCGGCGATGTGCATACGCGGTTGTCTGGCGTCGCGGATCATCTGGCCGCCAACGACCACCATGCTTTGCAACTTGCTCGTGATGCGGTTGGCCGCCTAAATCGCACAAAGCCACAACAGTTGGCGCTCCGCAAAAGCGCGCCGCCTTTGTATGAGCTAAGTGAAGTCAACGGCATTGTGCCGGCCGATACACGCAAGCCCTATGACGTGCGTGAAATCGTTGCGCGCATTGTCGACGGCTCTGAGTTTGACGAATTTAAAGCGCGCTTTGGCACCACACTCATTACGGGATTTGCTCATATCGAAGGTATGCCAGTCGGCATCGTGGCCAATAACGGCATCTTGTTTTCTGAGTCCGCACAAAAGGGCGCGCATTTTATTGAACTCTGCGCGCAACGCAAAATCCCGCTGGTTTTTCTACAAAATATCACAGGCTTTATGGTGGGCCGTAAATACGAAAACGAGGGCATCGCACGACACGGTGCAAAGATGGTGACGGCCGTATCAACCGCTGCCGTGCCTAAGTTCACCGTCATTATCGGCGGCTCGTTTGGCGCAGGAAATTACGGCATGTGTGGTCGCGCGTTTTCTCCTAGGCTCTTGGTGATGTGGCCCAACGCGCGGATATCGGTAATGGGCGGCGAACAAGCAGCGAGTGTCATGGCAACGTTGAAACGCGAGGCCGTTGAAGCAAAGGGCGGCGAGTGGTCGGGCGAACAAGAGAACGACTTCAAGACACCCATTCGTGAGCAGTACGAACGCGAGGGCCATCCTTATTATGCAACGGCGCGCTTGTGGGATGACGGCGTGATCCAGCCCTCGGATACCCGTCGCGTCTTGGCACTTGGTTTATCGGCTGCCTTAAACGCGCCAATTGCAGACACCCGCTTTGGCGTGTTTCGGATGTAAGAGCAGGATCAAGGAGCTAGCGTGTTTACAACATTACTAATCGCGAATCGCGGTGAAATCGCCTGCCGGGTGGCGGCCACGGCGCGTCGTCTGGGTATTCGAACCATCGCGGTATATTCGGATGCAGATGCGGGTGCCAAGCACGTTGTTAGTTGTGATGCGGCGGTGCACATCGGCGGGTCTGCGGCTCGCGAGAGCTATTTAAAAAGCGACACCATCTTGCAAGCGGCGCTGGCGCAGGGCGCACAAGCGATCCACCCTGGCTATGGGTTTTTATCTGAGAATGCCGACTTTGCCAGCGCCTGCGCAAAAGCTGGCGTGTGTTTTGTAGGGCCACCGCCTTCGGCTATTGCAGCCATGGGTAGCAAATCTGCCTCGAAGACCTTAATGGAAAAGGCGGGCGTGCCGCTGGTGCCGGGCTATCACGGTGATAACCAAGACCCAGAGTTTTTAAAGCAACAGGCAGACTTGATCGGTTATCCCGTCATGATCAAGGCGACTGCTGGCGGCGGCGGTAAAGGGATGCGTGTGGTGGCTGGGGCTGAGGTCTTTGCAGGCGCACTCGCTTCGTGTAAACGCGAATCGGCCTCAAGCTTTAACGATGACCGCGTGCTGATCGAGCGTTATGTGCAACAGCCGCGTCACATTGAGATTCAGGTGTTTTGTGATTCACAGGGTAACGGAGTGTATTTGTTTGAGCGCGATTGCTCTGTGCAGCGCCGCCATCAAAAGGTGATCGAAGAGGCGCCGGCCCCAGGTATGACCGAGGAACGTCGCCGTGCGATGGGAGACGCCGCGGTCGCGGCCGCGCGGGCAGTGAATTATGTTGGCGCGGGCACGGTTGAATTTATTGTTGAGCCCAGTGGGCGGTTTTATTTTATGGAGATGAATACGCGTCTGCAAGTCGAGCATCCTGTGACAGAAATGATTACCGGGCTAGACCTCGTTGAGTGGCAATTGCGAGTGGCAAATGGCGAAGCCCTGCCCCTGACACAAGCGCAACTCGTACGAAACGGTCATTCGATCGAAGCGCGTATTTATGCCGAGAATCCGGATAAAAACTTTTTACCCTCGGTGGGCACGCTGGCTTACTTTGCGCTGCCGCCGCACACGGCCTTTGCCAATGCTGCGATTCGAGTCGATGGCGGTGTGCGAATGGGCGATACGATATCGCCGTTTTACGACCCAATGATCGCGAAGTTGATTGTCTGGGGTAAGGATCGTGATCAGGCTCGCGCTCGAATGGTGCAAGCCTTGGCGCAGACAAAGGTGGTCGGTGTTCATACGAACGTTGCATTTTTGACACGACTGATGACAGACGCCGCCTTTGCCGCCGGCGATCTGGATACTGGCTTAATTGAGCGCCAACGTAGCACGCTGTTGCCACCGTCGGCGCCCGCCCGACCTGAGGCGCTTGCGCTTGCGGTCGCGACGCTGCTTTGGTGTGAGGCGCCGTCGCCCGACAGCAAAGACCCGTGGGCGCAGACAGACGGCTGGCGCGCAAACGGAGCCTACCGTCGCGAACTTCTCTGGGCAGAGCAAGAGGTGGTGCACCGTTGTGTATTGCAGCGTCAGGGCGCCGTGCAGGTGCTAGAGATCGAGGGCGAGCGTTATCCGTTTAAACAAAGAAAATGCGAAACAACCGTTGCGGGCGCGTTTGAGTTTGAACTGACGCTTGGCGCTGCGCTGGTCTTGGGCACGGTGGTGTTGCGCGGTGAGCGCTATGAGGTTTTTTCTTCGGGCAAGATGAGCTCGCTGATCCGGCAAAATCCTCTGACGCAGGCGGTTGGTGAGCAGGTTGAGCTTGCGGGAGGGCTCGCGGCTCCGATGCCTGGCAAGGTGATTGCAGTCCATGTGTCGCCAGGCGATCAGGTCAAGCGTGGCCAGGCGCTTTTGGTGATGGAAGCTATGAAAATGGAGCACACCATCGCGGCTCCGACCGATAGCGTGGTCAAAGCGTTGCTTTATGCGGTAGGCGACCAAGTCAGCGAGGGGGCCGCACTCATTACGTTGGAATAAATGCGACCGAGCTCCGGAAAAGAGTGCTTCGCTGCGTTGCGGGTGGAGCTGAGTTTTAAGTCAATCGGTCACAGATTTTTTTGTAGGACTTGTCGGCACAAAGTTTTTGGCGTAGAGTCAAACTACTTGGACGGGTGCCCCCTGCCCCGGCCAGCAACAGGAGCCCGTCTTTATGTTTGACATTCTGGTTTACCTGTTTGAGAACTACTACACTCCCGAGGCCTGTCCGTCGGCCGATGTGTTGGCAAAGCGCCTTGCTGCGGCGGGCTTTGAGCACACCGATATTGACGAGGCGTTAGGCTGGTTAGTGGGTTTGGCCGAAACCACGGCACAGTGTGTAGAGTTGTCGCAAACACCCGGTAGCGGTACACGCGTGTATGCCGAGTTTGAGCAACAACACCTTGACCCTGAAGCAATTGGTTTCATTACCTTTCTAGAGGCAACCGAAGCCTTGTCGCCCGCTTTACGTGAAATCGTGATTGATCGTGCGTTGGCAACGACAGAGGGTTCAGTCTCTTTGCAAAAAATCAAAATCATCGCGCTCATGGTGCTCTGGAGCCAAGAATCAGAAGTCGACCATCTGATCCTTGAAGAATTGTTGCGCGATGACGACGATCGGCTTTTGCACTAAGTTTGTCGGGTATTGCGTTGCGTTACGTTGGTCGCTTTGCACCAAGCCCAAGTGGGCCTCTGCACGCGGGTTCGGTGGTAGCTGCGATGGCGAGCTTTTTGGATGCGCGGGCGCAGGGCGGCCACTGGCTCGTTCGTATCGAAGATCTCGACACGCCCAGAACGGTTGTAGGAGCCACCGAACTGATTTTGCAACAGCTGTCAGGTCTGGGCATGCGTTGGGATGGCGAAGTGACTTATCAGTCGCGGCGCCTAAGCCTGTATCAGCAGGCCTTCGACACCCTTTTGACGGCTAAACAAGTTTATGCCTGCGGTTGTACGCGCCGCGAAATTTCGGACTCGGTTGCGAGTCCGGCCGAGCCAGGCGTTCACACCGAGCGCCCCTACCCAGGAACTTGCCGCAAGGGCGCACCAACAGGGCGCGAGGCCTATGCCTGGCGCCTGCGGGTACCAGACGGGATCGAGCACTTTGAAGATCGCTGGCTGGGCCTGCAGCAACAAGATGTTGCCCGCGTGGTGGGTGATTTTGTGCTGAAACGGGCCGACGGGGTGTGGTCTTATCAATTGGCGGTGGTGGTTGACGATGCCCAACAAGGGGTGACCGATATCGTAAGAGGTGAAGACTTACTTACCAGTACAGCTAGGCAGCGCTTACTGAGTCGTTTGCTCGGACTACCTGTCGCACGGGTCTTACATGTACCCGTGGTGACGGATGCAAGGGGCTTGAAACTTTCCAAGCAAAACGGGGCTCAAACCCTGACGTTGACGGACCCTCTGGCCGTGTTGCAGCAAGCTTGGCAGGCCTTGGGATTCGAAAAAGTCAGGACCTCTAATATAGGGACGTTTTGGTCACAAGCGACCCAAATTTGGGGTCAAGGCCTCGAACGTGCTAACTTGCACGGCATTCATCACCGCTCTGATCATGCGAGCTAAACCGTTTTTGGCGTTGCATCACGCTGAATAAACCGCTTTAAGGGCTGCACCTGGAAAAGAATGACTAAAACTTTAATCATTGCCGAAAAACCCTCTGTCGCACTCGATATCTCGCGTGCGCTCGGTGGTTTTACCCGCGAAGGCGACTTTTTCGAGAACGAAAAATACGTGTTGTCTTCAAGCGTCGGTCACTTACTCACCCTCATCGCACCGAATGATCCCGTCAAGGGTAAATGGAGCTTTGCCCATTTACCGGTCGTACCGCCGGAGTTTGATCTCGCGCCAACTAAAGATAAAAGGTCGGGAGACCGACTCAAAATGCTGGTCAAGTTGATTAAGCGTAAAGACGTCAGCGCCCTGATCAACGCCTGCGACGCTGGGCGTGAGGGCGAATTGATTTTTCGTTATATCGCCCAATACGCCGGGCAAAAAAAGCCAACGCAACGCCTTTGGCTGCAGTCGATGACCCAAGATGCGATCCGCGAAGCATTCGCTACGTTGCGTGCAGACGACACCATGAAGCCGCTCGAGGCGGCAGCCCGCTCGCGTGCAGAAGCCGATTGGTTAGTGGGCATCAACGGGACGCGCGCCATGACGGCGTTTAACAGCAAGGATGGTGGCTTCTTTAAGACGCCAGTCGGGCGCGTACAAACGCCGACCCTTGCTTTGGTGTTTGCCCGCGAAGAAAAAATCCGACATTTTGTGCCTCGCGATTACTGGGAGGTTCGTGCCAATTTCGTGGCGGCCGCCGGTATTTATGAGGGCCGTTGGATTGATCCACACTTTAAAAAAATAGGCGACGACGCCGAACAAAAAGAATCACGGGTCTGGACTGAAGCAGCCGCAAAAAGCGTGGTTGCGGCTTGCCGCAATCAGCCTGGTGTTGTCACCGAAGAGTCAAAGCCTCGGATGGAAGCCGCACCGGCTTTATTTGACTTGACCTCTTTGCAGCGTGAGGCGAACGGCCGGTTTGGGTTTTCGGCCAAAACGACCTTGTCCCTGGCGCAAAGCTTGTACGAGCGTCACAAAGCCCTGACGTACCCGCGGACCGACTCAAAGTTTTTGCCTGAAGACTATCTCAATACCGTACGCGAGACCATCGCCGGTTTAGCTGAAGGAAAGGGCGTAGCGAAGGCCCTTGCCCCGCACGCGGCAACGATTACTAAAAATGGCTGGGTCAAACCTAATCGTCGTATTTTTGACAACAAAAAAGTCTCTGATCACTTTGCAATTATTCCGACGATGCAAGTGCCCTCAGAGCTTAGCGATGCTGAGGCGAAGATTTATGACCTGGTGGTCAAGCGCTTTTTAGCGATCTTTTTCCCGGCGGTTGAGTGGCGTAAAACAGTGCGCACCACTATCGTACAAGGCCATCACTTCAAGACCGAAGGCGAGGTCATGGTGTCGCCAGGTTGGCGTGCGGTACAAGGGCGTGAAGCGCAGGGCGACGACGCGAACTTGGTGGCGGTCGCTGACGGCGAGAAAGTTCGCACCGAAGACATCGAACCCCTGAGCCTGACAACGCGGCCACCCGCGCGCTATAACGAGGCGACTTTGCTGTCGGGTATGGAAAACGCTGGCAAGCTGGTGGATGATGATGACTTTGCGCAAGCGATGGCGCAAAGCGGCTTGGGTACACCTGCGACACGCGCGACGATCATCGAGGGCTTGCTGTCAGAAACCTATTTGCGACGCGATGGCCGAGACCTGGTCCCCACGGCAAAAGCCAGACAGCTGATGACGCTGTTAAACGGCTTGGACGTTAAAGAGCTGACCTCGCCCGAGCTCACGGGCGAGTGGGAACACAAGCTTAAACAAATTGAACAAGGTGAAATGCAACGCGAAGCGTTCATGCTTGAAATTGCGCAAATGACGCAGGTTATCGTGAAGCGCGCGAAAGAGTATGAGCGCGATACCGTGCCCGGCGATTACGTGACGCTAACAACGCCCTGCCCAAAGTGTGGCAATGTTGTGAAAGAAAATTATCGCCGTTATGCCTGCACAAGTTGTGAGTTTTCGATCGGCAAACACCCAGGTGGGCGCACGTTTGAGCCCGAAGAAGTTGAGACCTTAATTGCCGAGAAGCGCCTCGGGCCGCTGCAGGGCTTTATCAGCAAGATGGGGCGCCCCTTTGCTTCAATCTTGATTATCAATGCTGAGTTCAAGCTGGAATTTGATTTTGGTCAACGCGATGAAGAGGCTAACGAGCCGGTGGATTTCTCTAGGCAAATGGCGTTAGGCCCTTGCCCAAAATGTCGGGCGCCGGTGTTTGAGCATGGCATGAGCTTTATCTGCGAAAAGTCTGTTGGCCCCGAGCGCAATTGCGATTTTCGTTCGGGCAAGGTGATCTTGCAGCAAGAGATTGGTACAGAGCAAATGACGAAGTTGTTGGCCACTGGACGCACCGATTTGCTTGAGGGGTTTGTGTCTAACCGTAACAACCGCAAGTTCAAAGCGTATCTGGCGCGTGGCGAAGATGGCAAGGTGAGTTTTGAGTTTGAAGCGCGCCCTGAAAAAGTAGGTGGCAAAACGGGTACGGGTCGTTTTGCAGCAAAAGCGGCGGGTAAAACAGCGGGTAAAACCGCAGCTAAGGCGCCCACTAAAACCGCCGCAAAAAAAGTTGCAAAAAAAGCGACGAAGGCGGTTAAAAAGGTTACGGCCAAGTCGATACCTGCCAGTGCGACAGAGTTGATCGTGAGTGCGGTTGCTAAACCTGCGACGAAGGCTGTGAAAAAAGCGGTCAAAAAAGTAGCAAAAAAGACAGTGAAAAAAGCAGTAAAAAAAACCGCAGCAAAGGCCACAGTTAAAAAAGCCGCTAAATAAACGGTTGAACTTAACTTGATGACATCCTCTTAATCCAAGAAAGGATGGTGTCAAAATCTAAAAGGCGCGAACGATTCGCGCGCTTCTTATTTTTGGTTAAAAACTGAGGTTTGGATTTGAGCTCGCAGAGAGAAATTAAGCGCGTCACGGTGCCTCAATTAGTGGCTTGCAAGGGTCAACGAAAAATTGTGGCTCTCACAGCGCACAATTATTCAATCGCGCGCATTATCGACGCGTATGTTGATTTTGTGCTGATTGGCGATTCAACCGCGATGGTTGCCTATGGCTTACCCGACACGCTGACTATTACGGTTGAGCAACTTGGGCAACATACCGCCGCGGTCGTGCGGGCAACCCAACACGCGTGCGTGGTCGCTGATATGCCGTTTGGCAGTTATCAAGAGTCGCCGGCGCAAGCGTTTCGTAATGCCGCCCATTTGATTGGAAACGGCGCCAGTGCGGTCAAGCTTGAGGGCGGGGTCGTGATGGCACAAACGGTTCGTTATTTAGTTGACCGTGGTATCCCTGTGATGGCACATGTAGGGCTGATGCCCCAGTATGTCAACACCATGGGCGGTTATTTGGCACAAGGGCGCAGCCCCGAAGCCGCTGCACGAATTCTGGCCGACGCGCAAGCGCTTGAGCAGGCTGGCGCGTTTGCGATTGTGCTTGAAGGTGTGGCCGAGCCCGTGGGCGAAACGATTACGGCAGCGCTCGCGATTCCGACAATCGGTATCGGAGCCTCAGTAAAATGTGATGGCCAAATCCTGGTAACAGAAGATATGCTTGGCTTAAGCGGCGCGCGTGTGCCAAAATTCGTTAAGCGCTATGCCAATCTTGAAGAAATCATGCGAAGCTCGGTGCAGCGTTATGCTGACGAGGTTCGCGCGAGTCAATTTCCCGAGCCGCAGCATTGTTTTGGTGTCAAACACACCTGATTTTTTGATTCAATTTTGATGAAACCACCTGAAAAGCCCTGGCATGTTGTCAGGCAATCCAAAATACACGGCAATGGCGTTTTTGCGGCACGTAAAATCCCAGAAGGGACTCAAATCATCGAATATGCAGGTAAGACGATTAGCGCAAAAGAGGCTGATCGACGCCACCCCACAAACCCTGAAGACCCTTTTCATACCTTCTTTTTTTCGTTGAGCTCTGGCAAAGTCATTGATGGCAACGATCAAGGGAATGAGGCGCGCTGGATTAACCATGCCTGCGAGCCCAATTGCGAAAGCTCAGAGGGCAAGGGTGGAAAGCGTGTCTATATTGTGGCTAAACGTGACATCAAACGCGGTGAAGAATTAAATTATGACTACGGCCTGATCATCGATGACGAAAAACTGACCAAGTCTCTTAAAGCCCAATATGAGTGCCGCTGCGGCGCCGCAAGCTGTCGCAAAACGATGTTGGCTGTTACTGAAAAGAAAGCTAAGCGTAGAAAAAAAACTTAGACCGAAACGGCATGACCCGCAGACGCACGGGTTGTGCCAAGTCCTTAGTCGGAGTCCGCTATTCTGTTGTCTGAACCGTCTGCTCGCGCGCTGCAACCGGCTGCCCGTACGCCGCTCGCTGCTTTGATCCCAGGGTTGCTGGGGTTGTTACCCTTTTGGGCCGTCGCGTTGACGAGTGTGCTCGAGACGGGACTTGACCCATTGCTCGCGCTCATGGCGCTGATTATGTATGGCGCGGTGATCTTAAGTTTTGTCGGTGCCTTGTGGTGGGGAATGGCCACACACGCACCCTCACACGCGCCGCGCGCGACGATGTTTGTCTGGAGTGTGATCCCTGCACTCGTGGGTTGGGCTGCGACCTTAACGGCGCCCGAAACGGGTTTGCGTATGTTGATGGCGGGGTTGGCGCTTCAGTGGTTGCTTGACGGGATGCTCAGACGCAAGATGCCCGAGTTGCTGCCGGGGTGGGTGTTTCGCTTGCGCAGTATTTTGACCGGGGGCGCATTAGTCCCCATGGCTTTTGTCTGGTTTCAGATCGTCTAGGCCATGGAGCTCAGATCCGCGGCGCTCGCAGCGTTAGGTCAAGAGACTTGGCAAGCAAAAGCCGCTTGGTTGGCGCAGCTAAATTCGCAAACTGAACTTAATACGCAGCACGCGTTGTTTGCTTCGTCAGGCATCCCTGGCCGGCCAGCGATTACGTTAGTGCCGCCTGCGCAGCTTGGCCTGCGAAGTGTGCACACACTTAAGGGGCGTGCGTTGTTGATTCATGCGTTAGCCCATATCGAATTCAATGCGATCAATCTTGCTCTCGATGTGCTGTGGCGCTTCGCGAAAATGCCTAGCAAGTTTTATTATGATTGGCTAAGCGTGGCGCAAGAAGAGTGCGAGCACTTTAGGTTGCTTAACCAGCACCTGCAAACGCTGGGCTATCAGTATGGCGATTTTTCGGGCCACGACGGCTTGTGGGAGATGGCCGAGCGCACGCAAGACGATGTGCTGGCCCGGCTAGCCTTAGTGCCTCGCACGCTAGAAGCCAGGGGCCTGGATGCTTCGCCCGCGGTTAAACATAAATTAGCGAGTGGTGGCGACCGGGTGGGCGCCGCGATCATCGATATTATTTTGCGCGATGAAATCGGGCACGTGGCGATCGGTAACTATTGGTTTCGTTGGTTGTGCGTCGAGCGCAAGCTTGACCCGATCGCAACCTATGCAGAGCTTGCGCAAACATATCGCGCGCCAAAACTAAAAGGGCCGTTTAATATCGAGGCGCGCTTAGCTGCCGGCTTTGAACCCACAGAGATCGCCTTGTTATGACCACGACGCAAAATATCTTGTTCATTATGGCGGATCAGTTTCGGGCCGATCACCTTGGCTGCGAGGGCCATCCGTATCTAAAAACCGCCAACCTTGAGGCTTTGGCCAAACGAGGCGTCCGC
Organism: Alcaligenaceae bacterium; assembly: GCA_013205565.1. Taxonomy (GTDB): domain Bacteria; phylum Pseudomonadota; class Gammaproteobacteria; order Burkholderiales; family Burkholderiaceae_B; genus Zwartia. Next base: position 32,595 of record JABMMM010000069.1, on the reverse strand, counting down.
TTTAGTCGCGCCTTTGTGAACTCGGGCGTCTGCGGGCCTTCGCGCATGAGTTATTACACGGGGCGCTATCCTTCAAGTCATGGCACGACTTGGAACCGAGTCCCCTTATCGATCGGTGAAATCACCTTTGGTGAATATTTAGCGCAAGCGCGGCGAGACTTAATGTTGGCGGGTAAAACGCACGTTATTCCTGACCTGGCTGGATTGAGGCGCCTAGGAATCGAGGGCGATTCTGAGCTTGGTTTTTTGCTTGAACGCGGAGGGTTTCGAGAGCTTGATCGTTACGACGGCCATCATCCACCGGGTTTCGAAAGCGGTTATCCGGCATATTTAAAACGCCACGGTTACGTCTCTGACGACCCCTGGACAGACTTTGTGATTTCGGGGCAGTTGCCTGATGGGCAGATCGTAAGCGGCTGGAATATGCGCAACACGTATCTGCCTGCGCGGGTAGCCGAGCCGCATTCTGAAACGGCGTACATGACAGACCAAGCGCTTAAATTTATGCGCGAGCAAGGTGGCAAGCCTTGGGTGTTGCATCTGAGTTACGTTAAGCCTCATTGGCCATACATGGCCCCCGCGCCGTATCACAACAGGTACACCGCTGAGCAGTGCTTGCCCGTCGCGCGCAGTGAGCACGAACGACAGGATGCTCACCCAGTTGTGGCGGCTTACCGCCAGCACGAAGAAAGTCAAAACTTCAGTCGTGACGAATGTATCCGCACGGTGCGCCCCGCTTATCAAGGCCTGATTCACCAGTTAGACGATCATCTTGGCCGACTCTTTGATTACATGGAGGGCGCCAGCTTGATGAAGAACACGCTGATTGTCTTCACGTCAGATCACGGCGATTTGTTGGGCGATCATTGGCTGGGCGAAAAAGAATTGTTTTATGACGCCGTGCAGCGCGTGCCGTGTATTGTGATGGATCCCGATGCGCGTGCAAATGTGACGCGTGGCACGGTCGATGCGCGGTTTGTTGAAGCGGTTGATATGGTGCCGACCTTTCTTGAGGCGCTTGGTGTGGCGGGTGCGCCAGAGCGGCTTGAGGGGCATAGCTTGTTGCCGTTGTTGCGCGGCAAGGCCACGCCTTGGCGCGAGGCTGTTTTCTCTGAACTGGACTACAGTTTTAGGCAGGCGCGCTTGCTGCTGAATAAAACGCCGCAACAAGCACGTGCTTATTCGCTTCGTACGACTCGCTGGCGCTATGTGTATTGGCTTGACGAGCCCGAACAGTTGTTTGATTTAGAAAATGATCCGAATGAGCTCATTGACTTGGGCCGCGAAGCGCTGCACGCCAGCACGCGCGAAGCTCTACGGACGCAGTTGCTTGAGGCGCTCGCGCGGCGCAAGCGGCGCGTCACGATGTCTGACGAAGCTGTTGAGCGCGGCACTCACGCGCACAAGCGGGCTGGCGTTTTTTTTGGACAATGGTGAGCGCGGTTAGATCGCCGACGCTGTAGACAGACTAAATCGTGTCAGTGGAGGCGATCGACGGATCACGCTACTCTGAGGGACGGGTCCGCGTTAGGCCGGTGGGCGGGCCATCGATCGCGGTCCAACCGCCGTCGACTGATAAAGAACTGCCCGTAATATAACTTGACGCTTCAGAGGCAAGGAAGGCGACGGCAGACGCAACCTCAGAGGGCTGGCCCCAGCGGTTGAGTATGGTATGCGCGGCATACGTGTTGTAGATCTCTGGGTTTTCTTTCAGAGGTGCAGTTAAGCGGGTTTCAATTACGCTGGGCATCACGGCGTTGACGCGAACGCCATATTCGCCAACCTCGCAGGCAAACCCTTTTACTAATTGCGCAATCCCCGCTTTGCTGGCCGCGTAAACGCCCAGACCGGGTTCGAGTGTTTGAGCCCGCATTGAAGAGCACAGAATGAGGCTACCCGCGCGTTGCTGAATCATCGGTCGCCCAAAACTGCGCATAAAGTGAAAGGCGCCTTTTAGATTGAGGTTCATGACGCGATCGAATTCTTCTTCGTCATAATCGATGATTAGTTTGCGAATATTTAGCGCGGGGGTGCTGAAGGCGATATCGACTTGACCGTGTTTGTTTAGGACGTAGTCGGCGAGCTGTACGATTTCTGCGCCACTCGCCGCGTCTGTGCGATATGAGTCTGCCGAGCCATCCACGGCAACTTCGCAAGCCGTTTGAACGGCTCCCTCCGCGTCGTGGTCGGCGCACACCACATGAGCGCCCAAGGCGCCAAGTGCGTGAGCCGAGGCTCGACCAATACCTGAGGCAGCCCCTAAGACCACGGCTATCTTTCCGGTCAAGTCAAAAAGTTTTCGGTAGTTTGTCATGTGAATCACTTCTGTCTAAGCATTTAGGCGAGACTGCGCAATCTTACAAAGGGGATTGCAGCCCCTTGGTGGCAGCGGAACCCTTGAGCCAGAGCCATAGATCTCGCAATGAATAGATCATCATCACGACACCAGAGGCAGGCATGACGCCGTACCAATATTGCTTAGAAATCGCGAACACCGGTGAATCGTCACTTGCGTTGCTCAACAGTAGCCAAGAGTAAAACACGAACGTCCCCAAAAATAGCAGCCCTAAAAGTATCAAAAAGAGGTCAAGTGTGCGTCCCGAGCGAGTCCCTGCCAAGCGGACTTTGAGAAGGTCGACGCAAAAGTGGGAGTTCTCGCGCCAAAGGCTCGCCGCGCCTAAGAACACCAACCAAGCAAACAACAGCTCAATAATTTCATCGGACCAGCCCATTGACATGAACGCAGCAAAGCGGTTCACAACTGACAGGAGGATGATCATAAACAAGAGTACCAGGCATGTCATGCATAAAACGCGCAGCGTGTAAGCGAGTGCGAGGTCGGCTCGTCTCATCGAGGCGTCCCCATCACAAGAGCGGGCAGCCAGGTCACAAAGCCAGGTACGACCGTTATTAGAGCGAGAACCGCAAATAAACAGATCAGGAAGGGCACTAGTTCTTTAGCGAGGATCATTAAAGGCACCCGAGCAATTGAAGACATCGCGTAGAGGACCATCCCGACGGGCGGTGTCAGTAACCCCAACATAAGATTAAGCGTCATTAAAACGCCGAAGTGGATGGGATTAATTCCTAGCTGAACAATGATTGGCATAAAGATCGGGATGGTGAGCAACATGATCGCGATGCCCTCCATGAAGCAACCGAGCACCAACAGAATCAGGTTGATGATCACAAGCACGACGAGAGGCTCTTTTGAAAGCGCACTGAGCCATGAAATTAAGGCATCAGGCACCCGTAGATAAATTAGCAGCCAACCAAAAAGCCCTGCCGCCGCGACGATGAACATCACTTGCGCGGTTTGGGTCACGGTCTCCCAGAGAATCGCGGGTAAGTCAGACCAGCGCAACTCGCGATAAACCACGAGACCTAAAAACAGAGCATAGACACACGCCGCGACGGAGGCCTCGGTCGGCGTGAAGACGCCGCTCAGTATTCCCCCCATGATGAGCGCTGGCGTCGCAATGGCGGCGAGTCCGCCCGCCAGTGCGCTGAGTACCTCACGCGTGGTTGCGCGCCGCTCGCGCGGATAGTTCCGTCGAACTGCAATGATATAGACCGTGACCATCATCGCAATACCCATCAAAAGCCCGGGTACAAGACCGCCTAAGAACAGCGCGCCGACAGATACCCCACTCATCGAGCCATAAATCACGAGCGGGATTGAAGGGGGGATCACGGGTCCGATCGTGGCAGAGGCGGCAGAGACGGCCGCAGCAAAGCGCGGTTCATAGCCGGCTTTGACCATGGCTTTGACTTCAATCGACCCCAGACCCATCGCATCAGCCAGTGCTGAACCCGACATACCCGCAAATACCATTGAACCAAGCACGTTGACCTGACCCAAGCCGCCCTTAAAGTGACCCACCAAGCTGTGGGCAAACCGAAAAATTCGCTCGGTCATTCCGCCCGTGTTCATCAGGTTGCCCGCCAAGATAAAAAACGGTATCGCAAGCAAAGGAAAAGCGGTGGTGCTTGCGTACATGCGTTGACCCATCACCCCAAGGATGTCGAGCTGACCTAAGAGAACAAGAGTGACTACCGACGTTAGGCACATAGCAACTGCGACGGGAAGCCCGAGCAGCATTAAAAAAACGAGAAGCGCGAAAATGCCTAAGGTTTGCACAGCCATCCCTTGTGACAGAGTTACTTTGAGCGCTGCGCGTCAACCATGAGCATGAATTGTTGTACGTTCGCCTCGCCCGCATACGTAGCGATGCGTTTGTAGGCGGGCGCCATTGCCACGCGAAACAGCTTGAGGTCAGGACGCGTGACCAGCATGCCGAGCGACTGCAGCTTAGCGACTTGCGCGTCTTCTTCGCCGGCGATAGTCTTGCGCATCAGCTCTCCCGCTAGGCGACTTTCTTCTTTGACAATTATGCGTTGCTCAGGCGTGAGCTTGGCCCAGGTTTTTGTGCTGATAACGTGCACCATACTGTTGTAGGCGTGACGGGTGAGTGCGAGGTGTTTTTGCACCTCGTAGAACTTGTTGTGCATAATGACTGCGATCGGATTCTCTTCTCCATCTACGACGCCCTGAGAAAGAGCCATATAAAGCTCGGGAAAGGCTATTTTGGTGACGTTTGCTCCGAGCGCTTCCATAGCAGCCTCTAATTGCATTTCAGGAGGCACGCGGATTTTTAGCCCTTTAAGATCGCCCGGTGCGTTGATTGGGAGCTTGCTGTTCGTCAAATTACGAAAGCCATACTCCCAGTTAGCTAGCATCACGAAACCGTCTTTTTCTGCGATGGGGGCAAGCCAGTCCATCGCAGGCCCGTCAAGTACCCTGTGGGCGTGCGCCAGATCATCAAAGACAAAGGGCAGCATGACAACCGCGAACGCTTTGTTGTATTTGTCTAGCGCGCCTTGCGTCGGAAGTCCCATATCGAGAACCCCTAACTTCACTTGTTGAAGCTGCTCTGGGGGAGAGCCTAACGCATTTGCGGGATAAACCGAGACCTTAACCTGGCCGTTGGTACGCTCTTCGACTCTTTTTGAAAATTGTAGTGCGGCCTGATTTGCGGGATGGCCAATCTCGGCAAAATGCGCAAGTTTCAGGGTGACCTGGGCAAAAGTATTCGTTGAAAGGAACGCCAGTGCAGCAGTCGTCAGACAGCAACTAAACAGGGTTTTAAGTTTCATTTTGTCTCCGGGGGATTTAAATTCTAGTGGGGCATTAAGGTTTTAAACCTTCAACGCTTAGGTTCTTCACTTTTGAAACCTTGCGGCTAGGGGTTAAAAAAAGGTGCTCGCACCATGAGCTGATTGTCTTGCGAAAGCAGGTAACCAGCTTGCGCACTCTTCTCTAAAAAACCGATCCACTCAGGGTCGAGCTGTAATTGCGCGCGGCGCTCCTCTCGATCGCCTGCATTTTCAAAACACCAAATATGGGTGTAGCTGTTAACGTTACCGCTCTCGGTCTGGAGGTAGGCCAACGGCTCACCAAGGTAACGTCGTTGGACCGCGTAACCGTGCTCTGCGTACAGAGCGAGATGTTTTTTAATGGTGCCGGGGCGGCAAACATAGCTGCGAACGTCGTAGAGCATGGGCGTATCCTAGTTTGAGTTGTGCAAGACAATCTTTACACAGACTGTTTAGATACTAACCACCTCACGCTCAAACAGTTAGGACTTAATGGCCGTTCATTTGTACTATTTGGCGCTGACTGTGTCGGGGGGGTGAGTTAAAGCTTGATGTCAAGAGTTCGTTTCTTGAATTCACTTGGCGTGAGTAAGGCATGTTTTTTAAAAAAGCGGCAAAAATAGGCAATATCGTCAAAGTTGAGTTGCAGTGCGGTTTGTTTAATGCTCGAGTCCGTGTTGCTCAAAAGGCGTTTGGCCTCAAGAACCAGGCGTTCTTGCAAAAGTTGTCCCGCCGTTTTCCCTTGGGTACGTTTGAGTGCTTCGTTGAGTTGTCGTTCGGTGACATGTAACTTAGCCGCGTAATCGCGCACGGAAACCAGTTGTAGGTAGTGATCTTCAATCAGCAGTTTGTACTGCTTGGTTAGCGTGTAGTTGTGTGCGGAGGCGGTCTGGCTATTGCTCTCGGGGTACAGCCGCCGCAACTCGATCAAAAGGACGAGCAAGTAGGATTTTAAAACGTCCAGGCGACTCACTGCGTGCCCAAGCGCTTCACGCTCCATCATCCGCAGCAATGGCAGCAGTTGGTCATGTTGAGACTGCGCGAGATACAACACGGGTGTCTCAGAGGCAATGTTAAAAAAAGGATACTTCGTCATGTCGCCCGTACTTGGAAACATTTGAAGAAAAAACTCGGCGCTGAAGTTGATGACGTAACCCTTTGGTTTGGTCATCGACTTCCATGAATGCAGTTGCCCCGGATTAATGAAAAACACACTATTCGCACGGACCTCAAAGCGTTCGAAATCGAGCAGGTGGACGCCCTCAGCCTCCGACAGCCACAATAAGTGATAGTAAGTGTGTCGATGGAGAAACTCGCGCGGAATATCCGGTCGATCTTGCAGTCGCACTAAATCAAAATAGTCCGCGTTAATATCATCGCTTAGCGCAGAGGTATTGAAAACAGGAAACGTCGACTTTGTTGATACAGACATGGCAGGCAAGCTCTAGTGACCAAGTAAGTGGCTATCATTGCAAGCCGCACCAAGCAATGATGAACGCCTTCACGCTGTACTGTCAGGGATCCAAAGCAGTAAAAAACAAACTATTCAGACGGTAATGTTAAGCGCGGGCCGCTCAGAGAGTCGCCTCTCTCTGCGGTAAATATATTTGTGCAGTATGGGGCACAGCCCACAACTTAATCGCGAAAAGAGGTTGGCGTTGCGGGTTCTAGCCGCTGCAGCATCGCCGTCCATTCGCGCGCATACGAGTCGGGCATGCCGGGTCGCCGGTTGGCATCGCCAGCCTCATATTGTTTAGCGGTCAGTTCGCAGACGTCTGCAGACAGTGGATAGGTCATTTGCCCCGATCCTTGTATTGCCATTTGTACACTGCAGGCACGTTCAAGATTTAGCATCAGAATGCAGGCCTCGGACACGCTACGACCGACGGTTAACAGGCCATGATTACGCAACACCAAGGCGCGCAAACTTGGCCCTAAACTTGCGATCAGGCGTTCGCGTTCGTCGTGGTTAAGCGCGATGCCTTCAAAATCGTGATAAGCCACACGGTTATAAAATTGTAGTGCCCATTGGTTGACGGGTTGCAGGCCTGCTGCCAAGGATGACACGGCGACACCGGCGACCGTATGAGTATGAAGCACACAGGTGGCATCATGGCGTGCAGAATGTATCGCGCTATGGATCGTAAAGCCCGCAGGGTTCACACCGTAGTCTGCGTGTGGTTGGTCAACGATTTCGCCAGCCAGATTAATTTTAATCAGCGAAGACGCTGTAATGTCACGAAACAGCACGCCGTAGGGGTTGATCAAAAACTGATCTTTTGTCCCGGGAACGCGCGCAGAAATGTGGGTATAAATACTATCGTCTAGCCCAAAATAAGCCATGAGCCTGTAAGCGGCAGCAAGATCGGTACGAACCGCATATTCTTCGGCTGAATAAGCTGGCCTGAGAGCAGAAACCATTTGCAATGACATACCGTACCCCTGACATAAATTCACTGATTGAGGTCCACCGCATAAACTTCAAGCGACTTGAAATAATTGTATCTGAGTGACGGCAGAATGTGACAATTTAAAATAGGCAGTAGTTTTTGGGTGTCGTGTCGCTTAAGCGCTATCGTTCTTGCGTTTTAAAGTCGTCGCGCTCCATGAGCCAAGACACCACAAAGCCAGCAACCAAGCCCCAAAACGCCGAGCCGATATTTAAAAGGCTGACATCGGCGACGGTGACAAGCAAGCTGATGAGCGCACCAAGCGTAAACTTGCCTGAGCCAAACGACGAGACAAAGGCGCTTTGTAGGGCGCGCAGCATGGCCAAGCCGGCCAGCGCCATAATGAACGCTTGTGGGGTTGCTAGCGTGAGGCTGGTGAACGTTGGGGCGAGCACGCCAAACACTAAGGCTAGGCAGCCAAAGACCAAGCCCCCTGTGTAGTGACGCGCTTTATCGCCTGAGGACGTGAGCAGGGCGTTGGTTGGGCCGGTTAAGCAAGTACTCACGGCGCCGACCGTTGCGCTAAGGGCCGAGCCAACACCGCAAGCCACGGCAATTAGGGTGACAGGGGGCACGTGACCTGCAGCCTTAAGCACCGCAACACCTTGGCCATTTTGCACGACTAAAACCGTGATCGTTAAAGGCACCACGAGCTCTAACATTGCGCTCCATGACCAGGTGGGTGCTTGCAAGACGGGTTGCGCAAAACCTAGCGCGCCGAGATCGGCAGCGTTGAGCCGACCGAGCAAGGCAATCATCAGGCCACCGACTAAAAGCGCAGCAATGACTGGGGGCAGGCGACGCCCCAGTGCTGGGAGAGCCGAGCATAAGAAAAAGACGAGCACCATAGGTGCAGCGATTGCGGCATCGGTATCGAGCGCGCGCACAACATCCAAGCCAAAACGTAAAAATACGCCGGCCACCATTCCCATGACGATTGGCATTGGCAACAAAGACATAAGCCGCTTAACCCAACCGCTTAAGCCAAGCAGTAGGATCAACAGGCTGGTGGCATAAAACGCAGCAATGACCGCTGAGAAGGGCAGATGCTGCAAAGCGGGGCCAACTAAAACGGTGCCCGGAATGGTCCAGCCAAAAGCAAGCGGGATCTGGTAGCGCCAGCTGAGCGTAATAGTAAGCAACCCGTTGATAAAAAACACCCCGAAGACCCACGAAGCAAGCTCAGCCGAGGTCAGACCGCCACGCGTGCCGACAGACAAAATGATTGCAAAAGGGCCCGTTGCAGCAAAAATAAAACCGATCAAGCCGTTGGCAAGATTCGTGGTGCCCAGGGCGCGTAAGACTTGCCGCAGCGCAGGTCGAGGCGCGGTCGGGGTTTCGATTTGAGAAAACAAGACGGCTGCTTACGAGTAACCTGCGGCCGTTAGGCCACACGATCCCGGATTACCTGAGGCACAGGCACGCTATTTTTAAAAGACGGTCGCATTTCGAGACGATCGGAGTATTGAGCCAAACCAGGGTATTGTTCACGCCATGGTTTTGCTGCCCAACGTACGGTCAGATATCGAAGTAAGGTACCGACGGCAATATCGGCCAGAGTGAAGGTGTGGGCATGACAAAACTCGTTAGAGCCAATCGCCTCTGAAAGATACCTTAGGGCGCCATCCACTTTGCGCTGCTGTCGTTCAAACCAAGGCTGACTTTGTTTATCCGCATCGCGGGCAATCTCAAAGAACATCAGCACCAGCGCATCACAAGCACCGTCTACGATCACTTCGAAGCGTTTGACGGCCAACATACCATCAACATCTTTTGGCATCAGCGCGGGTTCTGGATGTTTAAGCTCGAGCCACTCGTTGATATAGCGGGATTCGAATACGCTTGTTCCATCCGGGCACAGCAAGACCGGAAGTTTTTCGAGCGGGTTGTAGAGCGGTGTTTGTGTGTCGGTATTCCAGGGCACCTCGGTGATGAGCTCGAACGCAAGGCCCTTCTCGGCCAGCTGAATGCGAACCTTGCGAGCGTAAGGGCTGGGTGTGGCACTAAGCAGTTTATACATGTTGCTCTAGGTGTTTAGGAAAAAGGTGAGTGAGCTTAGCTTGCTTTGATATGTCGATTCAAGCCACTCAGCACGGCATTGAAAGACGCCGTAACGATATCGCGGTCAATGCCAACGCCAAAGCCAGTTGCACCCTCTTCGATACGCGCTTCAACATAACACGCAGCGCGAGTATCTGTACCGGTGCCAATCGCGTGCTCGTGATAATCCACGATGCGAACAGCGACGCCTAAGCAATCCACAAACGCAGAAATTGCCCCATCGCCCGTGCCTCTCAGTACGCGGCGTACACCGCCCACTTCAAACTCGGCTTCGATCGTAAAGTGCTTACCTTCAGGCGCACTGGGATCGCCGGTGATGCTGTGCTTGATGAGCTTCCAGGGTTCGGTTTGTGTCAGATACTCTGTATTAAAAATCGTATACACGGCTTCAGCCGTGACCTCGCGACCGGTTTCATCTGTGACGCGTTGAATCGCGCGACTGAATTCAATTTGTAAGCGTCGCGGTAAGGCTAAGCCATGCTCTTGTTCAAGCAGGTACGACACCCCGCCTTTACCGGATTGGCTGTTAACCCGAATGACGGCATCGTAGCTGCGACCCAAATCGGCCGGGTCAATCGGTAAGTAGGGGACTTCCCAGATAGCATCGGCTTTTTGCACGGCAAAGCCTTTTTTGATCGCATCTTGATGCGAACCCGAAAAGGCCGTGAATACTAAATCACCGGCGTAGGGGTGTCGAGGGTGCACGGGCAATTGATTACAAAACTCAACACAGCGACGCACTTCGTCGATATCTGAAAAATCAAGGCCAGGATGAATGCCTTGGGTGTAGAGGTTCAAGGCCAGTGTGACCAGATCAACGTTGCCGGTGCGTTCGCCGTTACCAAACAGGCAACCTTCGACGCGATCGGCCCCAGCCATCAAGCCAAGCTCGGCGGCAGCCACCGCGGTACCGCGGTCGTTGTGTGGGTGCAAACTGACAATGATTGAATCACGCTTGTGCAGATTGTTATGCATGTATTCGATTTGATCGGCATACATGTTGGGTGTGGTGGCCTCAATGGTGGCGGGCAAGTTATAGATAATTTTTTTCTGGGGTGTCGGCTTGTACAGGGCGGTCACCGCGTTGCAAACTTCAAGCGCGAAGTCGGGTTCAGTGGTGCTGAAGACCTCAGGGGAATATTCGTACAGCCAGTACGTTTGTGGGTGCTTGGCCATGCAGTCCATCACGCACTGCGTGCCTTCGACGGCAACTTGTTTAACCTCTTGGCGGTTCATGTTGAAGACGATGCGGCGAAACCCCGGTGCGCAAGCGTTATAAAGGTGAATCATTGCGCGCTTGGCGCCAGCGGCGGATTCGACCGTGCGCTCAATTAGCTCTGGACGGGCCTGCGTTAAAGCGATGATGGTGACATCGTCTGGGATCAGTTTGTCGTCGACCAGTTTGCGCACAAAATCAAAATCGGTTTGTGAGGCCGATGGAAATCCGACCTCGATCTCTTTGAAGCCGACTTTGACCAGCATTTCAAAAAAGCGCAGTTTGCGTTCAACACTCATGGGTTCGATCAGCGACTGATTGCCGTCACGCAGATCGGTGCTCATCCAGACCGGTGGGCGGGTGATCTTTTTAGTCGGCCACGTGCGCTCTGAAAAGTCGCGCTCGAAGGGCTTGAACGGAATGTATTTGGTGGCTGGATTCGAAAGCATGATTCACCTTAAGACTATTTAGACGGGGCCACGACGTATTCACTCTGTGTGCGCCGACGGCGCTGACGCGCCAGTGTTTGGATCAAAACTAAAACTTTGTGAGGAAAATGAACTGCGGGGTGGCGGTTGGTTGCCGGACTGCCACGGGCACTAGGCCCGGCAACCGATCGCTAGTAGTAGCGATAGCAGCCCGAGAGTTGAAGCGTTGTTGCCAGACACGACGTGACCTTGGCCCAAAAGGGTCGGGCAGTGTGCAAGAGGGCAGGCGAGGCCTGTGGCAAGAACTTTCATAGACTCTAGTCGAACATAAATTGACCTGAAACGCAAGCGCACAGGCCAGAGAGGGCCGCGAGCGAGCCTAGGCGAGCAGGGTGGGCTCTCGGTGCCCGGCATCGTCGGCTGGGGGCAGGACCCCCCCTCGCGCGGGCGTGTCGGGGGTGCTTAGCGGCCGAGTCAGCAACGCGCTTGCAAGCTCTGCCTGCTGCGCCCGGGCTAAGGCGAGTTTGCGTGCCCGCCCGCTGCTAACCTGGGTGAGGGTTGTTTGCAAAATCCCCATGGTGATGGGTTGTGACTGATCTTTCCAGGCCCAGTTCAATACGTCTAAGCCCTCTGGGCTCAGGCGCGCGCAGAGCTTACGTACGTCGCTTAAGGGCACCAACGCCGCACGACCACGTTTCAAGCTGCCGCGTAAATAGCTCAGTAAAAAATTGAAGGCGAGCAAGACCAAAACAAAGATAACAAACCACCAAAAGTATTTTTGATACTGCATCACAAAATCGATGACTGTTTTGCCAAGGATTTCAGACAGACCTGAAAGTTTGATTGCAAACTCAAGCCAGCCTTTGCCAGACAGCAAGATGCGCTGTGCACAATAAACGACCAGAGCAATAGTAGCTAAAATCACGGTGAGTCGCGTTAACAAACGCGCAAGCGCTAGCCGCAGCAGGATGCCGCCCAATAAAGTGGGGTCTTTTCGAAGATTTGCGGTGCTAGGTCGATTCATCATGCAAAATATTGTACCTATGAGTCGCAATTTTCTCGAACTTCGTCAGGGTCAGCAACTGACACTGACTCCCGCGCTGCAACAGTCGATCAAGCTGTTGCAGCTTTCGACGCTGGATCTCGAGGCCGAAGTGGCGAGGGCGCTCGCTGAAAACCCCCTGCTAGAGCAAGACAGCACGCCACTTTACGAGTCGGGCGGTGGTTCAGCCAGCCTGCGCGTGGGGCAAGACCACGCAGAATTTACTCCCGAACAAGCTGTCGCAGAACGTGGTCAGGATGCAACACCTGAGGTCAATATCGATTACGCACCCGCCTCAGAGCGTGAGCACGAGCGCGAAAAAACCGACTTTTCGTCAGAGCCACGCGGCTCGCGCGATGATGACTTTAGTGATCGGCCCGAGGCTGCTCGCGAGAGCAACTTGAGAGAGTACCTACTTCAGCAGTTAGGCACTACCCGCTTGAGTCAGCGTGACGCGGCGTTAGTTGAACTGCTGATTGAAGAGCTCAACGATGACGGGTTACTGGCGTCGCCGCTTGACGAGATCGTCAGCTGGATGAACCCAGCGCTCGGACTCGAAGAGGACGATTTTCGCTGCGCCTTAAAGATGCTGCAGTCTTTTGACCCCCCTGGGGTGGGCGCGCGTCATCTTGGCGAGTGTTTGGATCTGCAGCTTCAGTTTGCTGACCTCGAGCAGCTGACGATGGCAAAAGACCCAAACGTGCTCGCCTTGGCCCGCACGATTTGCCAGCATTACTTAGACATTTTGGCCAGCGGAAATATGTTGAAGCTGCGTGAGGTGCTGCGCTGCGAACCAGAATTGCTTCAATGCGCGCATGCGCTGATCGTCAAACTAAACCCAAGACCCGCAAGCGCTTGGAACATCCCGGCAGCAGATTTTGCTGTACCCGACGTAATCGTGCGAAAAACAAAAAAGGGTTGGGTGGTGGCGCTCAACGAGGCCGTCATGCCAAAGTTGCGCGTAAATGCGCTGTATGCCGAAGCCTTGGGCAGCCCACGCAGTGGTGCACACACAGCCTTACATGGTCAATTGCAAGAGGCGCGCTGGATGATTCGCAACGTGGCCCAGCGGTTCGAGACGATTTTGAAAGTTGCGCAGGTGATCGTGGCGCATCAGCAAGCTTTTTTTTCAAAAGGTTGGGGGGCGGTGCGACCGCTCACGCTTAAAGACATTGCGGCCGAGATCGGCATGCACGAGTCAACGATCTCGCGTGCCACCACGCAAAAATTTATGCTGACGCCTCACGGCACGCTAGAGCTCAAGCGATTTTTTAGCACCGGGTTGGCCACAGAGGGCAAAGAAGCCACCTCGGCGACCGCGGTGCAAACGCGCATTCAGGTGTTGATCAGTGCAGAGGATCAAAAAAAGCCGCTGTCTGACAGTCAACTAGTGGGTCTGCTGGATCAAGACGGGATCACCATTGCGCGACGCACGGTAGCCAAGTATCGAGAGTTGTTACGCATACCGACGGCACCTTTGCGCAAGTCACAGGCAGGCGCACGCTAGCCCGCAGTTGTGAGATCGCTTGGTCGTGCAGGGCACTCTGCAGTTTTGCCCCAAGCCTCACTCGGCGCGCAATATTTGTTGCGCGCATTTTGTAAGCAGGTTGGCCGTTGAAAATATCCAACATTTGCGCACTGTTCGAGTTCTTTCTTTAGTGCTTGATGCCAGGTGATGACCGTGACGGTGATGCCTGGCGGAACGGGTGGTGCAACCGGACGCTGTGCTGGGTTTGACGCGACAGCGCTTAACCCGGTCTGGCGCTCGCTGGTTAGCTCAGACGGAGCTCTGCGTGAGGGGCCTTCGGCTGCCAAACGCCTGGCATCGGCGGTTTCTGACCCCTCGGTTGCCGCGTCGTCGTCATCGCCTGCAATCTTTGTGGCATTAGGATCGATTTCAAAATCTTCAGCGGTGATAGGTTCAATGGCCCACTCAACAGGAACGGGTTCGCGAGGCACGCCTAGTGTGCCGTCCATCCGTGGCTGGGGAGGCTGAGCAGTGATCGGACGGCCGTTGGCATCAAGCGCGAGCGCTTTGTAGTCTTTGTCTGCTACCGAGGCAAGGGTGTCAGGCGCGCGAGTGACTAGCCAATTGCCCAGCTGCACACCGCCTTGCCAAGAGGCAACCGCGGCAAGCATTAAAAAGACAATTAAGACACGCCAAGACATAAGGGATCTCTGAGGGGCGGGATTAAACTTGATCGGCAAACACTTGGCCGCCATGCTCGCGCATAGCGTGAAAACGAATCGCCGGGTAACGCTCTTCGGCGACACGCAATTGTGCGGTCGAACTGACTAAAAACGCGGGCGCTTCAACGACATCATAGGCGATGTTTGAGACGTTGGCATCGATGAATTTACGCAACTCTTTGGGGTCTTTGGCGGTGACCCAGCGTGCCATGTTGTAGCGTGAAGGCATCAGCCGCGCTTCGGCGCCGTACTCGGCTTGCAGGCGATGGGCGACGACCTCAAATTGCAATTGACCGACAGCACCCAGCAGCAGCGCGCCGCCCGCGACTAAAGGTCTGAACACTTGAATCGCGCCCTCTTCGCCTAGCTGTAGTAGACCGGTACGCAGTTGCTTCGTACGCAAGGGATCTTTGGTTTCAACTGCTTGAAAAAGCTCGGGGGCAAAAAAAGGCAGGCCCGTAAAGTGCAAGGCTTCGCCTTCAGTTAAAACATCGCCCAAGTGCAAAATGCCGTGATTAGGGATGCCGATCACATCGCCCGCGTAGGCCTCGTCAACGAGTTCGCGGCGTTGCGATAAAAAAGACACCACGTTATTGGGGCGAATCTCTTTGTTGTTGCGTGATACTTTGAGGCGCATGCCGCGATCGAACTTGCCTGAGCTGACGCGCACAAACGCGACGCGATCGCGATGAGCTGGATCCATATTGGCCTGTACTTTAAAGACCACGCCGGTGAACTTGGGTTCTTCAGGATGCACCACACGTTCGAGCGCTTGGCGCGAGCCGGGCGGTGGTGCTTGATCCACCAAGGCATCGAGCACCTCTTGCACGCCAAAATTGTTAATCGCCGAACCAAAAAAAACGGGCGTTTGCTTGCCGGCTAAAAAAGCTGCCGGGTCAAAAACAGGGGCTGCGGCCTGAATGAGTTCAATCTCGCCTTTGGCTTGATCAAAAGAGCTACCAAAGCGCTTAGCGATTTCTGGGTTGTCGAGCCCATCGATAAAGTCATCGTCCGTATCGTTACGACGCTCTTGCCCGGACTTAAACAAACGCATGCGATCGCGCTGGATATCGAACACGCCGCCGAAGGCCTTGCCCATACCGACTGGCCACGAAAATGGCACGGCATCCATGCCGATGTGTTGTTCAATTTCAGATAACAGCTCAAGCGGCTCGCGGACTTCGCGATCCATCTTGTTGATGAAGGTGATGATCGGTGTATTGCGGGCACGGCAGACTTGCAATAGGCGAATTGTTTGTGGCTCGACGCCGTTGGCTGCATCAATCACCATTAAGGCCGCGTCAACCGCGGTCAGGACACGATAGGTATCTTCAGAAAAGTCTTGGTGGCCGGGTGTGTCGAGCAGGTTGATCACGCAATCGCGGTATTCCATCTGCATGACCGACGAGGCGACCGAGATGCCGCGTTGTTTTTCGATCTCCATCCAGTCTGACGACGCGTGACGCGAAGCCTTGCGCGCTTTGACGCTACCGGCGATCTGGATCGCACCCGCAAAAAGCAGCAGCTTTTCGGTGAGCGTCGTTTTGCCGGCATCAGGGTGAGAAATGATGGCGAACGTTCGGCGTCGCGCGACTTCAGTTTGAATACTCATGGTGGCGGATTTTACAGGCTGGCTGCGCCAGCCTGTATGCGTGCAAATTACTTGTTAAAGAGAGCCGGACGACGTGGTCGGCTGGCTGGATCGCCGCTGGCGCTGCGTGGTGCTGAGCTGCTCGGGGCACCATGACGGGCACCCGTGCCTAAGCCTGTTCCGGTGCGTGTGGCCGAGCCTGGCGAGTGCGCAGCGCGTGCCCCAGCGGAACCTTCGCGGCGTGGTGCCGGGCGACTTTCGCCTGGCGCGTCGCGACGCGGTCCGTTGCTAGGGCCCTGCCCAGAACGTGCGGGGCGGGCGCCGGCACCCGTGCCACTTGGGCGTGCTGAGCGTTGCTGCGGGCGACGTTGACCATCGCGCCGGCCTTCGGAACGGGCCTCGTCATCGGCACCATGCGGTGACGGGGGCGAGGCGGTCCAGCCGGTTGGTGCAGGCAACTGAGGAATCGTCTTTTTGATGACGCGTTCGATCGCCTTGAGGTATTTGAGCTCGCTTGAGTCGACTAAAGAGACGGCAGAACCCGCTGCACCTGCACGACCCGTGCGACCAATACGATGCACATAATCTTCGGGGATGTTGGGTAGTTCAAAGTTCACGACCTGAGGAAGCTGATCAATGTCGAGGCCGCGCGCGGCAATATCGGTGGCGACCAACACGGCAACCTTGCCCTTTTTAAAGTCATCGAGTGCGCGGGTGCGCGCAGCCTGACTTTTATTGCCGTGAATGGCTGAGGCCGACAAGCCGTCTTTGACGAGCTTTTCAGCTAAACGGTTTGCGCCATGCTTGGTGCGCGTAAAGACCAACACTTGATGCCAGCCGCTTTCGCTGATGATATGGCTCAAGATGTCGCGTTTGTGCGCCTGATCGACCATGTACACCGTTTGTTCAACGCGTTCGGCGGTTGTGTTGCGTGCGGCAACCGAGACTTCAGTGGCGTTGGTTAAGACACTTTTTGATAACTCGCGGATTTCGTCTGAGAAGGTTGCCGAAAACAGCAGGTTTTGACGTTGACGTGGCATCAAGGCCAAAATCTTGCGAATGTCGCGAATAAAACCCATATCTAGCATGCGATCGGCTTCGTCGAGCACTAAAATTTCAACACCAGACAAATCAACGGTGCGCTGTTGGCAGTGATCGAGCAGGCGACCGGGGGTAGCCACCAAAATGTCGATGGGCTTGCGCAAGGCCGAGATTTGCGGGTTGATATTGACGCCACCAAAAATCACCATTGACGAAATTTTTGTGTGGCAGCCGTAGGTTTTGACTGATTCTTCAACCTGCGCCGTAAGTTCGCGGGTTGGAGTCAAAATCAACACACGTGGGCGACCGGCTTTGCGACCTTCAAGGGGTTTAGCCAGCAGCATGTGCAAAATTGGCAGCGTGAAGCCAGCCGTTTTGCCAGTGCCGGTTTGGGCAGCGGCTAATAAATCGCCGCCAGCAAGCACGCGCGGAATCGCCTGCGCTTGAATCGGAGTGGGTATGGTGTAGCCGGCATCGGCAATCGCACGCATAAGGGGATCAGCCAACCCGAGGTCAGCAAAAGTCATCGTAGTAGACAAGAGAACAGCTCCATCGTCATGCCGGCCCGCACAGGGTGCGGGCTCCAATCGGGGCAGACGAGCAGGGAGTAAAAACGCCTTGGAGGCGAGCGCCCACAGTGTTGGGGCTTAGAGCGGCACGAGGACTGGAACGTTGTGCCGTGCAGCAATTGTACGTCAAATCGAACTTATCGTAGCGCTGCCACGTTAATCATTGGTTCACCACGCTTCCAGTAGCCTAGGTTTTCAATAAATTTTTGCGCCATGCGGTGCAGGATGGCATCTGAAAACCCAGAGGTGTGTGGCGTGCAAATGACATTGGGCATGTCCCACAACGGCGAGTCGACATGCAGGGGTTCTTGCGCAAACACGTCAAGGTAGGCGCCCGCTAAGCGCCCGTTTTGTAAGGCGTTGATCATGGCAAGCTCGTCAATCACGGTACCGCGTGAAATATTCACAATGTGTGCGCCAGGCTTCAGGAGGGCGAGCGCGTCTTTGCTCATTAAGTTAGTGGTTTGTTTGGTGAGTGGACAAGCAAGCACCAGCCAGTCGGTTTCTGGCAAGATTTGACGAAAGCCGTCAAAACTCACGACGCGAGTGTTCTCGATGAGAGAGGAGGCAGACTGACGCACCACAATGATTTTTAGACCGAGTGCGGTCAGCCAGGCGCCAAGCTTTTGTCCGATCGGGCCCCAGCCCACGATCGTTGCCGTTTGACCTTCGAGGTCGGGCGGCAAGCCGACTTTCATAAAGGGTGCCCAGACATGGGCACGCTGTGCGGCGGCGAGTTGTGGAAAGCGTCGCGCGAGCGACAGCAACCCCGTCAAGGCGGTTTGAGCCACTAGGCTTGCACTGGCGCCAGAAGACGAAGTGATGGTCACCCCGCGTGCCATCAAATCCAGAAATACTTGTCGGTCAACGCCCGCAGAGTGCACATGCACCCACTGCAGTGTTTTGGATTTGAGTAGGGCATCGTACACAAATTGTGTACTGGCTTCAATTTGATGCTTGGTTGAGCCAGCGGTGATATCGCGCGACACAAAACAAAAGTCGATGTCTTGTGTGCCAGCGTGTATGTCTGCGGCATTGACGCGCTGATAGCCGTTGGGCCCGAGGATGTCGCTCATTTGTGGCGCAAGCTCTTGCGCCGTTTTGTCAGACAGGAGGATGCGCGGTGTGTGATTCAACACGATGTTTGACATGCTCATCTCCTTAACGCGGGGTCGCACCTGAATCAATCACGACTTTTTTCCACTTAAGGTGCTCTTTGCGAATGAATTCTTGAAAATACGCGGCGGTGCCTCCAACGGGATCAGCACCTTCTTGAATAAAGCGCTGCTCAAGCGGAATCATCGCAAGGTTCACTTCTTTGTTCAGCTTGTCGATAATCGCTTGCGGCGTACCTTTGGGCGCCAGCATGCCAAACCAAGAGCCCGCCGCGTAGTCTGGAAAACCATTTTCTGCAACGGTGGGGATGCCAGGCAACGAGCGCGAGGGCTTTGGGCTACTGACCGCGATGGCGCGTAGTCTGCTGCCCTTAATTTGCGCAATCACCGAGGGGATTGTTGCAAACATAAAGTCGATGCGACTGGCGATTAAATCATTGAGGGCTTCAGCACCTTTGTACGGAATATGCTGTGCACTGACTCCGAGGGCCTCCATCAACATAAAGCTCGACAAGTGAGAAGAGGTGCCCGTACCCGTCGAAGCGTAATTCAGTGTGCCGGCCGGTTTTGCTTTTGCGTATGCGACAAACTCTGCGAAAGTGTTGACCGGTAAGTTGGGGCTGACGACTAAGACGTTGGGCACGTCGGCAATGAGCACGACGGGTACCAAGTCAACCAGTGCATCGAAGCGCAGGTCTTTGTACAGTGTTGGGTTGATGGCAATCGGCCCGACCGAAGCAATGGTCACGGTATAGCCATCGGCCGGGGCGCGTACGGCCATTTCGGTGCCGATATTGCCACCTGCGCCCGGCTTGTTTTCGATCACAAACGGTTGTTTTAGCTTCTCGGCAAGATTTAGACCAACACTGCGCGCGATAATGTCGGTTGTGCCGCCTGCCGTGAATGAAACAATGATTTTGACAGGTTTGGTGGGGTAGTCTTGGGCGCTTTGGGCGTGAGTGGAGAAGGCATAGCCCAAGAGCGCCTGGAAACCTAAAGCAATTATGAGTTTAATCACGATAAGAAATATCCGTACGGTCGAGTTTACGTAAAAGAGCAGGCCACTCCATCACGCCAAAGGCCCGGCGTGTGCCAGGTTGGTAATTATTCCAAGTTTCATCCAGCACTTTTTGTGACACTTTTGAAAGCGGGCTGTTGCATGACATTGCACCTAACTGCGCGTGGCACGATAATTCGAGACGGTGGAGCCAGTTAAAGGCTTCGCCAACAGTGCGCCCGACAGTCAAGGCACCGTGATTGCGCAAAATCAGCGCCTCGCTCATCCCTAAGTCTCGGCATAAAGACTCTTGCTCGCTCTCATCCAACACGATACCTTCGTAGTTGTGATAAGAAATCTTTAAGAAGCGCATGGCCGTTTGGGTCAGTGGCAACAGGCCGCACTCAAGCGAAGAGATCGCCATTGAGGCCCAGCTGTGGGTATGAATGACGCAGCCCACGTTGGCACGTGCGTGGTGGATGGCGCTGTGGATCACTGAGCCCGCTTTGTTCAGGCCGTATTTGAGCTCACCAAAGTCGGGGCTTGTTAGGATGTTGCCGTGATGGTCAACTTTTAACAAACTCGACGCAGTGATTTCTTCGTACATCATGCCGTAGGCGTTGATTAAAAACGTGCCTTCTTCGCCCGGCACGCGGGCTGAAATATGGTTAGCTGCCATATCAGCCATGCCATAGATTGCGACGAGTCGGTAGCAGGCGGCTAGATCGACCCGCGCTTGCCACTCTGCGTCAGAGACCTTGCCCTTCATTGAAGGGATCTGTAAAACGCCTGGTTTTGACATAATGGTTTGCCTCTGCAGAGATGCTATTTTTAATAGATAAAAGGCTCAAGTAAATAAAGCTGACCGAAAGACAATACCAAAAGGCGTCAAATTCTGCGAGTGATTCTCGCAAAGCACGTTATGCTTAAACTTGTGCTGCGTCGCTTGGCGCTATTGTTGACGTCCTTGTCGCCCTGAGCGACCGAGCGTCCCGGAGAAAGACTTGAAAATTTTGGCGTTGTTTGCCGTGTTTTTTTTAATGGGTTGCCAAGCCAGCCCGGTTTATTACCATCGTGACCCTTCTCGCCAGATCGTGGTCTTAGATAAGCGTGAAATCAGTATTATCGCCTTGGGCGAAAACCGTTGGGAAGCCTACGGTGGAAAGGATGGTGGGATGAAGCCAGACCTAGGGGTGCAAAAAGCACGTCAGGTCGCGGGTATCGAAAAAGTGACGGGTTGTCGCGTGGTCAACGCCCAAGTCGTGCCCGGCCATGAAGTCGATGGCATGCTCTTGCACGCAACGGTTAGCTGCGCCAAATAACTCGCTAACCCAACCCGCCACTCGCCCCAACAATACGACCCATCTGCAGATCGCTGTCGGTTTGGCCTGCTGTACTCGCCAAGCCCTTCGCAACCCCCACTCGGTCAGAGTCAGTGCGGTTCTGGCTGATTTTCCATTTTGCTTGCACGCGAATGATGGTGAGCTCGATGGCGATAATCGATTCAAGCATGGTCGCTAGATAATCAGCGGGCGCATCGGTCACGCGCCAATTGCTGTTGCGGCTAAGCTCCATCTTTTCGGTTAAGTCTGTCACCACTTGACGCTTAACAGCAGGGTCGTGCGAGACCGTGAGCCAACCGTACACGTGTGCCATGGCATAGTTATAGGTGGGCACCACTTTGTGGTGCTCAAGCTTAGAGGGATACCAGTTAGGCGTGATGTAGGCGCTGGGGCCTTGAAACACCACCAATGACTCAGCCTCGGGGTTGGTGGTTTGCCAAACGGGATTACCTTTGGCCACGTGACCAATTAATTTGGTGCCCGGGCTTAAATCGCCCTCAAGCATGAAGGGGATGTGGTTGGCTTCAAGTGCCTCACCATCGCGTGTAATGAGCGTGCCCAATGGAAAGTGTTTGATCAATTCGCTGACGACAGTCAGGTCATTTTGCTCAAAGTGCTTCGGGTTGTACATGTTTGGCTCGCTGATTAAACAATCGTGTGATTGATCCTGAGACGGGTTCGCGCTAAAGTCAGTGTACACAGATTGAAATGAGATCAAAGATGAAACCGAATAAATTGCCGCTTGGCCTGTTTGCAGCAACCCGAGCGATTGCGCAGGGTAGCCTGTCAGCCCAAGATTATTTACAGCAATGTCTTGCGCGCGCCGACGAGCGCGAGCCTTCGCTGCACGCTTTTGTTGCCCGAACCCCCGCGCAAGAGGTGTTGGATTCGGTCAGCGGTGGTGAGTGGGCTGGGATCCCTGTTGGCGTGAAAGACTTAATTGCGACGCGCACGCTCACCACGACCAACGGCTCGCCGATCTATGCAGACCAAGTGCTTGACTACGACGCACCGATCGTCGCGCATATCCGTCAATTGGGCGCTGCGGTATTTGGTAAAACAGTGACGACAGAGTTTGCATGGCGACAGCCTGGCCCAACGGTGAATCCGTTTCATGCTGGCCATACCCCAGGTGGGTCATCAAGTGGCTCGGCGGCAGCGGTTGGCGCGGGTATCGTGCCCTTGGCACTCGGCACACAAACCGTTGGCTCGGTGATTCGACCAGCTGCCTTTTGTGGCGTGGTGGGGTTCAAAGCCAGCTTTGGCGCGGTACCGCGCGCAGGCGTATTTCCGTTAGCCGGGTCGCTTGACCATGTGGGCTTTATTGCCAGATCAGTCAATGACGTTGCGTACGCTTTTAATATGTTGCGCAATCGAGCCGCAGTTGAGCCCGATAGCATTGTGTTGCCCGCTGTGCCAATGAAGACTGATACGGGCATCGAACCTCAAGCTGCGCCGCGCCTTGCGTGGCTGCGCACACCCTACGATGAGCGCGTCACTGCCGAGCAAACACAAGCAATGGAACGTGCCGTCACGCAACTGCGTGCACGAGGCGCCGTCATTGAAGAGTTCGCGCTCCCTGATGAATATTGGACAGGAATTGATGGAATGTTTTGCCTGCTTGAGTGTGAGGGGGGTGCGATTCACCAAGACCACGTGCAGCGTTTTCCAGAGCGTTCAAGCATTCATTTAAAAGAGTTAGTTGAAAAAGGACGCGCACGCTCTGCGCTTGAGTACTTGGGTGCGCGCGCCTTACAGCAACGCCTGCGTGCCGATGCAGCGGCACAACTCAAGGGCTTTGATGCGATCTTGACGATCCCGGCCACGGGCGAAGCCCCCGAGGGTTTAGCCTTTACGGGCGACCCCGTGTTTTGCGCGCTCTGGAGCTTTTTGGGGTTGCCTGCGCTGACCGTGCCCGTTGCGCGCTCAGCCAAGGGCTTGCCGCTTGGCCTGCAACTGATTGCCCCGTATAAGCAGGATGCGCACTTGCTGCGCACCGGGCGGTGGGTTGAGTTGTCGTTGCCGACGGCTTAGCCGCCGCTCACTGCATCGCCATAGGGCGACATGATTTCAGTGCAGCCCATGTTTAAGTCGCCATCGCGCATGACGCCCGCAGGGCAAGCAAAGGCGTAGGGGTAGGTGGTGCTGCGCGCTGTTTCCACGGGCATGACTTTGCCTAAGGCTTGCATGACATCAGCTGGCAAGTCTTTGTCGGCTACGATGCGCGGCCCACCGCTGACGTCTAAACGTGGCTGATGAAACGCCTCTTCAAGCGTTAAGCCGTGATCCATCATGAAAGAGGTCAGCTGCATCACGGTGCCTAAAATCTTGCGCCCGCCCGAGGCGCCAATGGCAAAGCGTCGTCCTTTGCGATCTTCGCCAATCACTGGCGAATAATTGGCCAGGCAACGCTTGTTGGGCGCCAGCGAGTTGGGCTTACCAAGTTCGGGGTCAAACCACATGATGCCATTGTTGAGCAGCAGGCCCGTTGAGGGTGACACCACCCGCGAACCAAAAATTGACAGCAAGGTTTGTGTGACCGAGCACATATTGCCATGACGATCGACCACGCTGAAATGTGTGGTGCAGCCCGGTGCTTTGGGTGATTCGTGATCGCCCATATGCTCAAAGCGTAATTTAAACGCGGCGTCTAGTGCGCGCGCAAAGCCCGCATAGGTCGCCGCGTCAGGTGCGCCAGCGCCTGGCGTGAACTCTTGCGCGAGCAGTTCAAGTGCTTTGCCAAAGGTCGGGCCACCCGTGAGACCTAGCGTGGCAAAGACACGACCGCCGCGATAGTTCAGGGTGAGGGGTTCGACCATCTCAGCGCTGTAGTGAGCAAGGTCTTCAACGCTTAAGCTGCCACCTTTTGCGCGAACGTCGCGCGCAAGCGCCTGTGCGATGTCGCCTTTGTAAAAAGCCTGCGCACCGCCTTCGGCGATTTGCCTAAGTGTTTGCGCAAAGGTTTTTTGATTTAAGCGTCGCTGGTTAACGGACGTCCAGTCGCCGGCGATGGGCCAATGACCGTCATCTAAAAACATGGCGGCGGTATCAGGGTCTTTGGCTAAAACACGGGCATTTGCTGCAGTGACGAGGGTGGTATACCAATCTACCAACAGCCCAGCTTCAGCCAAGTTGGCCGCTGGGGTGACGAGCTCTTGCCAAGGCATACGGCCAAAGTGCTCGTGCGCCAAGCCCATGCCAGCGACAACGCCGGGCACAGCAACGGCGGTGGCGCCCATCACGTTGCGATCATCTACGACTGAAGGCCAGGGAAACAAATCAGACGATTTGCCGGCGCCACTTAAGGGATAGTCAGCCGGGTTTAACTCGCGAGGCGAGCGGCAACCAAAATTAATCACCCGTGCTTTGGCCTCGTTGGCGCGCCACAACACCATCGCGCCTCCGGCAGCAGGGCCGCTCATCCAGGGTTCGACAACGCCTAAGGCAAAGGACGTTGCGATTGCGGCATCGACGGCATCGCCACCTGCGTCAAGTACGGCAGCACCTACCTCCGCGGCGCGACTGTGCTGCGCAGCGACTACGCCAGCTTTGGTGGCGATCACAACTTTACGCGTTGTTTGCGAGTTTGAAAAATTATCGTTCATTTAAGCCTCTGCCATTTTTATAAACGCCAAGAGTGGCGCGATTTTGTGTAACGCCGGGATAGACTTGACGCCGTTCATCAACCAGTCAACCCATGCTTCTTCGCGTAGCGCACGACCTCAGCGTGGGTGGCGAACCATACGCCAGGCAGGCTGCGCATGTAACGCACTAATTCTTCAAGAATCCAGATGCGCGAGCGATAACCAATGATATGAGGATGCATGGTTAATTGAAACAGCCCGCCCTCTTTGTAGGCGGCATCAAACTCGCGTTTAAAAATATCAAACACATCTGCGGGCGGTGTGTAGGGACGCAAGCCAGCAAACCGGTTCATCCCAAAGTACACCGCATCATCACGAATCCATTCAACCGGCAATTCAATCACACCGGTCGCTTCACCATCTAGCAGCAACTCATAACAGTCGACATCGGCCATCAGCGACGAGTCGTACAGCAAACCCATGTCGCGTGTAAGCGCGAGCGTATTCGGGCTGAAATCCCAAGACGGTGTGCGCATACCAACAGGGCGCACACCAGTGATTTTTTCTAAGACATCTGAGCTGCGTTGCATCAGATCTTTTTCGGCGGCGTAGGGCAATACCGAGTTGCGCTCGTGAATCCAGCCATGAATACCAATCTCGTGGCCTTCAGCGATGACGCGCCGTTGTTCGTCTGGATATAACAGCGCGGTCACCGCAGGGACATAAAAAATGGCGGGCACTTCGTGTTGTTTTAAGATGTTTAGAATGCGCGGTACACCTTGTCGGTTGCCGTATTGGCCTTGCGATAATTTGCCAACTGACTCACCACCTTCGCGTAGTTCGTTGGTTTCGTGATCTGAGTCAAACGACAAGGCCACAGCGCAACGCGCGCCTTCAGGCCAGAGGCGCGGGCGCAGCGTGCGTCCGGCGCGCACATGGTTCACAATGCCCTGCCAGTGTGCGTCTGGCCACTGCCAAGGTTCGAGCGAGGGTGTGTTCATTATTTTGTCCCAGTGGTGCTTTGCAGGGGCGCCGTCATTTTTTTGGCTCGGTAACAAGGGTGGCCGGTGTTGTGGTCACCGTGACCACTGCGGGCGCGACATTACGCGCGATTTCTCGGGCGGCGGTGGCTTCTTTGGCGACGAATAGCGCAAACTCAGCCGAGGGCATGCCAACACCCTCAAGCCCGAGCGTATCAAACTGTGCAATTACGTCAGGCTGAGCGACGGCTTTGACAATTTCGGCTTGTAGGCGACTCACAATCGCCGCCGGGGCGTTGATGGGCAACCATAAGCCAAACCAGTTCACCACGTTGAAGTCTTTTAAGCCCAGCTCTTGTAAGGTAGGCGTATCAGGCATGCCTTTCCAGCGCTTGGCGCCGGTCACCGCTAAGGCGCGCAGCCGTCCACTTTGCACGTGCTGCAGTGCGATTTGTGTCCCCACAAAAAAGATGTCGATACGGCCTGCGATCAAGTCGTTGGTGGCTTCGGCGACCCCTTTATAGGGCACGGGCAAAATATCAGTGTCGGTCATGGTTTTCATGACTTCAGCCGGGATATGGCTTGCAGTGCCCAGGCCGGCGTGGGCGTAAGAGAGTTTGCCTGGATTTTTCTTGGCGAGTGCGATGAGCTCTTTGAAGGTTTTGGCTGGCGAGTCGACCGGAACGAGCAAGACCTGCCCAAAATTTTGAGCGGCTAAGGTAACGTGGGTAAAGTCTTTGACCGAGTCGTAAGTGACGTTTTCGTTAAAGGGCGGGATGTTCGTGTGCGAGGCTGTTGTGAATAGCCAGGTGTAGCCGTCAGCTGGAAGCTTGGCGACGTAGGCAGTGCCGACTAAGCCCCCAGCACCTAGACGGTTTTCGACGATTACCGCTTGCCCGAGCGACACAGAAAGTTTGGGCGCAAGAATGCGCATCAGCAGATCGGGTGGGCCGCCCGGTGGCGAAGGCACGATCACGCGGATGGGTTTGGTTGGGTAGTTTGACGCCGCAGTGCCCTCGGTAGTTTGTGCCAGCGGCGCGAATGCGGGCGCAAGACAGGCGCTAGCGATGACGAGCAGCCGCCGCATGCTGCGCATGAACCGGACCGGTGTTGTATTGAATGTTTGAAAGATGGACATAAGATCCTTGCGGTAAATTACCCGACTTGCACGGTGGTGTGCGTCGTTGAAGAGCGAACAATCGCCTCAAGTACTGCGGCATTGCGTACGGCATCGCCGCCAGGAGTGACGAGTGGTTGTTTACTGGCAATGCATGCAGCAAAGTGCTCGAGCTCAGCGCGCTCGGTGCTGGTGGCTGGAAAGCTTGTCGTGACAGGCTGTTGCTTGTTGGTCACGTTGCTGCGGTCGATCATGCAGGTGGTCAGCTCCCAGGTATGCAAGTGACTGACGTCGCCCACCGCTACCCAACCATTTGAACCAAAAACTTGCATGCGCCAGGTTTCTGCTGTGGCGATCACGGTGCCCAAATAGCCGGTTGAACCGCCCGCAAAATGCAGCATCATTGAGGTTGTGTCATCTGAACCAAAGTCTTGCGCGAGGCGATAGCTTTGCGCGGTGACGCGGTCGATCGGGCCCGCCAAGTACATCATGGCATCAATGACATGTACGCCGCGGCCTGTCATGCCGCCTGCAGGGGATTCGTCAGAGGCATGGCGCCAGTGCCCCTTCGGAAAGCGATAGGCGCTTGGCCCGCAAAAATTACCTTCGATATGCAAGACCCTACCCAAACGACCGTCGTCGATCATGCGGCGAATCTCTTGCAGCGCAGGTTGATAGCGCCAGTTGTAGCCCACCCCTAAAACAATGTTGTGCTCGGCGGCGGCCAGGGCCGCGCGGTGTGTGCTGGCGTGATCTAAACCAAGTGGCTTTTCGCAAAAAACATGTTTGCCGGCTTTGGCCGCCGCCACAATTTGTTCGGTGTGCATCGAGTGCGGGGTGGCTAAAACGACCGCCTCAATGGTTGGATCGGCCAGTACGGTCTCAAAACGATCGAGCAGGCGAATCTTGTGTTTGGCGGCGAAGTCGCTAGCTTTTGCGGGCGTGCGGGTCGCCCCCGCGACAAATTGAATGGACTGACTTAAACCTTGAACGCTTGTGACCAAATTTTGGCCCCAAACGCCCATGCCGATGATTGCCGCGTGAATCATATTTCGTTGTATTCCAAGCAGAGTAGGCCGGGCACGCGCGTATGGCGCGCAACATCCCGTCAGGTGGTTAATTATGAGAGAGACAATGATAGATGACAACAGGGGTCAAATGTGTTTTGATCGTTGCAAGGTCGGCTTTGTCTGAAAAGCTAGGCAGGCGGCTCTCAATCCATGGAAAGGACCTCGTATGACACATTTCAGTGTTCTCGCCGCATTTCGTACCGGACTAGCCGCACTTTTGCTCTTTTCGGTGTCGTTCGCACACGCCCAGACTTGGCCCACGAGGCCTCTGCGCTTGGTAATCCCCTTTGCACCGGGCGGCGGTACGGATATTTTGGCGCGCGTGATTGCTCCAAAGCTCTCTGAAGCATTGGGCCAGCAGGTGGTCGTTGAGAACAAGCCGGGCGCTTCGAGCATCATCGGGTCGCAAATCGTCGTGCAAGCTGCGCCCGATGGGTACACCTTGATGATGGTGGATTCATCGATTTACGTGAATCCTGGGTTGCGTACCGAGCTGCCTTACAACACGATGAAAGATTTGACTCCCATCGTGCATATGGCCGTGGCACCGGTGATTTTGGTGGTGCACCCTTCAGTGCCCGCGCAGACGCTCGCCGAGCTGATTGCCTTAGGCAAAGCCAAGCCAGAAAGTTTGTTGTATGGCTCGGGTGGCAACGGCTCTTCACCGCATATGGCGGGCGAGCTCTTCAATATCGCCTCGGGTGTGTCGATCACCCACGTGCCCTACAAGGGGACGGGTGAGGCGTTGTCGTCGGTGTTGGCGGGCCAAGTGCCGCTGACGTATTCGGGAATTAGCTCAGTACGGCAAGCCGTTGAAACAGGGCGCTTGCGCGCACTCGCAGTCACTGGCACCAAGCGTAATGCGGCCCTACCCAACGTGCCGACGTTTGCTGAGAGTGGTTTGCCCAGCGTGGATTGCAGTAGCCACTGGGGGCTGTTAGGACCCGCCGGGATGGCGCCAGAAGTGGTTGCAAAATTGAATGCCGCCGTCAATCAAGTGTTGGCAGACCCCGCGATCAAAGAGCGCATTGCTGCACTTGGGTATGACGTGGCGAGTGGCCCGCCGGCAGCGTATACCAAGTTGCTCACCACTGAAATAGAGAAATGGCGTCAGGTGATTAAAACCGCGGGGATCAAGGCGAACTAAAAGGGTGCGCCCTCCGCGCTGACATCCCCGCCCTGAACGGTGAGGGTTTACGCGCAAATCTGATAAAAACGATTTACTCATACCTCAGATATCAAATAATCAAACAATCAGGATCGGCTATGCAACATTATCTGAATCGGGACGGCCTGAAACTCGCCTATTACGTTGATGACTTCACCAAGCCGTGGGTCAAGCCACAAACGGTGTTTCTATTGCACGCTGCAATGGGCAATTCGCAACGCTGGTTTAGCTGGGTGCCACAGCTTGCGAAGCGCTACCGTGTGATCCGCATGGATTTACGCGGACATGGGAAGTCGACGATCCCGCACTCGGAGCAGGCCTTTTCACTACAGCACTTGGTCGATGATGCCGCGGCGCTGTTGGATCACCTTGGTTGCGAACAGGCGCACGTCGTGGGCAACTCGGCTGGTGGTTACGTGGCGCAACAGCTGGCGTTGCAGTACACCGCTCGAGTCAAAACACTTGCCTTGTACGGCGCGACACCTGGTTTGAAAAATAGCCATGCCCCCACCTGGATCCCGAAGATTCAGCAGGTCGGCTTAAAAAAGTTTTTATCCGATACGATTCACGAGCGCTTTGATGAAACCGCTGATCCGGCTTTAGTGGCTTGGTTTATCGAGCAGGCCGGTTCAAATGACCCAGCTTTTATTGGGCGGTTCGTGCTGCACATGTGCACGCACGATTTCATGGAAGAACTTGTGGGCATCAAATGCCCCGCCTTGATTGTGGCCGCTGGTAAAGAGTCCATCGGACACGCCGACGCCTATGAGCAAATGCATCAACGCATCAAGGGCTCTGAGATCGCCTATGTGGATACCGCTGGGCATAATATCTGCGACGGCTACGCTGAGCACTGCGCCCAGCTACTCATGTCGTTTTTGAGCCGTCACGTTTAAGGCCTAATGGCCCTAGTCCTTTGAACCCATCTGGTTGTTCGTGCGATTCATCCTCCCTCTGAACGGGGAGGATGTCTGCGCCTCACATCAAAGCACTTTAGCTGCCCAGTTTAGAACCGCCCCGGTAAAGCCTGCCAAGCGCGTCACCGGAAAAAAATGCCCACCGTCTTCAAGCAGGTGCAGCGTTGAGCCGGGCATCAGCGCAGCCAGCTCTTCTTGTAAAAAGGCGGGCACGATTAAATCGTCGCGTGCGCCAATATTCAAGACAGGCACCTTGATGCGCGCTACGTCGGCGCTTCTGTCAAATGCCATGATGGCGTCGATGCGTTCTGCCACAATGTCTTGCGCGGTGGCGCTCAGCGGCGCCGCGGCACGCGAGGCATCTAAGGCGCCCCAGTTGGCATTGAGCCAGCTTGGCTCGTGTGAATAAAAGGTGGCCGAGACGGCATATGCCATCGGGTCGCTTCGCAACAGGCCTTTGCGCAACTTAAACAGCTCTTGCATATAGCGATTGGGTTTGGTCCAGGTGCCGGTTAAGACACAGGCTTTGGCATGTTGTGGTGAACGCAATGCGATGGCCTGCGTGATGCACCCGCCGGTTGAGTGTCCCAAAATGATTGCAGACTCAATCCCAAGATGGTCAAGTACTGCAATGCAATCATCGGCCAACTGGTCGATGGTGACCGCTGCCGTACCGCGTGTGCTTGCACCGATGCCGCGCTGATCGAGTCGAATCACCTGGTGCGCGGCGGTGAGCGCGGGCAGGCACGGATTCCAGTAGGCGGCGGTCCCGCCTAGCCCGCTGATTAGCAAGAGCGGAGTGCCAGCACCTTGGGTAAAGATTTTTAAACAGGCGCCGTCAGGCAGGGTGGTATCGTGGGTCTGAAGGTTTTGCGACATAGGGCCTCGCTTCGTTTGTGCGAATTTGCTCAAGACCCTAGTGTGCCTACTTTTTCTTGAAAAAGAAATTCAAAATTTTTGCAGTGATACTTTTTGACTCTTCAGCTACGCGAGCGGATTGGCCGTCAGAGTTGGCAAACACTTCATTCTGGGCCACGCGCTGCGCCAAAATATCTGAAAACTGTTTGACCAACTTGGGATTAGAGTCGAGCAGGGGCGCGATGTCTTCTTTGGTGATCTGCACGAGCACGGTGTCTGCTTTCGCAAAGACGTCAGCGGCACGCGGTGCGCCCGTGAGCATCGACATTTCACCCACAAAGTCACCGGGCCACAGTGTGGCAACAACCTTCATCTCACCAGTTTGATCGGCTAATTTCACCTCTAAGCAGCCTTCAGAGATGATGTACATCCAGTCTTCTTGCGCGCCTTTCTCTATCAAATGGTGGTCGGCATGATAATGCAGTACGCTGACCGATTGACCTATCGTGACGACCTGCTCATTATTGAGCAGTTTTAAAATTCCTAGTCCATAGCAATCTAGCAGACGAGTCTGTGCTTGGCTGTGGTTCGTGTGTCCTGGGTTGTTGAACAGCCGATTCAGATTGATACCGGCAGATTTTAAAAAGCGCGATAGGACTAATAAAATAATGCCATCTGTTTCGAACGGAGCGGTGTCGATGTCGGCTCTGTACCAAATTAAATAGGTGACGCGACCTTCGTCGATCTTCGAGACATGGCATGAAAACTCGTCAAGAAATTCATGGTTATGGTGAACGACGTGCTTAAGGGCTAATTCCATGATGCGCAGCACGCGCTCAGGGTTATTGGCGGAGCTCAGCCTAAATTCGAGTTTGCGCGGAGCAGCCACCCCCGGCTTTTGCTTGGACAAGTTAATAAAGTGCATTTCACTGAAATGATGGTTGTATACCCGAATCAACTGTCGAGTATCGTTTCGCAACACCACCATGCGGTAATCCAATTCAACCACCTGCAGGTATTCTGTGGCGCCGCCTTCCTTTACCTCAAGCCAGTCATCCACTGAGACGATGCGGTCAGCTTGAAGGGTGATGCCGCAAATGACCTGATGCCCCACATCTTTCAAAATGTAGAGGATGCCAACGCTTAAGGCGCCGATCGAGGCGAACAAATAGTTCAGATGATGGTCGTAGAGCCCGATATAGGCGGCGATTCCGGTCACGATGAAAATTGTCACGGTGAGCACCTGTACCAAAATGGCTGGCACATGGCTGCTTTCTGAGTGAACGTTAAAACCTATGATCGCTTTGCGCAAAATTTGGTCAAGACTCAGACCCACCAAGGCAAATTGGGCAATTGCCAACAAAGACTTCAACTGAAACAGCGACTCTTTGTTTAAGTCAACTGCGTTCCAGCTAAGAAAATTGTCTGTGAGTAGTTTGAGCCAAAGTAACAAGCCCAGGTTGAGTGCCAGCAACGCTAAAAAAAGCGGTCTTGAAAGCGCAAAGATGGTTTGGTTATTCGTTTTCATAAAGTGTGGCATGAGCGACTTGGGCTCAAACTAGGCAGAGGATGTCGATGGGTGAAAGAGATCGGCGGCTACGAGGGTTTGACGCTCGGGCAGTCGCCGCACAAAAAGGTAGCCAACGTTGACAGAGTTTTTAGTCACAATCAACCCGAATTAGTCCTTTGTGGCGCGTGATC